>CALITO010000012.1 GCA_938041455.1 uncultured bacterium | reverse complement strand
TTCCACCCCTTAGGCTACGCTATGTCCACATCCTGGGGTCTAATCGTCTTCTGGTTCCCCATCTTGGTTGCCTGGATTTTGAAGAGCGTGATTTTGATGGCGGGAGGAATGAGGCTCTACCGCAGGGCGAGGATGTTCTTTCTGGGAATGATTTTCGGAGAATTCACTATGGGGTTTTTCTTCACTATTTACGCCTGCCTCACTAATAATCCTGTCCCCTTCTTCCCCTGGACCTAAAGAGAGAAGTCCTTAAAGAGACTTTCGCCTCCCGCTACTTCAATTGAACCTCTCCCCCGTAGCCCAGCACAAGCCAACGCCAGCGCCCAAGCGGCGTCATCGTGCCCCCGTCCAGAATAACTGCCCCTCTCTATTCCATGAAGTTGTAAAATGAGCTCGGAGTGACGAGGTATCCTCAAATCGCCCCTCTCCATCAAGCTCCGAAGGTTGGTCATCATTGCCTCCTTATTCTGCGTCCCAAAATACACCCCCTCAACTACCTTGCCCCAACGCCTCTCCAACTCCTCAGCAAGTGGCATACCCATCCCCGTCCTATCTATGTAGACCTTTAAGGGGCGATATAACTTGATTAGGTTATCCACCCTCTGGAACGCCTCGTTAAAGGGCAACTTATATAGGATCTCCAAATTGACGAGGTGGGAGAAGCCCGAGAAGGGCTGGAAGACAAGGGCGATAGCCGTCGCATCCCTCGTTCGTCCTATATCAACCCCAAGATAGAAGTAGCCAGTTTTCGCTCCCGCGGGGACGAGGGGAAGTTCGTCCGAGACAGCTTTAAGAATGGTATCATAGGGGAAGAATGCCCCCTCATCGGAGATGAATGAGCATTCATATTCCTGTTGGAACCCCTCAATTGTGGGGAAAGTATAAAAGATCTCCTTTAGGGCAGGCGTGCCGAACCGCTCCACCCTCTCCTCAGTGGTGAACTTCTCCGCCTCCTCCATTGCCCTCTGGAGATCAGTTACGAAGACGGGGCAATGCCACCAGGGAATTCTGAACCGCCTATACTGGGAATACTTCTCCTCATTAGTATATATCTCATAGAAGAGCCCTCTCTTTCCCAGGGGAGTGGAGGCGATGTGGACTTCATAGCCTCTGGAGGCGAGGGGCAAAGCGGCGATGAAGATCTCCTCGTCTTCTCTAAAATGGGCGAACTCATCGAGGAAGAGGTGCCCCGATTTGCCCCGCAACCCCGCCGAGCAGGGGAGGGATAGAAGTCGGGAGCCGTTGGAGAAGGCTATCTCTTGGAGGCTATCCCTCACAAGGCGGACCTTCCGCTTCTCCTTTGGGAGGGAATGGTAAAGCAGGCGCGCATAGCGGATCTTCTCCTCCGCATCCCTTTGGTTCAGAGAGAGGTAGAGGGCAGAATAGTTGGGGCTATCCAACGCCCGATAGAGCCCCCGCATAGCGAAGGCATAGGAGAACCCCACCTGGCGCGCCTTCACCGTGATCGTGAACCTATCCCGTAGGAAAAGGAAGGCAAATTGGTAAGGATAGCAAGTATAAGTATCCCTTTTTCTCTCCAAAGCCAGAGACCATCAGGGGTGGTGCAACTCCTCCTTTATTTTATCAAACACCGCTTGGATTTTCTCCTTTAACACCTCCTCTTCGAGGGAGATATCCAGTTTTATTCCCAACTTCTCCAAGTTCTCCTTCGCTGACTTGACCAGTTCAATTGCCTTCTTCATCTTCTCCGAGCCCTTTATCTTCTCGCCTATCTTCTTCTCCAGTTTCTCTGCCCAAGCTTCCGCGGCGTTAATCGCCCGCTCCATAACGAAGCGTTCAAGCGCTGATGTGATTAACTCTGTCATCTCGCCTTTCACCTTCGCTTTCTTTAAAAGATATCCTATGCCGGCAATACAAATGCCACATATGCCTATGAGGATGGCTTCGGTCATTTTATCACCTCCTTCCTTCTATTCATCCACCTCGCTATCCGCTAACTCCGCTCCTTTGGGCTCCTCCTCGGCGAACTCTTGAAGGTATTCCTCAAGAAGCCTTCGTTTTGCCCCTCTGGGCAGGGCCTCAACGAGGGATTGGAGGATGAATTTGAGAATTTTGTTGTGCTTTTTAAATTCAGCGAGGAGGGCTGGGATAAGGGCGTTGAGCGTCTTTATCCCATAGTAGAGGAATACCGCAACGATAGCCCCGAGCGCTCCATAATCCAAAAGTGGCTTCAAAGTTTCCATCATCTTATCACCTTACCTTTTGGGAAGCGATTTTCTCCCTTATGATTTCCTCATAGCATTCCAGATGGTAGCATTTCGCCCCCTCCAAGGGCTTACCTCCTTCATCCGTCCCTCCCTCAACGATGTAGCCCTGTTTGACATCTATTTCTTTTTCGCAAACAACGCATACCATTAGCCTCTCACTCCTTTTTATTAAGGATTAACTACAACATACACCGCAATAGTATATGTGCCCGCGGTCGCCCCTGACTTAACATAGACCCGCATATAGCGTGCTTTTGTGCCTTCGGGGGTAGATGTCGCTTGCGCGCTACCCACAGCTGGTGCGGTAAACGATCTGTAAGCTGGAATAGGAGGGGTAGCAAATGTAGGGGAATTGGAAAACTGGACAGTCGCCGAAGCGAGCGCAGCTGGACTGGAGGAGTAATTGAAGATGAATACATTGAAGAGCGTTAATCCCTCCGTGTCTATAATATCGGAATACCAGTCGGTGTTCTCCGCTATCTGGATGTAATAGGACTTATAAACACATCGGCTACCCGATAAGCCCACTATCCTTCCGCTATCTTTTATGCTCTCAAAGGTCATTTTATCAGCCTCCTTTCAGGAATTTATCTATACCATTTGCTACCGCTTGCATTCTCCTCATCCTCTCCTCCTCGGCTTTGACCTTCTTTTCCACCTTTGGGTTGGAGACGAAGTCCACCTCCAGTAGGGCGGAGGGAACCCCTTGCCCCTCCGCCACTCGCAAGACGCAGAAGCCCCTGCGGTAGCGATTTGTATCCTTCTTGACGCCCCTTGTCTTCCCTAACTTTTTAAGTTCTATATCCACCCACATAGCGAGTTGCTTTCCTTTCCTACTTCCCTCGTGATACCAAACTTCCGCTCCTTCCGCCTCCTCCCCTCCAGCGTTGAAGTGGAGGGAGAGGAAAATGTCATAGCCCCTCGCCAACTTCCCGCGCCATCCCAAAGGGACATTCACATCACCCCAGCGGGTCAGCCCAACCTCATAGCCCATTTTCTCCAACAGCCACTTCAATGTAAGTGAATATCGCCAATTAAGTTCCTTTTCCCTCTCGCCCCCAGGTCCAATTGCTCCCGGATCCTCTCCGCCGTGCCCTGGGTCGATGAGGATTCTCTTCAAATTTCGCCGGGGATATACCGCCATATCAGTTCACCTCCCACAGGATGTAGTGGAAGATTGAGGAATAGGGGAGGGCAGTAGCGAGATGAAGTTTGAAACTGGTAGAGGTCACATCCTCTATTGAGAAGGCGGTGGGGATGGGGCTCTCCAATATCCCCAAGATCTTGAAAGCGGTGGGGACGCCCTGTGGCAAGTTGACCTTCACATCCTTGACATTTGCGGGAATGGAGACCGCCCCGAGGAAGACCTTACCTGTGAAGTTCTCTATCTTCTCCTCATCTTGGTTCCAAGTTGTGGCGGATATGATCTCCCCCGATACTGCCCTTGTGAGGGCGATCTTTTGGCTTTGCGCCGTGCCTGCCCTTTCCGTGTAAGCTGTTGCTTGAGGGGTAGCGATGACCTCTTCCGATTGAGCGAGGATGTTATTGGCGCTATCTTCAGCGTAGACGGTCGCATAATAGGGGACGCCGTTTGTGAGCCCCGTTTTTACATAGGAAGTTTGATTGATATCTGTGAATGTGAGGTTGGCAACATCCGAGCCTCCCGATGATGTGCCGATTTTCAAGCGATAATGGTGGAAGTTCGCCCCCTCGTATTTTGACCAGTTATAGGTGATTTGAGATGAGCCAGGGGTAGCAGTTAAGGAAAGCCCTCCTGTGCCCGTTGCGGTGACCGTCTTCCCTGTGGATTGACAGGGAGCGATATGTCCAACTTCGCCCCCGAACTTCGCCTGGAATGTGTATTGCCCCTGTTGGAGCGTCTGGTAGAAATAAGCAATGCCAGTTGCGGGAATACCTTGATAAGAGGTATAAGCCTCCGTTACCTTCACTCCCCCGCGGTATAGTTCAATAAGTTTAGTAAACACATCTTCACCCGAACCCGCCTGTAGTTGGGCGGTTAGTTGGAACTGGACGCCCGCCTGAACCTCCGAGGGGCAGGAGAGAGAAAGCGTGCCAGTTGTCCTATACCACTTGACTTGTTCGTTATCCGAAGAGGGTCCATAGGTGCTATCCCCTTGAAACTCCGCAACGATATAAGGGTCCCAATGGGTGGAGTTCCAAAGAGAGGGGGCGAGTGGGACATTCGCCACCCCGTTCTCATTCGTCGTTTGACTCGTCTGGTAGAGCGTTTCTCCCGATGGTGAGCCCTCGCGGACATAGAAGTAGATGGTTTTGCCAGAAAGCCCCGAACCGCCAGATGTCAAAGTTGCGGTGCAGGTGACCACCCCCTCACTGGGAGGGTCTGCTATCACTGGATTGGGATTACAAACAAGGTCAAGTGATGTCTGCGTCCCTCCTACCGTGACGGTGATGATACCAGATTGGTCCGCTATGGAGTTATCAATATAGTAGTCTATCGCCTTGTATTGATATGAGCCCGCTGTGGATTTGGATAGTTGTTTGTGGAGAGGAGTGGAAGAGCCAAGAGTCTGCCAAGTTTGGATGGAGTTCCAAGTTTGCCCGTTGTCAGGGCTTTCGTAGAGGGTGACATGGTGGTGGAATGCCCCGCCTTGGGGAGGGGTAATGGTTATGGTATAAGTCTCATTTACTGCGGGATTGTATTTATCAGATGATATGCCGAGCGCCATTTACACACCCATTTTCCTCTTCAGAGAAATTAGGAAAGCGGAGAAGATATCCTTTTCCTTCTTTGAAATAGAGGAGAAGTTAGGGGAAGAAAGCGAAAACCTTCCTCCTACCCTCGGCTTACCGGCGGGATTATCCATTTGAAGGGCTTTCACCTTCTTTATATGAAACTTCTTATCCAAAGCGGAGGGTTGGACGAAAATAGCGGGCTTTACCTCCTTTCCCACAACCGGATTAGATCTCCTTATCTTTAAGGAGGGGAAGTTCCTAAAAGGGGAGGTTAAGGGAGAAATTGGCTTTATCTTGCTCTGGAGGCGGAGGGGAGAGATAGTTAGAACAGGCGCCTTCAAGGGAAGATGACGAGGGTTAATCCTCTTAACCTCCCTACTTCTAAAGGTCTTATCTAAAGATGCTAATCTATTGGTGTTTGGCAGATATTTTGTCTTGGAATGGAGGGCGGTGATGGCGAGGAGCAATCTTCTCAGGCTAAATGGGTAGGTCCTCATCCCCTATCTCCTTTGCTAAGGAGAGTATTTCCCAAAGGCTTGTTAAGGAGATGTCCATTTCCTCGGGATGCCTGCCGGTCAAAAGGAGGCAACTTCGCACTATTTCTTTCCATACCCCTCCCCACTCTCCGAGAAAAAATCCTCTCCCCAGCCCAACATTCCCGAGATTTCCAGTGCTTTTTCCAGGAGCAGGAATATAAGGGGTCCGCTATGAAGGGACATTTCCACCAGTTCCTCGAAGTTCATCTTTGGCTCAACGAGGCAGGCTTCCACCCAAAGGCAGGCTATGGCGAGGTCTGAGGGTAGTTCTATCTCCTCCCCGTTGGGGAGGCGGAACCTCCTTAAGCCCTCCGAATAAAGGCGTGTCTTCTGAAACAGCCTCGCTATATCGGCAGCGCTCCTTATCTCCCTCAGCCTGAACTTCGCCCCCTCATATACTAATTCCTCTTCCTTCGTTTCCCTTTCCTTCCATTTTTTCATATTCTTTCCCTCCCCATCTATGAAATAGTGGGAGCGCCCAATCCCTGGAGGACCAATTCCTCCCTCAATATCTCCTGCATATCAAGGGAGGCGCCCGCGGGCACACCTTCCCCAGAGAAACTCCAGATGGTGGGAGTTTCTCCCGGTATCGTTATCTCGCATTGCACCACCAATGGCGAGGTCTCGCTCGCCCCCTGAAGAAGGGAGAGAAAGCCGGGAGCGGATTCCAATAACTTCAACAACCTCATCCTCCATCCTTTCCTGTTTACCGCATAGAGGAACCATTCATCCTTTATAGCAGAGACATTCACCAACTCGCTCTCCATTTCTATAATTGCCTTCTCGTAGAGCGCCACGATGTTGTTCGTCCCCGCCTGTAGAAGGGTCACATCCTTTCCCAAAAGCCTCAAAGGCATAACAAACACCTCCTAAGGAAGGTATAGGACCTCATATTCTATGCTTACCCCTCTATGGAGGGGTTTCTTAAGGGGAAGGGGTGAGATTTTCAGCAAGTTGCCCTTAAAGATAGAGGGTATCTCTCTTCCCTCCAAGAACTCCCTAATCGCCTCTATGTAAGAGCCCAGGAGTTGATCATTCTCTTCTCCCTCCTTAAGGAGGAGGGAGATTTGGAAAGTTCCTCGCCAAACTTTCCCTTTAGGAGAGGGGAACTCCTCCGCCAGGCTTGTCTCCTTAAGGGCGAGGTTCAAGGAGGGGAGGATATCGGAGGTGAGGGGCTGGAGTGAGAATCTCTTCAAAGGGGGTAGTCCTTTTTCTTGGAGGAAGGGGTTCAATTCCCTCTTCAAGAGTTCGAAGAGTTCATCAAGGACGAGCATTGGCTTTCATTAAATAAAGCAGTATCTTTGTTTTTCCGATTACCCTTATTTGCCTTTTTGTTGCTTATTGCTATAATTAAGTAAAAAAGCAACAAGGAGGTTATATAGATGAAGAAGTTCGTAAGTGAAGCTTGGTTGAGGAAGAAGGAGAGGAGGGAGTTAGGGATGATGAGGGAATATACTTTGGTATTAGTGGAGGGGGAGAGGGAGAGGGAGGAGGTAGCGAGGGAGCGGGAGAGGGCGGGGAGGCTGGTGAGGAGGATTTTATCACTCACTCCTTTGAGCGAGGTGCAGAGGGAGGTTATGGAGATGTATTTAAGGGGTTTATCCTTGAGGGAGATAGCGAGGGAGAGGGGTGTATATTTTCGGGCTGTTCAGAAGTCCTTTCAATCGGCGGTGAGGAAGATGAGGGAGACGGCGAGGCTTCACAAAATAG
>CALITO010000011.1 GCA_938041455.1 uncultured bacterium | reverse complement strand
AAAAGGAGGAATTATGTGATTGATAAGGATAAATACCCTCTAATCACTCGCTTACTCAATAAGCGGAAACTGAGGAGATACGAGATTTGCGCCATCTTTGCCCTCGTCCTTGAAACGCTCCTCAAAAGATATGAAATCTGCCAATTCTCAGAGGGAAGGTCTACGGAGAGGATTAGAGAAGTGCAAAAATATTTGCCAGTTAAGGCAAGCCCCAAATGTCCCGTCTGCTCTTCCCCCCATCGTTGGCAGTATGAGCTCTATTACCTTTCCTGTAATAGAAACCTTGAATGGGTCCTCGCAGCTGCCCATTCCCTTGATGAACGCCATATCACTTTTAAAAACCTCAAAACGCATTTTCAAAAGCATTTCAACCCCCAGTTAGACATTTCTCACTCCTCTAAGAAATCTTTGGAGAAGATAACTCTTAGGGAGGGACCCGATTTCGTGGAAAATGTCCTTGCCCACTTCCTCTCCACGAATGAAATATTGGAAAAGTTGGAGAGAAGAATCCGCCGTATAATTGAGGAAGAGGGAGAGGTCTCCTCAAAAGATACGAACTTGTTGAAGTCACTCCTCGTAACCTTCCTCCGCTATGCCAGTTGGCTGAGAGATTTCCATAAGAGAGAGGATGAGGAGGTGGATAACTTGGGGAAACTTTTCCTCTTTGAGATATGATATACTACATCTACGCACCTCGCTATATCTTCGTTGAGGAATGGGCTCACGAGGCGGGAAAGCGGAGCGGAGTGTATTTTACTTTCCGCTCTGAATCCAATTCGCAGGGAGCAGGACTTGTCCTACAAACCTATATTACGACAGCACTCTGCCCCCATCCCCACTACCCTGGAGAGCCTATAGAGACATACGAACCCCGGGTAAACCCCATAAAGTATAAATTTGAAACGGAACTCTGGCATAGCCGTTTTGGTGTTGTCCCTTATACAGGTTTGCCTCCCTACGACTATTACACATTCGGAAACAAAGGACGCTACTCCGTTGAGGTCAACCTCCTTGAGGAGGGAGGAAGGGAAATATGGAGGCTCAATTCCTCAGGGAAGATGGTTTGCGAAGGCCCCAAGGCTACCCTCATCACCTATCCTAAAACTGGCGAATACTCCTACCAAGGGGAGAGGAAAATAACGAACTTGGGGAGGGATGAAAGGGAATATATAGGCAACCCCTACCTTTTTTGGCGCTATGAATTCACCTATGGGGAGCATTATACTCTTGATCCGCTTCCCTCCCTCCTTGTCCTTCTTCCTTATAAAAACGATACCAACATCTACCTTTATGAATACCCCGATACGAAAATCAAGGACTCGCCCCTTGGGAAACTCCTAAATGTGGAGGTGGTGTATAAAACAGAAAGAGAGGTCTATTATGTGGGGCAATTCATCGGGCACGCATATGGGGAGAGTATCCTCTTCAACTTCTTCTATCGCTCCTGGGACTTCTTCGGCCCCTACATTATACCCCTTCCTTCCCCCGAGGGAATGCGTTTTTTGGCTATCTCAAAGAGCTTAAAGGATGTGAGGCGGATAGAAAAAGAAACTGGCGGGGAGAAGATAAGATGGATTTACAATATCATAAACTTGCCCATCTGGGAATACAAGGCGAAGTGGTATCTTGGAACTACTCTCCAAAAGGAGACCATTATCCCCAAAATGAGTTCAACATCCTTCATCTGGCTATTCCATCCCTTCATCACCACTAAAGGGGAAATCGGGGCATATATCTACGAGATGGATTACCTTCCCAAAGCAATGGGGAAAGACGCCTCCCTCGGGGAGGGAATACTCCTTTATTCTGGGCGAAAACTGACATACCCAGCGGGAGGCGGAAAGCTTCCCGACCCCACATATCTTCTCTGCCTCCCTCCCAAAGACTTCCCTTCCTATCTCTTTTGGGCTGACCCCTGGTATTGGGTAGCTTACATTCATTCTCATCCCCAAATAAAACACAGGCGATTTACTCAATGCTATTCCCTCATCCCCCCTTATCCCACTTTCCCCATCGGTAATCCCTCCCCATCTCAAGTCTACAACTGGCACTACTCGGGCAACTTCCTTATGATTAACTGGTGGGCTTCGAAGAAAAAATGGCGAGTCTTTGACTATAAGGGAACGCAGATAAGCGAAGAGGCTTTAGATGTATCTCTTCCCCCGCCAGATGTCCTTAAGGAGCACCTCGGCGAATGGGGGAAGGACGCCGTCTTCCTCTCTTTCCTTCAGCGTCCCGAAATGCCTGAGGTCATCCTATTCTGGTTTACTCCAGACGACCTCTACTGGGAATATATTTTCCACTCCTACCTCGCCCACCTTTATTCCGTCCTCATAGGCTACCCCGAAATGTCAAAAAGAGGGGCTCAAGTGCCACAAGAATTCTGCCTCAATCCTCAAGATCCCCATCCTCTCCTCTGGGGAACTTTGAAGATGATGGTCTGGCGGAAAGGGGAGGGGGTAAAGGCTGTGAAAAGTTTGGGGAAATATCCCATCCAGTATCTTTTTCCTGCGATAGATAAAAGGACAGGCGAAGTTTTCCTTCCCCTACTTACAGATATGGAAGATGACGGGACAGGGAAATTTCAAATCTTTCACTTCAAACGCAACGATTGGCAAGGAGAGGCAGAAGATTTGCTATGAGGGAGATAGAGGAAGTCGTAGGGATATTGAAGTCGGCTATAGAACAAGGAGGCAATCTATCCTTACGGATATTGAAAACTACGAGGTGGCAGAGGCAGAAAGGGGAGGAGCTTTTGGATTTAATAACGGGCAAAAAGAGAATAGAAGAAGCAACATATTTCCCCTCCCCTCCCTCTTTAGGGGAGGAGATAGCGAGGTGGGACGAGGGGAGGTATGATGTGGAGAAGTGGGGATAAAAAGACGAGCTTTAAGGGGAAACTGGGGGGCTTCCCTGATATAAAGGTGGATTTCCTCAGTTGGGGAGGGAAAGTAAAGGGGAAGGGTTTGCCTATCTTCCTTCAAAGGCAGGAGATATCGTTTACCAGCAGTCTCCAGGATTAGCCCGCCCTTGTTCTTAATTTCTTCACTAACGCTCAAGGCAATCGCCAAATTTGCCAAACCTTGCTCATTCACCAGAATTAGGGGGGAGAAAATCTTCAATGGCTTAGGTATAGCATAGGAGAATTGCCATTCTTCCTCTCCGCCCTCCCAACTCAACCTCAGTTTATGAGTGTGCATCCCCACTTCCCCCGGCACCTTTATCATCACCACCTTCTGCTCGTTCGGTGATAGGTTAATTTTCACACCGTTTATCAAAACTTCTTTGCCTTCCTCGCCACGATTATAGAGACCCACTTTCGCGGAGCTCTCTCCAAAGAGCATAGGAGGGAGGATGCTGGTGATGAATATCTCAGCAGTGGTCAGTTTCCCTATACCAAAGCGAGAGGGATTGTGGAACCAGCCGAATGTAGGGGACCAAGCCCAGTAATTAACGCTCTCACCTATGATATTGTGATTTCTGCAGAGGTTAAGGCGGAGGTGGGGCGTTTTGCCGAAGGGCAAAACGCTCCAGGGGATAGCCAACTCACAATTCCACCTCCCCACCTCGATCCTCGTAGCAACATCTATATCGGGGTTCCAACTTGTGTCAAAAACAAGTTCATCGTAAATTGAGCCCATTGCATTTACTATGAAGTGAGCATAACGCGCTGGGTCATCAGCAGGGGCAAGGAAAACTTCTACTCCTTCGTCTTGCCAAACCCCATCTCTATCCCTCTGCCAATTTTCCGCCTTGATCCTCCCGGTCTCGGGCTCCCGGCAGAGGAAACCTATATAGAGGGCGTTATCATCATAGCCGAGGAAGGCTTTGGTAGCGAGATGAGGTGGCATCGGCTTACCTATTTGGGTCTCATAGAATATATCTGCAATGCCCGCACCCCTCCATTCTACCTCGGAAATTTCCCCATCTATCCTCGGAGGGGAAGCCATCTTGGGAATGGAGAGAACGGGCAGGGGCACCTCCCTTGATATATCCGCCATTTCTGGAGGTAAAATGTGAATGTTGAGAGTTACCTCTCGCCTTACTTTTCCCCGGGGGGAAACCTTCTTCCCCTGAAGGGCTAAAACTAAACGCTCTATCTCCTTTGCCAATATTCCCCTTACCTCTTGAAGCTCCTTATTGGAATAACCTCTCGCACCGACTTCGTTGCCCCAAGGGATGCTTTCCTCCACCATCAGAAGGGTCTCCTCTCCTTCCCTCGCAAGCTCTTCCAATTCTTTCCTATCTGCTACCTTCCTCAACTCCTCAACCGTCTTTTTTAGAGTGTAGGCATAACGATAATCATTGATACCTTCCCTTATTGCCTCCCACTGTATGGTGTGTAGGATGTCTACTATGCTATCGCTCTCGTTAGGACGAAGGAACCAGGGATACACTATGCATTGGTCCTTGGGCTCATAGTTGTTGGCCTTGATTCCGTCAAAGTCGTTGAAGGGGTCCTCATGGGGGCGAACGAGTGTCCATGAGACCTGAGCGTCCGCTTTAGTCTTCCAAAAAAGCCAACCGGTAAGATAACGATTGGGGAACATCCTTCCTTCTTGACCAAGGTAACAGCCCGAACCATACCAGAAGAATTTCTGCTTTCTCCTATCGCATTCACGCCTCGCCCATTTAGCTGTCTCGGGACTATTTATTAAACCGACGCTGAAGCAGGGGGCAGTCATCCATTGTCCAGCTACCTCGTATGTTTCTCTTGTGAAGAAAGTAACATATGTCTTAGCCCCACCTTCATACCAACAGCGATATTGCTGAAGCGCAGCCAAGTTATCCGGACCAGGCTCGTCCCAACCGTAAAAAAGCCAGTCTATTTTATAAGGCTTAAGAGTGTCAACCACGCACTTGGCAACCTTTCTCACTCCCTCTTTCAGTTCCTCCGGCCACTCCTTGTTGAGGTCAACTTGTAATCCCAAGGCTTGGGCACATTCCCCTTCCACCCAGGCTCCTATGGTATGAGGACCCTTTATACCTACTTTTTTCATAAACTCGTTGAATTTGAGTAGGGGGAAAGGGTCATAACCCACGATTCCCTCCTTCAGCCTGCTCAAATCTATCTTTCCGAAGGGGAGCTCAGTGAAACCATCTATGCCGTGCTCCTTTATATCCTGAAGAATCCTCGATACTTTTTCCTGGGGAGCGCTCCCCCACCACCACACATCGGGGTAGAGTAACCATCTTTTCTCTTCTGGTTTTTGGAGGCGAAAGGGGAGGACACGAACGACGAGGGGTAAAGTGAACTCCCGCTTTGCCTTTGCTTGTATTTTGAGGACGAATTGGTACTCCCCAGGTTGAGCGGTCTCGGCTGACCTTATAGTGAGCCAGAAGAGCCTGCTTTCCCCCTGGGGGATATGAAGGGGTCGCCTTAGGAGGGTGCCCCCTTTGGAGGGAAACAAGGCATAACCCTTTCCCATTGGGAGGAGGAGTTCTGGGGTGATGTAATAAGTGCGTCCTCGCCAGTCCGTCCTCTGCGCCCAGAAATGGGCATACAGAACCTCAACTGATGGCACCTTGCCCTTGCTCAAGGGTTGGCAGGTTATGGATAAGGAGGAAAGGGGCTCAAGGGCATAGAGGGCAAACCAGAGCGAGGTGATTTCTCCTTGCGCAAGTTGGCAATTTAATCTTTCAATCCGCTCCCCCAATTTCGGTCGGCTCCAGGGTTTTATATCAAAAGGTTCGGGGCGAGAGAAGGGAATGAAGCCTGCCACTTTTTCTTTCTCCTTAGGCGGGGGTGCCTCCCACTCCTCCAACTGTCGGGGCGCTTCTTGAAAGGGTGGCCCTGGATCAACACTTTCGTAAACAACACCGTAAATCTCCACCGGTCCTTTTACCTCTTCTCCGTAGAGGGAGATCGGGGCGAAAGCGAGACCAAAAAGGCAAAGAAGCAAAAGGCTCCTCACTTTAAACACCTCTTTTTATTATTATCTATTCAACGAAACTTATCGTCACCCGAATTTGTTCAACAGGCTTATTAAGGGAGAAATCACAATAAGAGCTCCCCTCTATCTTTTCTTCTTTGAAGGGGACCTTTCCACCGTTCACATTGACCTCCTTTACATTCTTGCCCGGGGGTAGGAGGATGTGGAATTGGGGAATTGTCTCGCTTGAGAACAATGTCATCTCTATCATATTCTTATCTTCTTTATAGCGGAAGATGTAGCCCAGATAGGCATCGGACGGACCATAACGAACGAGCACTTTGGCCGTCCTTTCACTTGCCGAAATCCAGCGAGGGGCGATTAGCGCTCTTCTAAGGAGCTTGTCCTCGTCCTTTATCCCAGCCAATCCCTCTATTAACGCGGATATCACCGCTGAGGCAGACCAACCCTTTGGACCACCACCTTGCTCTTTACCATCGGGAGTATAGAGAAAGCCTATCTCCCCATCTTCCCTCACCTTTTCCGCCACTCTTTTCAAGACATCAACTCCGTAATCCTCCTCCCCATGCCAGAGAGCTGCCTTAGCCAATTCCCCCGCTACGAATCCCGCTATCCCTCCATTTATATATGTGCCCGGCTTCATCCACTCGTGAGCCTTGAAGACGGAATATGGTGGGTGGATGCTGAACCATTCCGCGAAGTATTCCCCCTTCGCTAATTCCCTTCTCCTTTTATATTCCCTTATTATGCTTACCGCCTGCTGGTGGTCGGGCAAACCGCGGTTTATATCGTAGGTATTGCTAAGGCTAAGAATTTCCCTTTCGTCCACTCCCGGAGCCCCTTGGTGGTTCAGATGTATTTGATGGGTATAGAATTTGCCATTCCAGCAAAGTTCGTTCGTCCTTTTCTTGAAATGATGAGCTATATCCTCCCACCTCTTAGCCTCCTTCTCCTCACCTATTGTCTTGTACATCCGGGAGAGAAGAACGGATGAGTAATACATACCACTATTATCTCCGTGCATTATGCTCAGGGGCATGCCCTCATCAATGCGCCTATTATCACCGGGTATGCCATAGGTAAAGTCCCAGGTATCTATACTGAAGGTTCTCTTAACCAATTGATGTTCCTTATCCCATCTTTTAGGATGGCTCATACAATATTCCATTCCTTTTTTCAGTTTGGGTAGAGCGTTCTTGAGCCACTCATCATCGCCGGTTGCTTGCCAGGCTTGATATACCCCCTCCACCATCAGATATTCTATATCCGCTTCCATCTCCAGACGCACATAAGCCAGGTTGTTCTTCTCGTCTATGAGGCGGTGCTTCGGTTCAACATAGGTGGTGTGAGGGTCCTGAGGCGAGATTATCATCTCGTAGAAGAACCCCTCAGGATGTTGAATTCTCAGGAAGTGATTTAGGGCAGAGCGCAAATCCTTCTCCCACCACTTGTAGCCCTTCATCTCATGGATATGGTCCCTCAGCCAGGTGGGGTTCATAGCCACTGTTTCCCCATCTATTGTGAACAAGAACCTATCCCTCCTCACAGTCTCTCGGAGATTTAAGAAAAGTTCTTCCCAGAAACCGCTTTCCGTCTCGATTTTCGTCTCGCCATAGACTTCGAAGGGCATAATTATCACCTTCCCTTTATCATCTACGATTTCCATTTTATGAGACCCAAGGGCACCCATTGCCAAAGCCCTTAGCCTCCTCGTCCCTTTTCTTAAAACAGTAGAGTAATAAGTTTTCCCCCTTCCGTCTTTCAGACTTATCCTAAGGGATGTTTCCCCATTATATTGCAGTTTTATATCAAGGGGTTCAAGTATTTCCTCCATCAGGGGCATCCCTATCTTTAATTCCCCATCGCCAATTAAGTATTTTCTCTCGGGACTAAGCTCGCTAAGGGAGAAACCGCTGAAGCCACTTATCCCATCTCCAACTCTTAGTCCCACCCTCTTACCAACTAATTTCACTTCCTTGAGATGAATAAAGGGCTTGCCCTCAAGGTAAGCGAGAAGTTCGTCACCCTGCACCAATACTCTTATATGATACCATTTTCCCATTTCTATTTTGAAAGGGATTTGGGCAACCTCGGGCGCCCTTCCCTCGCCCCCTATGGAAATCGTCCGTAGGGAGTTGGAAGGCTGGTCCAGATATACCTGTAAGAATTGGGAAGCATCGTCGTTCGCTCCTATCACAATACAAGCCTCGGCGTTCTCCCTTTTCTCTATTATCTGAACCCTCACATCCAGGCAAAAGTTCTGAGGGGCTGTCTCTTTCCAAAGGATGACAGCCCTATCAAGGAGAATCTCGTCTCCTTCAAAATTTGCCCTACCGTGGAGTATATCCCAACCGCCGGAGGAGAGGGCATATCCTGCAAGCAGGGGGAGAAAAACCGCGATTTTCATTTTGATAAAAATAGAGTGGCAATATCTCATTTCAAACCTCTGAGGAGCTCAAAACTATTATAATTTCTTTTAGAAACGAGGCGAAGGAAACTTATAATGAGGAGGGTGAAGGGGTGCTTGTAAATATCCTTAAAGATTTCGCCTTTTGGGCTTCATTAAAAATTGAGAAAATTAAAGAAAAAGGGAGAAAAAAAGAGAAATAATGATTTCTTTAAGTCATTCAATTGCTTTATCTTGCCTTCCCTTCTCTTGACCTCCAGGTGGTGGATAAGGTAGTCTATAAGTAGGCAAGGCTTCTTTTGCTATGATTCCCTTTTGCAGGGAAGTCCTTTTATGGTTGTGGTATATCTCTTCGGATAGACTGATCAAAATGGGGGCTAAAGAGCAGTTAAATTTAGATTTTGGAGACAAATTTAATATCCTCCCAGATAAGGAGAAATGGGAGATAATCTCCCATTACCTCATCGCTCAGGACCCAGATTCATCCCGAGACCTCTGGCTGGGACAGTTGAAACCTCTCTCTCTGGGGAGAGATAAATTCGTTTTCACCGTCTCCGCAAGTTTTACGAAGGAATGGATAGAGAAGCACTACCTTGCCCTCCTGGAAAAAACAGCGGAAAGGTTTACAGGTCATCCCGTTAAGGTGGAGATTAATGTTGTGCCCACGGATCACCTGAGGACTAAAAAACCAAAAAAGAAAAGGAAACCGCCTTTCGGTTTATCCCTAAACGAGGACTATACTTTTGAAAACTTCGTTGTAGGGCAGTCAAACAGGCTCGCTTATGCCACAGCGAAGGCTGTGGTGGAAAGACCGGGAAGGAAAAGTCATAATCCTCTCTTTATTCACGGGGGAGTGGGGCTGGGGAAGACCCATCTAATACAAGCGGTGGGAAATGCACTGCTTTCCACAACGGATATGGATGTAGTTTATATGCCAGCGGAGCTCTTCACATTTGAATATGTGGAATCGCTTAAGAAGGGGCAGATGTCTCTATTTAGAGAGAGATATAGGAATGTAGATGTCTGGCTCGTGGATGATATACAGTTTATAGCAGATAAGGAAAGAACGACGGAGGAATTCTTCCATACTTTCAACACCCTCTACGAGACGGGCAAGCAGATAATAATCTGCTCCGATAGGGCTCCAGAGGAACTCGCGCCCCTTCACCCGAGGGTCGTCTCACGCCTGAAAAACGGACCTGTAGTGAGCATAACCATTCCGGATTTGGAGCTCAGGTTAGCAATTCTTCAAAAGAAGGCGGAGGGGGAGAAATTCAACCTATCCCCTGAGATCCTCCTCTATATAGCGAGGGAGATAAAGTCGAACATAAGGGATTTGGAAGGTGCCCTCGCTAAACTGATGGCGTGGAGCTCGATAAACAACGCCCCACTCACCCTACCAATAGCGGAGGAACTCTTGGTAGATTACATTGGTAAAAAGCAAAGGATTATCACAATAGAGGATGTCGTCAGGACAATTTGTAAATACTTCAATATTTCCCAAAGGGTTTTAAAGGGGAAAAGGAGAGATAGGAAGGTCTCCCTCCCTCGGCAGATATGTATGTATCTTTGCAGGGAACTCACCTCCGCCCCTGTCACAGATATTGCCAGAGCTTTGGGGAAGACCCATCCTGCTGTCATTACGGGCTATAACAAAATCAGGGAAGAACTTACCAAGGATAGGGAATTGGCCGAACTCGTCCAGAAAATTACATCTACACTCCTCGCTAACAGATAAAAAAGAGGAATAGGGCGGGTGACATCTCCTCTAACTTAATCATTAATTATTTCTTCCATCTCCTTTGCTGTGAATCTACTGCCCTTTATGGGGGCGGGATTCCACGATTGCTCCAATCTACTGGGAATGGGCGATTTAACGGGTATGAGGAACATTTCCTCTCCGTTAAGGTCCTTCACGATTTTCCCTCCCGTCCTCATTATTATTTGGCGGGCGAGTTTCTCGCATACTTCTACCAATTTATCAAAATCGTAATCGGAACCGGAGAATTTGGCTTTTCTATCCAGTGCTTCTTTATATTGGGAAGGAATGCGGGAAAAGCCGATGGTAGTGAAGAGGATTCCCCCTGCGGTGGAGGGATTGCAATCCGAATCTTGCCCACACTGCATCGCAATTTTTATCGTTTTCTCTATATCCCCCTTCCCATAGAGGAGACCCATAACTACATAGGCACCATTTATTTTAGCATCTATGTTGAACTTGGAGAGAGGACCGCTACAGGAGAACCTTCTATAATTCGGATTTTCTTGATACTTTTCCTTAATTTTTCGCCAGGTAGTTTTCCAATCTGTGGGGTTTTCCCTATACCATTTGAGGACATCGCTTATACACTCATAATATTGGCTTCCCTTAGGTATACAGCGAAGCCCCGCCTCAACGATCTTCTCCATATCCTTTTCAAAAAAAGCAGAGGAATACATACCACCGATGAACTGCCCCGCATATAAGCCGTCTCCATAATTCATCAATCTTCCGAATATCTCGCCCAACTTTATGGGAACGGTAGGGAGACCGGGGGCTATAAGCCCCGAGAAATCCGCCTCTATTTGGTAATCTATGTCATCGGCGTGGGGATTAAATTGGGGATGCCCTGAATCGGGAGGGGCAATGCCCTTGCGGAGGTTTTCCCTCCCCTGCTGGTTAGCGTGGGCTAACCCGAAGCGAGTTTTGGCGAAGGAGATGCCTGCTTGTTTAGGCTTGATGTCCAGTCCATATTTCTCAAGGGCTGAGAGGAAGGATACCTCTACATACAGGTCATCCTGGTGAAATTGGTTTACCATAGAAGGTTTCCACTCTGGAATGGCTGAGTCGGGGATTATCCCATCGCAATAATGAAACTCTGTTGGGGCTCCCCAACCTACTCCAATCATCTGTCCAAGCCATCCACCCGCCATTTTATCTATGTATTCCCCCACCGATAGGCGGAGGAAAGCACCTTCTACCTGCCAAGGTATAGCCAAGAGCAAAAACATCAAGGACAAGGTTAAACTTTTTTTCTTCATAGTAATTTAACTATCTGTTTATAATGTAAATATGTCAATATTCTTAAAAAGGAGGTTAGGCTTATGAAATTTTTTCTCTGCCTGCTAATAGGGGGTATTTTTCTACAAGCTTTCTCTTCCTTACGTGTGGGAGTTATCGCCGACGAATTAGTGGATTACTCCACATGGGCCAAGCCTCACGCTATACTGTGGAAGTGGGGGGCTGTTCGTGAGCTTTTGAAGAAGCTCGGATATTCACCTGATTTAATTTCGGCTGAGGAACTTAATTTAGAAGGGTTTTTAAAATACGATGCCATACTAATATCTACTGACCATACTTACCCGGAAAAAGGGGGATGGGGTGGGGAGGTTGCTGAAGCGTTAAAGGAATATGTTCGTCAGGGGGGTATTTATATAATGCCCATAGGGGTGCCTCACTATATAAGCAAGGACATCACAACTGGTAAATTGGAGGTGGGGCATTGGGAAGATTTTTTCGGCTGGCGAGCTTCGGTAAGTTATGGGCTTGGGGGGCTCCGTCTCACTAAGCAGGGCAAAGAATTGTCCCTCCCTGACCCAGCCGAGCTTCCCGTTCGTCCCATCCGCACCTTGGAGGTAACCCAATCAGCCGTTCTCGTTTGGAGTTCTGACGGTGTCCCTTGCTTCAGAGCAATTCCCTATGGAAAGGGTTGGCTTCTCCATTGGGGAGGTGGTGAAGATATGAGCGAGAAAGTGCGCGATTATTGGTTAGAATCAGCCCTCAAGGTTGCCGAGGCCTGTAAACAGGGGCGTTTGAGAGTTATGAGTTTTCAAGAACTTCTTGCGGAGGAAGGATGGGTTGGGAGATCACTTGATGATTTGGATAGAGAAACTTTCTCTCCTGCACCTTCGCCTTTTAGTTTACCCCCCATTTATGTGGAGTTAAGAGGTGCGAAGAAGACCTATCTTAGAAATCCCAATCCCGTGCTTTCATTGGATGGTAAATGGTTGATGCTCGGTTTTCCTCGAGGCAGGGGTAGTGAAGTTCTTTTGATTTTAAGGGGCGAGGGCTGGGATAATGCTATTGAAGCTGAAATACCTTGCAGTGTGCAGACCGCCCTTTTCAAAGCAGGAAAGATTCCTGACCCCACGGTGGGTTTCAATGACCAAATAGCCAGGAAAGAAGTAGCAGAAAAGGAGTGGTGGTTCCGCAAAGATTTCTCCTGGAAGCCAGGGGAACCTACTCGTCTGGTTTTTGAAGGTGTGGATTATAGTGCCACATTTTATCTCAATGGTGTTCGTTTGGGCGAGCACGAGGGGCCCTTTGGTGGACCCATTTTTGACATTACAGGTCTTGTTAGAGACCACAACACACTCCTCGTTCGTCTGGACCCCCTGCCTCCTGATTGGACGCTTGTCTTCAAAACTAACTGCGTCTACGGCTGGCATTATGTCAATTGCCCCCCCATCGGTATATGGAATTCCGTGAGGGTGGAGAGGATACCCGAGGTTGAGATAACCGACTTATTCATATCCGCTCAGGATGCCCAGCAAGGGTTGATGAGCTTATACATAGCCCTACGGGGAAGACGGGAAACCTTTCGAGGAACTATTGAGGGAGTGATAAGTCCGGCTAATTTCTTGGGCGAGTTTTATAACTTTTCCTTAGAGGTAGAAGGCAAAAACGGTTTTTGGGAAGGTCATCTTCAATTCACCATTCCTAACCCTCGTTTATGGTATCCTAATGGCTTAGGAGAACAAAATCTCTACAAACTTCAGGTTGCTTTTAGGGAGGGGGAGCGTTACATAGATATGCGTTCCACTCGTTTTGGCATACGAACAATAAAGATGGAACCTCTACCCGATGGTCCCCAATCACACCTTTATAATTGGACATTTATAATAAATGGGAAAGCGGTCTTTGTTAAGGGGACAAACTGGGCAACCCTTGATGCTTTCCTCCGTTTAGATGCTCATAGATATAGAAGATTTCTAACCCTTGCGAAGGACGCCAATATCCAAATTCTCCGCTCCTGGGGCGGTGGGTTGCTTGAGACGGATACTTTTTACGATATCTGCGACGAGCTCGGTATTATGGTGTGGCAGGAATTCCCCTTAACCTGGCAGAAGTTCGATGTTATACGAGGCTCTGTGGCGGATGAAATAGCACAATTGAACATTAGAAGATTGAGAAACCACCCTTCCCTCGTCCTTTGGTGTGGCGGAAATGAACACAGTGGTCAAGGATGGTTGATAGAACTTTTGGGGCGCAGATGTTATGAGTTAGACGGAACACGTGCCTATCACCGCACAGACCCCTTCGCAGGCAGTATTCATAACTACGATGTCTACTGGGGACTTCAACCGCTGGAGAGGAATTTAGAACTAGTCGCTCCCTTCATAGGCGAGTTCGGATTAGCTTCCCCTTGCGCCTATGAAAGCACCCTGAAATACCTCCCTCCCCAAGAAAGGGAGACTTGGCCACCTAAGGACGAAAGTGCCTTTATCCATCATACCCCTACATTTTCTCCCAAAGATATGGTGCATCTACTTCGCTATGCAAAGGAGTTTGACCCTTGCGAGGACTTAAAGGGATTCATCAGGGGAAGTCAACTGGCGCAGGCCACGGGAGTGCGCGTCGTCTTGGAAAGAATGAGAACGAGGTTCCCTTTTTCCACGGGAGTGATTTACTATAAGCTTACGGATGTTTTCCCGGGTTGCTCCTGGTCAACGGTTGATTGGTATGGGGTTCCCAAGATAGCCCATTACTTCGTGCAGGATGCCTATGCACCTCTTCAAGTCGTCGCCCTCTTTAAATCCTTTAGTTTCTCCCCTGGCAGTTCCCTTGAAACCGAGATATGGCTGTTAGATGATTTAGAGGAATGGAAAGGGAGAGGAGAAGTATTAATCAGATTATATGACGCAAAGCTCAAAGAAGTGGTGAAAAAGAAGATTGGTTTTCAAAGCAGGGGAGCAAAGAACTACCTAATATCAATTCTGGATTTGCCAGTGCCCTCTGAGGATTACATCCCCTTACTTTTGGTCCTGGATTTAGAAAAAGATAGCAGGCTGATAACTCGCAATTACTATTGGTTTAATTTTCGGGAGAAGCCCGGCTGTTTGTTCAGTTTGCCCAGGACAAAGCTTTGGGCTCGCTTGGAAGGAGAGAAGTTAATCGTTAAGAATATCGGCGATCTACCGGCGGTAGGAGTTTATGTATCCGCTCCTTCTATATCCGATTGCCTGCTATTGGAGGATGGATATTTCTGGTTAGAACCGGGAGAGGAAAGGGTTATAAGGTTGGAGATGATGCCCAATACAGAGGGCGAGGAGAAGGAACTCGAGGGGCTAAAAGTGGAAGCATGGAACGCCGAGCCCACTTACCCTGAGCACTGATTTATTATGTTACTGACTAGTTTAAGACGCTCGTAAGGAGTATCTGGAGGGGGTTCATCGGAGACGCCCAAAATCAATCTGGGATGGAAGAGTTCTATTATTCTCTCGGTTGTTCGTATAAGTTCCTCCTCGGGATAATGGGGCAGGAATAGCAAAGCGGGGATACCATCAAGGAGGATAAGGTCATCCATAGCCTTTTTTAGTTCCTCAAGCGTTACATCCCCCTGAGGGATGGGGGTGGCAGCTTCTATGCCGTCACAATGGGTTTCCTTTAAGTAGGGAAGAAGTAGTTTGAGAGAACCATCCATATGGATATGGGTGAACTTGTTCGCTGCGTGGAACTTTTTGTTCCATTTCTGATAATAGGGAAGATGATATTTTGTGAAGAGGGGCGGGGGATCCAAGTTTGCGTCTATGTTCTCGCCGAAGTTGAAAATAGGGAGGGGCGAAGCAATAACGACATCGAGCATTCTCTCAAGTGATTTCTCCGCTATCCCAAGGTAATGCTCCACCTCCTGGGGATAATCGCGGAGGGCATAGATTGTGTTCTCAAACCCCATATAAGTAACGAAGAGTTCTTGTAAAGGCGAACGAGAGAAGAAACATTGGGGAACGCCTCTATCTCCCACCCTCTCCAAATCCCTTTGGAAGGTTTCCTCGTCAAAATAATACTCCACATCCTCCAGAATGAACCCCAATATCTTCAAATCCTCTACGGTTTTAACCCTGTATTCCTCTGCGTGATGGGAAAGGTTGTAATGGGTGAATCTAAGAACCTCCCGCAGGGAACCTATGGGAGTTTCCCAGGTCTGAAGGAGGTGGTTTTCATCCACCCACTGTGCGTTATGTTTTACTTTTGAATAGCGCACTCTTATAGGATTGGTGAAATAGCGAATGGAAGCGTTGAGGTCATCATATACATCCTCCAGGGTAGCGTCCTTAAATTGGGGAGGTAAAGTTCCCCTCCTCTGGTTTACCCAGAACCAGAATTCAATACGAGGCTGCCAGATGACCCCACCCGGCTCTTCCCCCTGGAAAACCTTCATTATCATCTCCTTGAAGGACATATTAATCCCCTCCTTTCAGATGAACGATTTGCCTTAAACTATCTTCCCTAATATGGCCCTGCTTTTTCGAGGCAGGCTGTTTATGTCCTTTATTTCGTATTGCAATCCTTCGGTATCGGTGATGACGATATGTCCATCCTCCAATTCCTTCACGCTCTCGTGGAGGGAACGGGTAGCGAACTCCTTTATCCCCCTATCTGTTTCCACCTTCCAACGAGAACTGCCGAATCGTTCCTTCACCCAGATAATCCTCTTTATTTGGGGTATGAAGAATACCACATCCAATTCCTCAAGGATATTTTTGCGGGATTCCTCATCCAGGTCGTTCACATCCTCCACCATCCCGATCTGTTTATTGTTCTCCTTCAGAAAGACGATGTAGTTTTGGGGATTGGTCAAGGGGAAAGCTCTTTTCACCCTTATAGGGTAATAAACTTCCTCTCGGTAGCGGAGCTCCAAGGCTCCGCCTTCTTTGCGTATCACCTTCGTTTGGGAAGGTTCCAAAAGCCTTATTCGTGATTTGTCCCTTTCAAACACCGATTGCAACGAGTTTCGACATCTCCCTCTGAAGCTTTACAAGCTGATAGTAGATACCTTTGTTTCGCAGAAGCTCTTTGTGGGTCCCCATCTCGACAATCCTTCCATCCTCTATAACTATCAACCTATGAGCATTGCTGAGAGTAGAGAGGCGGTGGGCAATAGCAAAGACTGTCCTCCCCTGCATCAGGCGGTCAAGCGCCTCCTGTATTTGCTTCTCCGTCTCAGTATCCACTAAGGAAGTGGCTTCGTCAAGGATAAGGATACGAGGGTTCTTGAGGATTGCTCTGGCTATAGCTATCCTTTGCCGTTCTCCTCCCGATATCATAACTCCTCTTTCTCCAATGGGCGTATCGTAGCCATAGGGTAGATTTATGATGAACTCGTGAGCATTTGCCGCCTTAGCTGCCTCTATTATCTCTTCCAAAGTAGCATCGGGTTTGCCGTAGGCTATGTTCTCCCTCACCGTGCCCGCGAAGACATAGGCATCCTGGGGAACAATGGCGATCTGATTGCGCAGGTCCTTCAATTTAACCTTCCTTATGTCAACCCCGTCTATCAGGACCTCTCCCTCCTGCGCCTCGTAGAATCGGCATATGAGGTTGATTATCGTTGTCTTACCCGCTCCGCTTCTTCCCACAAGTCCGATTATCTCGCCCGGCTTTACCTCAAAGGAGACATTATGGAGCACAGGGGCATATTTATCATAGCCGAAAGTGACATTGCGGAACTCCACCCTTCCCTCTATGCGAGGCATTGGAATAGCGCCCTCCTCATCCAGGACCTCGGGAGGGGTGTCCAGAATTTCAAACACACGCTCCGTAGCGGCGAGGGCACGATTAAGCCAGTTTATAATCCTTGTGACCGCCTGGATTGGTCCGAGGAGCATATAGGTGTAAGCGATGAAAGCCTGGAGGGTTCCAATGCTCATAGTTCCGAAGATGACCTGCTTACCTCCGAAATAATAAATCAAAAGGGGTGTTGCGCCGAACAAGAAGAAGAGGGGAGGCATATATGTTGCCCACAACTGTTCCGCCCATATGGTGTTCATAGTTAGGTCATAAGCACGCTGGCTGAACTGTCGAGCTTCCCTCTCCTCCTGGGCAAAAGCTTTTACAACCCTTATTCCCGCCAGAGCGCTATTGAGCACAGCGATTACCTTTGACCACCTATCCCATACCCTGTGGAAAAGATGATGGATTCTCCTACCAATTGTCCTTGTTAAATAAGCGACAACAGGAGCAGGTATGAGGACTAATAGAGCAATGCGCAAGTTGAGGGAGAGGACAACTAAACTTATGCCGATGAGGAGGATGAGCTGGCTAAATAGGAAGGGGATGTGCCAGCCAAGAAATTCCTGCAAGGCGCTGGTATCCTGGGTGACCCTGCTCATCACCGCACCCACCTGTCGCTTGTCATAGTAGCTGACACTGAGGAATTGGAGATGCTCAAATAATTGTCTCCTTATATCAAACAACACCGTCTGTCCCAGGAAGGCATACATCCTCTGCTGGAAAATTTCAAGGAGCATAGAACCTATCCCCAAACCTGCCATAAGCAAAACAAAAGATAGCAATAGCGTGAGCCTAACAGACTCAGGGGGTATAACGGGACCTCGGGGAACAAGGGCGGTATCCGTTAGATTGCGGATAATTAAGGGTGAAATAACTTGAAAAGCAGTGCCTAAAAGGAGAAGGGAGATGAGGATCAAAATGGTGGGGTAATATGGTTTTATATAGGACAGGAGCCGGCGGAGAACAACGCCCTTAGGAGAGCACTGGGCGCATATGCCGGAGACTGGGTCAAGGGGAAAGCCACATTTGGGGCAGACCTTCCTACCTTCATCCTCAGCGAGTATATCGGGAGGGATTCGCCCCTCCTGTGCCAACCTCCCCAAGGCACTTGCTGCTATCTGAAATTTGCGGGCGGTAGCGGTGGTAAAGCGGAGAAGACGGGTCTCCCGCCCATCGGAGTAAGCGGAAAGAAATCCTCCCCCTACCCCTATCTCCGCTTTGAAGAAGGAAAGATTCCCTAGGGAAAGGTTACACCGTATCCTCGGCTCTCCCTCGGGCTGGATTATGAGCAGTTTCTCTTTAGTAGCGATTAACCATGTGGGGGAAAATTTCCCCTCTTCATCGAGGTCGCTTTGAATGGCGAGGAGTATATCCTCCTCCCTTATTGCTTGCCCCCTAAGAAGTCCCTCTAATTCCTTCGGCAATTCTTCTTTTAAGGACATATTTGTTCACCTTCTTTTAATTATAACCTCCAACCGCACCAAGTCAATATGAGGAGCAGGAGAGAAGAACTCGCTAATTTCTCTCTAACCAGCTATCCACCATAGACCCCGTATTTGTTCACCAGCTCAATAACTCTCTTATATTGCTCGAACGAGACATTCTTCGGTATAGAGTGGTCGGAGTGATAGATGTAGCCTCCTCCTACTTTTGCCACCTCAAACTTCCTTCTTATTTCCTCCTCTATTATCTTTGGGTCTTCCGCAGCCATTGCCCTTACATCTATACCCCCCATAAAAGCTATTCTATCCCCATACCTTCTCTTCAGTTCTATCAAATCCATCCCCGACTTAACTTCCAAAGGCTGGAGACAATCTATTCCCTCCTCAATGAAGAAATCTATTAAAGGAGCCACATTTCCGCAGGAATGGAGCAGGACGAACATACCCCTTTTGTGGAAGAAATCGCATAAAGTTTTGAAAACGGGATGGAGTTGTTCTTTGAAATGGCGTGGGGAGAAGAGGGGACCATTGCGATAGCCGAGGTCGCAGAAGAGGAAGGCACCGTCAAACCGGTAGCCCTTCTTCATCATAATATCACACATATCCATAGCCAGTTGAGCGTCCGTCTCGTACATATCTATAACCCAGGCGGGGTCATCTATTATCAGCATAAGGAGTTGAGGGGAATAAATATATGATTGGAGTTTGTCATAACCCACCGCTGCATCGTATGTTATGAACCTCCCTTTCTCCTTATGATACTTATAAGCCGCTTCAAGTCCCTTCCAGTCAACCCTATCCTGGGAAGGGAAAAGCCTTTCCTTTATCCTCAGCCAATCTTCCTTAGTTTTCACTGGCCAGTCTATTATCTCGGGAGTAGTGCTATAATCACGCCAGTTCTTTCTAACTCCCCCAAAGGAATCCCTGGCGATTATATACTCATCCGTTTCCTCCAAAATCTCCGCTGGAAAGCGAGGGGAGGTATCCGCACCGAACCCCGCTATCTCATAGCCGAAGTAATCGTGAGGGCTTATATCGGCTGGCATCCCCTCCTTTCTCCAACGCTCAATCGTTGCTCCCCATGGGCTATCATGTATGGGGACTCTGTCGGGTTCCTTATGTTCCAAAGCGATTTGAACTCTCTCTCGACTCGTCATATAAACCAACCTCCTTTTTAGGGAATATTATCACAGAGCAATTCAAAGGGCATCTCTTATTTTTTTCAAGGGATATATCGTCCCTCCAAAAATCGTCCTTGAAGCTCCTCACGGTAAGGGGCATCCTCAGGAAGTGAACGCCACCGCTCCCGAGCTTTTATAATGTCCTCCACCATTTTCTCATCGTAATCTGGCACAACATCCTTTAAATAGGGCGTCAAATTCTCTGGAGCGGACATCTGAAGATAGGCACATACATAGTTCGTGCGCAACTTTGAGGGATTCTCCCCTATATGTTCCCAGTCTATCCCGTCCTCCTTTGCCATCTTGAATGCTCTTCTGAACAAATACCAGCCAAATTCGTCTTTCAATTGCCAAAACATCTGGCAAAGAGGGTCGCTTAATTGCTTTGAATGATGAATGGCTACCTCAGGGATTAGAGCATATTCTATCTCTACCGCCGTCATTAAGGGAAAGGGGCTGCGATGGTTAGCCCACCAATCAACCGGCCAGCCACCGCTCACCAGTTGCCCTGTGAATAAATTCACCATTTCATGGGTGATGAGCACATAGCCCCAATATCCCTTGATGCCATTGACCCCATTTACGAAGGCATCATAGGAAACGCCTATACCGGGAGAAACCTCGCCCCGCACAGAGCGAATCTCCCCGATATCTCCTGTGGCGAACCCCCCACCTGTGAGGGGCCACACCAAGAGGAAATACTTCTCCAAGGGAGGCTTAAGTCCCCAAGCCCTGCTTAAATACTCAAAAGCCCTATCCGCATAAGCATAAAACTCCTCTATTTCCCCTTTGTATTTTTCAAATTGGTCCTCCCGAGCGAACCAAACCCAGTGCTTCCCCTCGTATATCTTAACTATTTTCCCTTCCTCAGCGGATGAGGAAAGGAGGAAGCACCCCAGAACGAGAAAGCCCAAAACTATAATCCTTCTCACATCTTTTAAACCTCCTTTATGTAAGAGCCTCATCAAGCATGGTTAGGAAATTCTCTAAAGGAATGTAGTTGGGGATGGAGTTGCCCGAGCCTACCGCAAAGCGCCCCAGGGGAGCGCAGGCGTCTATTAAGTTTCGCACATATTTCCTCAACTCCGAGGGCGTAGCGGAGGCGAGGACATTAACATCCACACCACCGAGTGTGGCTATACGATGCCCATATCTTCTATGAAACTCATTTGCGGGGATAATCACATCCTCAAATGAGTGTTTCCCATCTATCTTCACATCCTCTATCAAATCCTCCATTATCGCCTCCACATTACCACAACTGTGAAGGAAATAGGGGACTCCCTTCGCATGAGCCATCTCAGCGAACCGCTTATGCCAGGGGAGGACATATCTGCGTAAGTGGTCAGGATGAATCAATGTCCCGCTCTTAAACCCCATATCGTCTCCGGGGAAAATTGCTATTATATTCTCTATTTTCAATAGTCTCTCGTAGTATTCCTCCATCAATTGCCCCAACTTATTCGCTACCGCCTCCACAAGTTTTGGGTCATCATAGAGGGCATAGGATAATCCCTCATAGGACATAATCCAACTGAGGTGCTCATAGATACCGCCTCCATGGGAGGCGATGAGTCCCATTCCCTCTGGGAGATGATCGGCTATATATTCGTAGGGGAAGAAATCGACATCCTCTATCCTGGGCCAGCGATAGGCTTCTAAGTCTTCCCAGGTCATTATCGCTCCCTGATGTTCATCCACCCAGGAGCGGATCCCCTCCGAGGCGGTATCGGGAGCGAATATATGCCTCTCCTCAAAGGGCATCCCTATCTCCAGTTTAACGAAATCATAGCCCAGCCTATACCAAAGTTCAATGTAATTGTCCCAGAAAAGGGCTTGTTTTTCCCTATCATTGGTGTCTAAATCGACCCATTCCCTTCCTATCATCTCCTCCAAAATAGTGCGGGCGTGAGACCAATCTATGATGTATTCGACGAGAGGTGGCTTCTCCCTTCCTTCTTTGCCCAAGAGATAGTTTATGAAGCCGCGGGCATCAGGTTTGGGATTATCCAAGGGCACGCGCAGACCCATATCTACTCCTCCTTTTTTATATTTTTATCGATCTCATAAAGTAGAAGGGCACAAACGGTCTTGGCATCTTCAATCTCACCATTTATGACCATCTCCAAAGCTTTTCCTAAGGGGATGGGAGAGAGCGATATTATCTCGTCTTCGTCCAACTTAGCCTTCCCCTGGGAAAGTTCCTCAGCAAGGAATATGTGAATGCATTCGGTTGAGTAGCCGGGAGCTAAAAATAAAGAAGTTAGCTTTCTCCATTTGCCTGCGGAATAACCAGTCTCTTCCTTTAGTTCTCTCCGGGCACATTCAAGGGGCTCTTCACCCGGCGTTAAAGTCCCCGCAGGTATCTCCCAAAGAACCTTTTTGGCAGGGAGGCGAAACTGGCGGACGAGAAGAACATCACCAGATGGTAATATTGGCAGGATAGCCACCGCCCCTCTATGCACTACTATCTCACGGGTAGAGCGAACTCCACCCGGAAGTTCAACCTTCTCAACCCTAAGAGAAATCAGCTTGCCTTGAAAAATTGTTTCGGATTCTACTACTTTTTCCTCCATCACTCGTTCTCAACCTTTATGGGGTATTCCAATTTCCAGAGCCTCTTGCCATCCTCAGGCTTTCTACTAACAGCATAGAAGGTAAGCCTATGGTCGCCGTTGGGAAGCAATGTGGTATCAATAGATATTTCATATGTCTTCCAGAATTGGTTCCTACTAACGGGGTTGAGATTTATTAAAGGTGGTTTACTACCTACTCTAACTGCTATACCTTTTATGGAATCGTCCATATCAAAAACATTTACCAACAGGGTGTGCTTGCCCTTCATAACAGCTTGTTTCATCATAAAGGGAACATCTATTGGATGTTTTTCTCTTACCCATTTGTAAGCGCTTGTGTAATTGTCCCCCTCAAGTAGTATCAATCTGTAACCTCGGGGGGTTCCGTCGAGATTTGGTTCGTTATCCCTCCACCAAGAACCACTTAGTGCTCCCGTCAAGATGTTTAATATCCGTCCCAATGATAAATAAATATTCGCATGTTCATGCCCTGAGAAAACAACTTTAACCTGCGGATTATTGCTTATTATCCCAAGAAATCGGAGGAAATTTTGACATTCAAAAGGAGGTTGATGAGTGAAAATTATAGTTGGCTTATCTTTGGAAAGGCTCAAATCCTTTTCCAACCAACTTAATTCTTCATCATCAAAGCCCGAGCGAACTTTTTCACCAATAGTTGCCTCAAGCATAACGAAATGCCAACCCGAGTAATCAAACGAGTAATAAAGCGGTCCAAAAAAATGTTTATACGCACCCTTATTATAAAGAGGAGAGGAAGAAGATATTTGCCAAGGATGTTCATGGTTGCCCGGGAGATTAAATAGGGGGGACTTAATATTCTTCATTAAATGAATATACAATTTATAGTATTTTTCCACTTCTTCATCGCTTTTTAGAGGATTGGCATCCATAACGAGGTCACCTGTTGCTATGACGAAATCGGGGCTAAGCTTGTTGGTTTCTTTAATGAATTCCGCTACTTCTTCATAACATACATCAGAAAAAGTTATATGAAGATCTGAGACCTGTATTATAAAGAAACGAGATTTTTCTTTTATTTTATAGTGGGGAAAATTTATATTTTGGAGGTCGCCATCATCCTCTATTTTCTGCCAAAATTTTTGAGGAAAATATCCCGAAGGAAATGAAACGAAAATTACAGGTTTTTCCTTGGTTGTTTCAATGACATATCTTCCCGTGCTATCACTTAAAACTATCGTTTTCCCATCACTTACAGGAACATTTTCTATCCCCCTTTCTCCTTTATCCAATAAACCATTATTGTTTATATCAAGAAAAACGGTACCTTCTATCCTTTGGTGAGCAAGGTTGTATATGGGCAACCAAGAAAACAAAAGAAAAAGCCATATTTTCTTCTTCATTTCAAAATTTTCTCGCTAATTTATTTTAATTATTTGTTCCAACGAAGCAATAGAAAATGACTTTACAATAAAAGACTTCTTTAAAAATAAATAATATATATACCTTTCTTTGTGATTATTTTTGAGTTGTAAGTTATGTAACTTCTTTGATGTCGGTTATTGGAATTGGTTGTAAAAATTCCCATTAATAATTATTTTGGCATAATAAACTACCATTTTTGATAATCATACCTAAGTAATTCGTCATATCGTTTATAATTTCTAAAAATATCTTTTTAGCGGCATTTCTCTAAAACCCGATCTTGAAATTGGTGTATGTAAAAAAACAATTGTTAATGTAAGAAATGTAGGTAAAATGGCATTTGGGGAAGGCTGTAAGGAAATTAATTACATTATTGCACCCGTGTTTGCTTTACTCTTAAAGTTAACTAAAATATTAAGCGGAAGAAGGAGGATATCTGGGTAGAGTTGAGCAAGGAACCAAGGAAAAGTCCCTTAAGTGAATTTGGGCTTTATGGCTCTGTGGGAATCACTTTGGTGATTCTTACAATGGGAGGCTATTTCCTTGGATACTGGCTGGATGGAAAGCTTGGCACCTCTCCCTATCTATCCCTCATTGGGCTCTTTCTCGGTATCTCCGCTGGTTTTTACCAGCTTTATAAGGTGGCGAAGGGGGAGTGAATAAAGAGAAAAAATATTTTTATCTTATCTCCGCCCTAGCCATTATTATTCTCCCGCTTCTTTCTTATCCCTTCGGACTCTCCACCTCGCTGGGTTTTCTTGCGGGAGCGGTAAGCGGTGTGCTGGTCATATCATATTCTCATCTTTTGGTGAATACTTCCTTAAAGGGCAAGAGGGGAAAATATCTCTCCCTAAGCCTTGTTCCGCGCCTTGCCCTCCTTTTCGCCATCGCTTTTTCCCTCGCTCTTTATCAGGAGAAGGTCTCTCCCTTGACTTTCGTCTTTGGCTGTGTAATAATAATTTTTGTTATGCTCCTTTCCTATAGCGCTAAGGAATGAATCGGTATGGAAAAAGAACACTCTTTGATTTACATCCTGTTGAGCAAGTATTTTCACTTGCCCTCTTGGGCAGATACGGCTATTATGGCTGGCTTGGCGATTCTTCTCCTCTCTTTTATTGTCGCATTTGCTTCCCGGAGGTTCTCTATTCTTTCCCCTTCCCGCTTACAAAGTGGGATAGAGCTGGGCGTTTCTGCCCTTGAGAACTTTGTCAGAGAGAATCTGAGGAAAGAGGATGCGGATTTTTTCACCCCCTTTATCGGCTCCCTTTTCATCTATATTTTGATATTGAACCTTCTAAGCGTTATCCCTGGATTCATCCCACCGACTATGGATTTAAATGTGACAATAGCCCTTGCTCTGGTAACTTTTGTGGTAGTTCAGTATAGTGGTGCAAGAAGAAAGGGGATTTTAGGTTATATAAAGCATATCTCGGAATGGGAGCTTTTCGCCCATACTCCCATATATTTACTTCCCTTTTGTCTTTTAGGAGCACTTTTCTTTGGGATAATCCATCTAATTGGTGAACTTGCAAAGCCCTTCTCCTTGGCGGTGAGGCTTTTCGCCAATATGTATGGGGAGGAGACGATGGTTTTGAGCTTCGTCGCTCTCTCCCCAGTCTTCTTTCGTTTCTTTGCTATTCCTTTCCAATTCCCTTTCGTTCTCTTTCATATGTTCATAGGATTTCTCCAAGCCTATATTTTCACTGTTCTGGCAACGATATACATATCGATCGCCACGAAGGAAGAATGAAAAAGGAGGTGCAAATCTTGTGAATTATTTCGTTGTGGTAGCAGTGGGAGTTGGTTTCGCCTTACCGGTAGCGGTCTTGATGGCCGCGATAGCACAGAGCAAAGCGATAGAGAGGGCTTTGGAAGCGATAGCCCGTCAGCCAGAGGCAGCAGGTAGCATAAGGACGACTTTGATAATTGGCCTTGCTCTTATTGAATCGCTGGTCCTTTATGTGCTGGTGGTAGTGATGGTTTTCCTCGCTCCGAAGATGCCGACCTTCCAGCAGATGATGCAATTTATAGGGAAATAATAGGTTATGGAGGAGCTTGGTCTAAATATCCATAATATAATAGTGCAGATATTCGGCTTCTTGGTAGTGTTCCTTGTTTTGAGGAAATTCCTCTTTCTCCCTTTGCGCAAGGTAGCTGAGGAGCGCAGGCGGGAAATCGCCACCCAGATTTCCGCCATAGAGAGAGAAAAAGAGGAGGTAGAAATGTTCAAGAAGGACTTGGAAACACGCTTACGGGGGATCTTTGAGGAGCGAAGGGAGATATTGGAAAGAGAGAGGGAGAGGGCGAAGCAAATGGTGCAGGAGATGTTGGAGGAGGCGAGGCGGGAGGCGGAGAGAATAAGGGAGAAGGCGAGAAGGGATATGGCTTTGGAGTGGGAGAAGATGCTCCTTGGTATGAGGGAGGCGGTAGCGGACCTTGTGATAACCGCAACGGAGAAAGCCCTTCGCACTACATTGGATGAGGGGCAGCAGAGGGAGCTCCTCGCCAAGTTATTGGAGGAGATAGAGAGTGAGGGCGGAAACGAGATACGCAAGGGCGTTTCTTGAATCCGCCTCCGAGGAGGAGATAAAGAACTTTCTGGAATCTGCTGAACGGCTTCAGCAAGAGAAGACCCTCTTCTATCTCTCCCTACCCACATTTACCCTCCGCCAAAAGGAGGAGTTCTTGAAAAGTTCCTTACCCTCTCTCAGAGAGAAAGTCGAGCGCTTCCTCTTTCTCCTTCTGAGGAAGGGAAGGGTTGCCCTACTCCCTAAGATTGTGGAGGAGCTTATTAGACTGAAGAGGGAAAAAGAGGGCATAAAAGAAGCCTATGTTCGCTCAGCGGTGCTCCTTACTCCCGAGGAAAGGGAGAGGCTGAGCAGAGCTTTGGAAAAGCGGTTCAGGGAAAGGATAATCCTGAGGGAGGAGGTTGACCCATCGCTTATAGGGGGGTTAATCGTGGAGGTGAATGGAGAGATGATAGATGCCAGCTTGAAGGGGTTTCTCCTCAGACTTCGTAGCTGGCTTGTGAGGAGAGAGGAGAAGAGATGGGCTTAAGACCAGAAGAAGTAACCAATATATTGAGAGAATTAATAGAGAAGGCGGATGTTGAGAGCGAGGTCAGGAATGTGGGTATAGTGACGGAGGTTGGGGATGGCGTAGCCAGAGTTTGGGGATTAGGGGATGTTATGTATGGCGAACTCGTGGAGTTCCCCGATGCCGTTTTCGGATTGGCTCTTTCCCTTGAGGAGGATTCTGTAGGTTGTGTGCTTTTGGGCTCCGATAGGAACATAAGGGAGGGAGATAGAGCAAAGACTACGGGGAGGGTTATGGAGGTGCCGGTGGGGGAGGAACTATTGGGGAGGGTGATAAATCCTCTGGGGCAACCACTGGACGGAAAGGGTCCTATACCATATAAGAAAACTCGGCCGATAGAGGTCCTTGCCCCCAGCGTGGTAGACCGCAGACCGGTATGTGAACCACTGCAAACAGGCTTGAAGGTGATAGATGCCTTAATCCCCATAGGAAGGGGGCAGAGGGAACTTATTATAGGCGACCGCCAGACAGGGAAAACAGCTATCTGCATTGATACAATAATAAACCAGAAGAATGAAGGGGTTTACTGTATATATGTGGCAATAGGGCAGAAAGCCTCTACCGTCGCTCAGGTGATAGCGAAGTTGGAGCAATTCGGCGCTATGGATTACACCATAGTGGTGGTTGCTGAGGCGGATGACCCCGCTCCCCTCCAATACCTTGCCCCCTATGCTGGCTGCGCCATAGGGGAAGAATTCCGGGATACAGGTAAGCACGCCTTAGTTGTTTATGATGACCTAACCAAGCACGCCTGGGCTTACAGGGAAATGTCCCTCCTCCTCCGACGCCCTCCGGGAAGGGAAGCATACCCTGGGGACATCTTCTATCTCCATTCCCGCCTTTTGGAACGAGCTGCCAAACTATCTGATGAATTGGGTGGTGGCTCTCTCACTGCTCTACCAATAGTTGAGACCCAGTTGGGCGATATATCCGCTTACATCCCAACTAACCTCATCTCCATCACTGATGGGCAGATTTATCTTGAGACCGACCTTTTCTACGCTGGGATAAGACCGGCGGTGAATGTTGGATTGTCGGTCTCTCGAGTAGGTGGAGCGGCGCAGATAAAGGCTATGAAGCAGGTCGCGGGACAACTAAGGCTTCAACTTGCCCAATATCGTGAACTTCAAGCGTTTACCCAGTTCGCTGCAGAGCTCGATAAGGCAACCCAACTACAGATAACAAGGGGAGACAAGATGGTCCAACTACTCAAACAGCCCCAATATAAACCAATGCCTGTGGAGGAGCAGGTTATGGAACTCTATGTTGGCACGCACAATTATCTTGATGATATACCCACGGAGGCAGTGGAAAGGTTCGCTGAGGAGTTTCTCGCCTTTATGCGAGAGAGACACCCTCATATAGGGGCGACTATAAAAAAGGAGAAAGAGATCTCCCCTCAAATTGAAGAACAATTGAGGAAGGCTATTGAAGAATTTAAGGAGATGTTCGTTATAGATGCCGGGAAAAAGCCTGCGTGAATTGAGAAGAAGGATAAAAGCCATTATGGGTATAGCCAAGCTTACCGATGCAATGAAGAAGGTAGCAGCAGCTCGCTTAAGGCGTGCTCAACGCCAACTATTTGCCTCTCGTCCCTATGTGGAAGCAATCTCCTCAATGACGGAGAGCATTTTCTTCCCCAATATATCCCATCCCTTCTTCGAGGAGAGGGAGGTAAGGAGAGGGGGAATAATCGTGGTAAGCTCCGAGCGCGGGCTTTGTGGTGGCTATAATATGAACATATTCAGAGAAGTAGAACACTTATTAGGGGGGGTTCCCGATGTTTTACTTTTCCTCGTAGGGAGGATAGCGCAGAGGCACTTTGCCAGGCGTCCCTATAAAATAGGGGGGAGCTTCTCCTTCCCTTCTTTAGGATTTAGTATGGAGGACATATTACCTTTGGCAAGGGCAAGTATTGGAGCTTTTCTTCAGGGGGAGATAGATACTCTTTATATAGTTTATACTCATTTCCACGCTCCGGGTGCACTTATCCCCACTACTCGGAGGCTTCTTCCCTTAGAGAGAAAGGCGGAGGAGAGGGAATTTCTCTTCGAACCCAAATTGGAGGATTTGTTAGACCCACTCCTGACCCATTATCTACACAGCTTTATTTTCCGCGCTTTGCTTGAAGCCTCGGCAAGCGAGCAATCAGCTCGGTTCATCTCTATGGATATGGCCACCCAGAACGCCAATCGTCTCCTCCAGAATCTCCGCATCCAATATAATAAGGAGCGGCAGGCCTTGATTACGAAGGAGATAAGCGAGATAGTGGGAGGTGCGGAGGCGCTGAAGGGAGGATAGGTTATGGCTAAAGGCAAGGTCATCCAAATCTTCGGACCCGTTGTGGATGTGCGTTTTTCAACGGAAGAAGTTCCCTCCCTATACAACGCTATTCGCATAAAGGATAGTAGGAACGGAAGGGAAGTAGTTGTGGAAGCGGTGCAGAATTTGGGGGACGGAATAGTGAGGTGTATCGCTTTAGGACCGACGGAGGGTTTTTATAGGGGAGCGGAGGCGGAGGATAGTGGAGCTCCTGTGGAAGTGCCAGTAGGTCCGGAAACCTTGGGTAGACTTTTCAATGTGCTGGGTGAACCCATTGACAAAGGGGAACCACCCCAAACCGCCCTTCGTCAACCAATACACAAGGAACCCCCTTCTCTTGCCGAGCAATCCACGGAAATAGTGCCATTTGAAACAGGAATAAAGGTTATAGACCTCCTTTGCCCCTTCCCTAAGGGAGGGAAGATAGGGCTTTTCGGAGGGGCTGGGGTGGGTAAGACGGTTATTCTTATGGAGTTGATAAGGAATGTTGCTATAGAGCATGGAGGGGTGTCATTGTTCGCGGGTGTGGGTGAGCGGACGAGGGAAGGAAATGACCTTTGGCTTGAGGCGAAGGAATCGGGCGTTTTGCAGAAGGCGGTCTTTGTTTTCGGGCAGATGAATGAACCCCCGGGGGCTCGCTTCCGAGTGGCTTTAACCGCTCTAACTATGGCGGAGTATTTCCGGGATGAGATGGGACAGGATGTCCTTCTCTTCATCGATAACATTTACCGCTTTATCCAGGCAGGTTCGGAGGTATCAGCTCTCCTTGGCAGAATCCCTTCCGCCGTGGGCTATCAACCTACCCTTGCCACCGACCTCGCTAAGCTTCAGGAACGAATAACCTCCACGAAGAAGGGCTCTATCACCTCGGTGCAGGCGATATATGTCCCTGCTGACGACCCCACTGACCCCGGACCAGCCACCGCTTTTTCCCACCTTGATGCGTTTGTCTATCTGGATAGGCAGTTGGCGGAGATGGGAATCTATCCCGCGGTGGATCCCCTGGCCTCCGCTTCTCGCATCTTGGACCCTAATGTAGTGGGAAAGGAGCATTACGAGGTAGCGAGGGGAGTGCAGGCGGTTCTCCAAAGATACAAGGAGCTACAGGATATAATCGCCATATTGGGCATTGAGGAACTCTCTGAGGAGGATAAACTGATAGTCCACCGAGCACGTTGTCTTCAGAGGTTCTTATCCCAACCCTTCTTCGTTGCCGAGGTTTTCACAGGAGTTCAAGGGAAATATATAAAGAGGGAGGATACCGTGCGAGGATTTAAGGAGATATTGGAGGGGAAATGGGACCACCTTCCCGAGTCTGCCTTTTATATGGTGGGCACAATAGAGGAAGCAGTGGAAAAGGCAAAGTCGATGGGGGCAATAGAGTGATGGCGAAGCGGTTTGAACTTCTCATCCTCACACCCAACCAGCCCATCTTTCAAGCCACTGTTACCTCTCTGGTAATGCCAGCAGAGGAAGGATATTGGGGTGTGCTGGCCAGGCACATTCCCAGCATAGTGAAGTTAAGGGCGGGGAAAGTGAGGGCGAGAACTAACGGGGATAGCAAGGAATGGGATATAAAAGGGGGGTTCGCCTGGGTAGAAAGGGAAAGGACGACTCTCCTTGTTGAACTTGAGGGCGATTAACATACTAAGCAGAACATTTCTGTTTATCTGCTTGCTCCTCATACCATTCTTCATATATGGGGGAGAATTCGCCATCCTCGAGGGCAATGGGGCTACCCCTTTGGAGAAGCTCGCCAGCAAGGAACTGAAGCGTTATATTTTTCTCCTCACTGGAGAGGATGTCCCAATAATTAAGGAAAAAGACCTTTCCCTTTTCTCCTCCATATTTCTTCTCGGCACTCCTCAAACCAACCAAGTTCTCTCTCAATACCTTAAAGGGGCAGACATTTCGCTATCCTCGCTTCCTGAAGAAGGTTTCCTCTTAAAAACTATAAGTTCAGGGGGTAAAACCATTCTCCTCGTGGCTGGTAAATCGCCAATTGCTGTTCTTTACGGTGTTTATACACTTTTGGAGGATGGGTTTGGAGCCCTCTTCACCCTCGCTGGAGATTTCCTGCCACCTAAAAAAACCCTCCAATTACCCAGACTCCATCAAACTTATAAACCCGCCTTCAAAATTCGGGGCGTCCTTCCCTGGTATAACTTCTTTAATAGCCCAACCGCCTGGAACCTCGAGGATTATATATTCTTCATAGACCAGTTATCAAAACAGAAGCTCAACTTCCTCGGTTTCCACTCTTATGATTTTGAGCCTTTTTGCGCCTATCCTTGGGAAGGAAAGTTAGTGGGAGGGGAACCCTTACTGAACACAAGCCATCCCAACTGGGGAACCCATCCGATGCGGACGAGCGAATTCGCCTTCGGCACGGATGCCTATTTCTGTGAGGAATATTTCGGTGCGGAGGTTTCTCTTGATTATAAGACGAGGGAGGAGGGGATAGAGAAAGCCCAATCGCTCCTTCGGGAAGCTTTGAGCTACGCTAAATCAAAAGGTATGAAGGTTTGCCTTGGCTTTGAGGTCTCGGGTGACCCGACAAATCCCCTTGAACAGGAGAGATTGAAAGCCAGGATAAGGCATCTTATAAAGACCTACCCCTTCCTTGACTATATCTGGATATGGGAGCCCGAGGGTATGGGGGTTAACGGCATAGAACCCCCTTCCCTTCGCTCTTTTTCGGGGGCTTACTACAAAAGATGGGAAAAGCACTTTGCCTATCTTGAAGAGCCGAAGAGAATAGCGGAGGCTGTGCGGATGAGCCTCTATGCTATCCTTGCCCACCGGTTCCTGAAGAACATTGCTCCCCAGGTAAGGCTTATAGTTAGTGGATGGGGGGGAGATAGGTGGCTACATTTCAGCGACTTTTTCCCCGGAATGGACAAGATTTTGCCGAAGGACATCATCTTCTCCGCGCTTGACAACATAAATCCCACCGATGATGTCGCTTCCGCTTATGGTAAACTTTCACCTCAAAGGGAAAGGTGGCCAATTCCTTGGTTCGAGTTCGACGGCGACCAATGGTTTCCTCAACCCTGGAACCTCCGCTATGAAAAGTTAATGAGGGATGCCTTGAGTAAGGGATGTCAGGGAATCCTCGCTATCCACTGGCGAACAAGGGGCATAGAGGAAACCTGTGCCTTCCTCAGTTCATTTTGTTGGCATCCCGATCTTACTTTCAGGGGTTTCTACGACCGCTATGCCTCCCGTCTCATTGGTGAGAGAAAAGGGAGGGAATTCTCCCAGATATTGAGGAGCTTACAGGAACTCGGCTACCGCTGGATAGGCGGAGCTGGGCAATCGGAATGTGGTAGCTTCAGTTGGAGCGCGGGCGAGCTCCCAAAGGTAGAAAGACTCAAGGAATTGAGGGAGAGGTTAGCGAGATTGAGAGAAGGACTGGCAGAAGAGGGAAATATTAGGGAGGCTGAAAGAGTAGATTATTATCTAAGGACGGCGGATTGGGCTCTTCTCTATCACGAGACCGCGGAGGCAATGATCACCACAAACGCCCTTTTAATGAAAATGAGGGAGGCACAGCTTAAGGGGGAGGAGGAAAGAGCAAAGCGGTTAGCCGAGGAGGCCTTATCAATCCTCCCCATATCCCGCTTCGCTGAGGCGCTGAAAATCTACGCCCAGAACATAGCCAGTAGGGGAGAGCTTGGCGTTTTGGCGACGATAAACGCAAAGGCTTTTTGGGACTTCCGAGAAAAACTCCGAGAAATAGAGAAAATCTTGGGAAGGGAAATTCCCCTCCCCTACCTAAAACCCGAGGGATTAAATCTCGTTATCCCTTCCCTGCCTTCCACCATATCCCCAAAAAGTAAGCTCTCCCTGTCTTTGCTCGCGGTAGGTGCTGAACCCTCAGAGATTATCCTACACTATAAACTGTTGGGAGAGAAGGGATGGAAAAAAGCAGTTGTGAGGGGGAAAGTTCGCAATACTTTTAAATTTCCCCTCCCTTCGCCCGCAACGGGTGATGTGCTGGTTTGGTTCTTGGAAGCCAAAACGCCCTTTGGTAAATGGACATTGCCCAAGGAGGGTGCGAGCCGACCATTTTCTCTGAGCATCTGGCTTCCTCCCCCTCCAAAACCCATTCAAGAGCCCCCAGATCGCCTACCCCCTTCTCCCCCCTCAAATATTCAAGGCGAACTGGGCGCCTACAGTTTGAGGTTGAGTTGGGAAGAAGGGAAGGACGACATAGGGATAGACAAGTATCTCATATATATTTGGGACGGCAAGGAGGAGAAACTGCTCGCCAGTGTGAGGGATATATGGTATGAAGATTTTTCAATTAAACCTAAACAAACATATACATATAGGATATATAGTGAGGACGAGGCAGGACGAAGGAGCAAAGGTTCTGCTGAACTAAGCGTGAAAGTAAGCCTATTTCCTCCCCTCCACCCTCCCAGCGATCTGAAGGGTGAGGCTCTACCTGGTGGTGCTAAACTCGTTTGGGCGAGAGCTGATGCGGATGTGGTGGGATATATGGTGGAGGTTGCGGAGGAGGGAGAGTTCAGGGTAGTAAAGGGATTTGAAGCAGTCCCCCCAAATTACTTCGCTCAAAATGTGGTGAGGGTGAAAGGGGAGCCGGGCAGAAACCTCCGCTATAGGGTGCGAGCCATAGCTCCCGATGGGAGTATGAGTGAACCATCTCCGCCCATAACCATTACCCCTTTGCCCTTGCCCACCACTCCCTTCTTCGCTCTCTCATTTGAGGATAACTTAAAGGCAGAACCAGGGGGAGAAGGAAGTGCTAATACTCCTCCCCTCTTCGCCAGTGAGGGTATAGGTAATTCCCTCTATCTTTCTGGTGATAACTGGGTTTTTTACCCATTTAGGGAAGAATTCAATCCCCAATTTGAACTTAGTATAGAGTTATGGATGAAAGTTCTTTCCCTGGAAGGAATGCCTGTTATAGTGGGGCATGGAATCTGGAGAGAGAACGGCTATTTTCTTCAAATTTTGGGAGGACAAATACGCTTCAGCATAGCGGGAGTTGACGACTTCGATTCCCAGTATCGTCCCCCCCTTAATGAGTGGGTATACATCTGTGCCACCTATGATGGGGTGAGGTTCCACTTATATGTGAATGGTGAGGTGATTACAAGTAAGGAGGCGCTGGGGCAACTTCGCCCCAGCGGCGCCCCACTCTACCTGGGGCGCTACGAGATTTGGGATAAGGTTTATATGTTCAACGGCTATCTTGACGAGGTTCGTCTTTACCCATTTGCCCTCTCCCCTGAGGAGGTAAAGGCTCATTACGAGAGGGAAGCCAGCTTGCTTAGGAGGTGAGAAGTATGGAGCTTGTCTCAAAATGGATGCTTATACTGCTTGTTACTTCTTCCTACCTTGTTTCCCTGGGGAAGGAGGAAGCAACGATCATCCTTCTCCCCTCGGGCTATCTTGCCTTCTCCGATGGGCGTCCTTTCTTTCCCTTAGGAGGCTTTTACGCAAATTGGCCAGCGATCGTAAAGGAAGAAGAGGAGACTTTGCAGGGTTATGATTTATTTCCTTGTGGTCCAAATCCCTATAGGGAGGGTTACCCCTGGGCTCCCCAGAGGGAGGAGATGGTGAGGAAATGGCTTGAGTTCTGTGCTCGCTCGGGCGTCACCGCCCTGCGATTAATGCTCCGTAATATGGACCTTGTGGGAGAAGTAGACGAGGTCCAGCTCAAGGCGGTAAAGCACCTCTTTGCCCTCGCCAAACCTTTGAATATCTACTTCGATGTAGTGCTATTTGAAGACTTTGATAAACCGCCATATGTCAACGAGGAGATATTGGAGAAGATAGTTCTTCCCAAATATGAGGGGCGCGATTTGAGCAATTTGCCTTCTCATAGGAAGCGTTTCCTTGTGGAGAAGAGACTTGCTAAGGATAAATACAACGACCCCGATGTCCTATCTTGCCAGAAGGATTACCTCCGACAACTGATACCTCAGCTTGCCTCCGAACCCCAGATATTCTGTTATGAATTGGAGAACGAGATGGTGGGTGCTCCGATTTCTTGGGTGAGTGAGATAACAAGTTTCATAAGGGAACTTGACCCCAAGAGGCTCATCTTAGCCGACCCCTTATCCTCAGACTACCCAACTCCTTTGGAGTGGCGAACAGCGGATATAGATATTTATTCTTATCATCCCTATAATGATGGTTTCCCTTATGCGGACTATGGCGCTGTCGTTTATACGAGAAGCAAGTGGGCAAAGCTTGTGGGTAAGCCTCGCTTCACGGGGGAGGGAGGGATAAATCAAAGCCGCTGGCAGAGAGATGTCAAGAAGGTGCCAGCGGAGGAGGCTGTAAGAGGAGTGCGGGACCAGATATGGCTGACAATAGCCAATGGTGAATGCGGGGCTTTCCTCTGGGCTCCCGAGCTAAAGGGCGAGGTAAAAGAATTCGGCAAGGCGAAGGAGGTTTTGAAGAGGTTAGATGTCAGAAATCTCAGGAGAAAAAGACCAGATACTGCTCTCGTTCTTCCTAAGGAGGGAGTGGGAGAAGTTTCTATGAAATGGGCTTGGTTTATGCTTGATAGGGGCTTGGATTTTGACTTCCTCAGCGAGCCGAGCAAGGATTACAAGTTGTGTTTAAACATTGAAACGCCACCATCTTCCATTTCTCTTCTCCAAAGTCCCTTTAAGCCGTCACCAGGCTATCAATCAGCCTATCTGTTGAGCGAGGATGAAAAACAGGCTTTGGTCTATCTGCGGAATGTTAAGGGAGGGATAAAGGATTTCGGGAATGGTAGGGCTTGTTACCTGCGCCTTGTCCAACCCGCCGACGCTAAGCTCAGGCTCAATTTAAGGGGAAGTTATAAGGTATATGTCTATGATTTAAGCGAGGGAAGATGGCTGAGTGAGAAGAAGGTAAGCGGTAAAGAGGAGCTTGTTGTGGCAAGGCAGAGTTCAAACGACTTTGTCCTCATATTCCACCTTGAAAGGGATTGAGAACCCTCTCAATTTATGAGAGTCGGAGGAGACGGGGGTAGTCAACTAGGGGAATCTCTATGGTTATGCTCTTCCCTCTTTGGATGACCTTCAAGGGAGTATATTTGTTAGTCAAGGGGTCATAGAGGCGGATTTGCTTTATGGGCTTTTTAAACCCCTTTATCTGGAGGCGGTAGCGCTCCTCTTTCATAGGCTCCGTTGCATCATAGGTCATCACATAAACCGCTATGATATAACTTTGCTCGTCTATCTGAAAGGGGAGGAAGGCGAAGACATCTGGGTATCTGAGTGGAGGATGCTCCCTGTTTCCCTCAAATATAATCCCCTGTTTCCCCAAACCTATTACATCAACCTCCAATTTGTCCGTTTCCTTTAAGGGGACACTATCTCGGAATGCGGAGACGAGGTTCTTGAGAGCTCGAAGGGGCAATGTTGCCACTTCTTGAAACTCCGCCTCCTTAGGAAGAGAGGAAAGATTTGTAGGTAGTAGCCCCATCCCCAAGGGGTTGGGGTCATAGGCGCAGAAATAGTGCATAGCATCTATCCCCTTGTTCAGCCAGAAGCAGAAGGAGCGGAGGACGGTCTTGGCTTTTAGCAACCAGGCTTTTTCTTCGTCATTGACACCACACTCAGGAGGGAGGACTCCGTGCTCGGTCATATAGTGGTAGAAGCGCTCGGTCTTTGGAGGGTGGCGGAGGCGAGCGGTGGGGTTGAGGAGACGCATAAGGCTCTCCGTCTGGAGGAAGGTATGTGCCCAGCCCTCGGGCATCCTCATCACGAATTGGGGCGAGTAGCCATCAACATTCAGTTCGGGTTTATCCCTGTATTGCTCGTCTTGAGGGAACCTTCTCGTTCCCGTGCCGTAGGGATGATAGCTTTGTCCATCGGTCATAGGGGGGAGCTCCTCAATTGGAGTGTGGAAGAAAGTGGTGTTGGAGAAACCCCAGATACAGCGAACTTGGGGATACTTTTCTTTTATAGCGGAAACTGTCCTCCTTGCTAATTCCCAGGCATGCCCTCCCGGATGGAGGAAATTCACTTTGAACTCGACTATTGGTGGATCATAGTAGTTGTTTATACCTCTTTCAAGGAAATTAGAGCCGAATGTGAGCTCGTTCCATATCTCTATGTCAAAGGAATTTAACCCTGCTTTCTTTACGAGGTCGCAGACTATAAGGGCGTATTTGACCCAACCATCGGCTGTCTCCTCAAATTCCTTGGTGCCCAGAGGATGAAGGGGGAGATATTTCAAGGTGGCTATGAGGAGGTTATCCCCTGCTTTCAAGTCCTTTGGCAAAGGCTTGCTCAGTTGGCATTCTCCCGTGGATTCGTCAATCTGGGTTATGAGGACCTCACCTGCCCAATAATCGGTGAGGTTAGAGAGTCCACTGCGTCTGGGAATGATTTGGGAAACATCGGCAAGGCGAACCGTTCTGCTTCCTTTAGGGGCATCGGCGAGAAGCTTTGTGGTGAAGAACTGTGTAGGGCAGGGAACTCCATGGTGGGCGTTGAGGAGGATTGTTGGGCGAATGCTATATTTCTTACAAAGAGCAAGGATTTTCTCTATATGTTCCTGGTTGTTAAGTCCTTTCTCATCCCAGCTTAGGCTTCCCCAACCTATTTCTATGCGGAAGGTTTTGAAACCCGCCTCCGCAAGGAGGCGAATAGCAAGTTCCTCATTCTCGGGCACATTGTAGTTGATTCCTATTCCCTGGAGGAAATCATATCCACTTTTGGTCTCAAGAAAGGCTCGCCAGGGAATTTTGTAAAAGCTGTGCCCAGGCCAGGGAACATCCAAGTGCGAGGGGTCAATGTAAGGACGGACGGGGTATTCTTCGCAAAGGGTAAGCAAAGAGAAGATGAGGAGAGAACATATCCTCAAAATTCGGTTTCGTTGAATAAACATTAGTGCAAGAGGAAGACCTATAATAAGTAGCAAAAGCCCGATGAATTGGTAGGGATTATCGGGGAAGATGCTAAACCCATCCCCGGCATCATAAGTTAGTGTGTCGTTAAAGTCAAAAGTCATTGAAATCGGCTCTCCTTTACAAATGATGTTCGGGTTTGTTCAATAAAAATCTTCTTTTAAAAAATATAACCACCTTACCTCCTTAACCTCTTGAACAAGTTCTTCAGTTTAATTATTTAACAAAGTCAAAAATTTTGTATAATTTAAAATATGAAACCCAAATTGGAAGAGAACAAGGGGACCGTGTCAGTATCTTTTATATTATAAAGGAATGAAAGAAATTGGTCAAGAGGAATATATTCAATTTTTAAAAAACCACGATTTTGTTGTTATTGAAAATGTTAAGGTTCCCTTGATAAGAAATCATATAATAAGTGAATATGAACCCAAAGAATTTAAATTAGAAACTACTACCGTCTGGTCGTTTCCTGAAAGAGGAGAATGGGCAACTCATAAAGGGAATTATAGAGCAAATTGGTCTCCTTATATTCCGAGAAATTTAATTTTGCGATATACAAAAGAGAATGATTTAGTTTTAGACCAAATGGTTGGTTCCGGCACTACACTTGTTGAATGCAAACTCTTAAACAGAAAAGGTATCGGAGTGGATATAAATCCTGACGCAATAATGGTAACAAGAAATAGGTTGGATTTTAAATATAAATATGAACCAGAAATAAAAACTTATGTTGGCGATGCCAGAAATTTAGATTTGATTCAAGATGAAAGCGTAGATCTTATAGCTACACATCCACCATATGCTAATATAGTGAGATTTACAAACAATAAAATTGAGGGCGATCTTTCTAATGTAAGAAATGTTGACGAGTTTATCAACGAAATGGAAAAAGTGGCCAAGGAATGTTATCGGGTATTAAAGCCTGGAAAACACTGCGCCATTCTTATTGGGGATACGAGAAAAAAGAAGCATTTTGTGCCCATTACGACAAGGGCAATGGAAATTTTTCTAAAAACAGGGTTTATCTTGAGAGAAGATGTGATTAAACTCCAGTGGAAAATGAAAAGCACTAGGGAAAAATGGAGAGGGACTAAATATGATTTTTTGCTTTTGGCCCATGAGCATTTGTTTATCTTTAGAAAATTAGGGAGAGATGAAAAATTAACCCCCTTTAGAAATAGCCTAATTAGTAAGAACAATTTATGAACCAGAGGGATTAAAATTTTATACCCCTAAACACGCTCATTTTGCCATAGACTTTTATGGGAAACTTTGTCATAATCCGGAAAAAGCCGAAAAAGTGTTTAGAGCGATTATCGAAGTTTGGCAAGGTAAGCCAGTAAAAAGTGTTTTGGGAAAATACTTTGAAGACTTAGCCCATCTTCCGGGATATAATTTAGATTACATTCTTTATGCTCTAAAATGGATTTTAGACCAAGAGGATGTTAATTTTAAGGGTAGACCAGAGAAACTTCAACAAATGCTCGATAATAAATGTAAATTAGCAAAAGTTGATGTCCCACAAAGTAGAAAGGGGAGTCAGTTAGCTATTTTCTTATTTTGTGATATTTTTCTTGGGGTTCATCCAGTAGAGGCACTACTTTCTGCTAATTTAGATATTATCCCAAAATTTAGAGGATAATTTTCGGGTTTTGTTGAATAAATATCTTCATTTAAAGTTCAAGTAGGCGGGTGCTCATAGTGGCCAGGTCGAGGATGGCAACGGTTGCTTTCCCCGTAAGCCAACCACAGGCTTCCCCCGGATTGATTATCAAGCACTTTCCCTCCGATATCTCTGGCTTATGAGTATGCCCCACAAACACTGCGTCGAACTCTCCACTTTTCGCCAAGGCAGATTGTAAAGCGGGTTCATGCATTATAACCAATCTTTTCCCCTCTATCTCAAGAAAAGCGGGTTGAACCTTTATCTCTCCAAACTCTTTCGCCCTCTCTCGCAGGAGAAGCTTTTCACCGTCGTTATTGCCGAAAACGCCGAGAAAAGGAACACCAAGTTGGGAGAAAAGAGGTAGGGTGAAAGGAGCGACGAAATCCCCACAATGTATCAAATAGCCAATGTTTTCCTTCTTGAACAAATCCATAGCCTTCCTGATGTTATCCAGGTGATCGTGAGAATCGGAGATAATTCCTATTTTCATTCAACATCCCTCCTTTTTACCTCTCTCCAGAAGCTCTCCTATCCGTTTCATCACCTGCTTAGCTATTTCCTCCTTAAGGTATTTAGGGTCGCCCTCCCTGGTAGGATGAAATGCTTGACCTATGTAAACTCTTATCTTGGCAGGATGTAGGATAATTGCCCCACGGGGTAGTGCCTTATCCGTATTTATCACCGCTATGGGGAGCACTGGTGCCCCGCTACGGAGAACGAGAAGGGAGATACCTAACTCGGGTCGTTGAAGCCTTCCATTTATACTCCTTGTGCCCTCGGGGAATATGCACACCGCTTCCCCTTTTCTCAAAAGCCTCAAAGCTCTCTCCATAGCTATTCTATCGGGCTTTCCCCTCTTCACGGGAAAGGCGTTGACCAGCCGCAAAATAAACCCAAGGAAGGGGATTTTAAATAGTTCCCTCTTGGCAACATAATGGAGCTTGCGATATGGCCACAGACTCAGCCCTACAAGAGGGGGGTCTAAATAAGAGAGGTGATTCGCCGCCACTATCAATCCCCCCTCTCGGGGGATGCTTTCCCTCCCCACTACCTTCAGGCGGAGAAACCCGTAGAAGAGGGGTTTGAGAAGGTAAACACCTACTTTATACCACATCTCTCCCTCACGATCCTCAGTGCCTCCTCCACCATCTTCTCTATGGAGAGGTTATCAGTGTTCAGAAGGACTGCGTCTTCAGCCATTTTGAGGGGAGCGGTGTTTCGGGTTGCATCCCTTTTATCCCTTTCCTCTATCTCCTTTTCCAATTGTTCCAAATCTACATCGTAGCCCTTCTGTTTTAATTCAAAATATCTTCTCCTTGCTCGCTCCTTAACCGAGGCTGTCAAGAATATCTTAACATCCGCATCGGGGAGGATGACCGTGCCGATATCCCTACCCTCCATCACTGCTCCTTCCTTAGCCAGCTCCCTTTGCAGTTTTAGGAGTGCCTCCCTCACCTTAGGATGTTGGGAAACGGGTGAAGAAAGGAGGGTTATATGGGGAGCTCTTATCTCTTCCGAAACATCCTCTCCATCAAGGAGGACCCTTAATCCCCTTTCATCCCTTCTGAACTCAATATTTGAGTTCTTTGCTAACTCTGCCAATTTCTCCTCCTCATCTTCTCTTATTCCGAGACGATACGCCTTAAGGGCAAGGGCTCTGTAGAGGGCTCCTGTATCCACATAGGGAATTCCTAATCTCTCGCTTAGTAAGCGGGCAAGGGTGCTCTTCCCCGCTCCCGCTGGTCCATCTATCGCTATCTTCAAACGCTTGCTCATTTATTAATAATTATAAGGATTGTCCTCTTCTGGTATAATAAATTCAAATCGGAAAAGGAGGCAAAGCGGAATGGTCAAAAAATTCTCTCTGCTTTTCATCCTCTGCCTTTCCCTTTTAGTCTACGCCGAGGAGAAAGCCCTGCAAGAGGGGGAGGTTTACTTTCAAGCGAAACAATATAAAAAAGCGATAGACGCCTTCCTCCAAGTCGTCAGCAGGGAAGGTTGGAGCGAGGAGATAGCTAAGGCGAACCTTCGCCTCGGACAATGCTATTTAGCCCTTGAGGATTTGAAGAACGCTCGTAAATATTTCGGAATAGCCAAGAAGGACAAAGGGGAAATCGGTTTTCAGGCAAAACTTGGGCTCGCCCTCTGTGATATCCAAGAGGAGAAATACGACTCCGCTATAGAATCCCTCACCTCCCTTATAGAGGAGAAACCAACTGAGACCACCCTTGCTTATGCTTACTACAATAGAGGGATAGCTTATGAGAGGAAGGGTTGGCTGGCTAAGGCTATAGAGGATTATGAGGAGGCGGTGATTTTAGGGAGCGATGATGAAGCCCTCCTCTCCTCCGCAAGAGCCCGCCTCGTGACCTGCCAATCCCAATACGAGCGATTTCAAGAGGAAGAAAAAGAATATTTGAAAAAGATACAGCAGGCAACCAGACAGGATGCGATAAGGGACCTCTACCACGAGTTGGCGAGAAAATGCGCCCAGGTAGGGGAGATAGATAAGGGGATTGAATACGAGAAGAAGAGCTTGGAATACTCGGATGACTATACCTATAATGCTGGGGCTTGGATGAACATCGCTTGGCGCTATGTGATGAAGAAGGAGTATGAAAAGGCTGGGGAAGCGTTTGAGAAAGTAGCCCGAGATTACCCTCAGAGCGAATACGCCCCCGAAGCCCTGCTTCGGGCGGGGGATATGTTGCTAAATGCCAAGAAGCCGGAGGAGGCTATAGTGGCTTATGAGGAATTTATCGAAAAATATCCCAAGGACCCAAGGGTGGAATCAGCTATAAAAAACATAATGGGTTGTGGATGGTATTATGCGGATAAGAAGGACTATTTGAAAGCTGCTGAGACTTTCAAGGGGGTAGCGGAGCGGTATCCTGGTAGCGAGTCCGCCAAGGAGGCGCTGCTTCGGGCGGGGGATATGTTCTCAAAAGCGGGAAAGCACGATGAAGCGATA
>CALITO010000010.1 GCA_938041455.1 uncultured bacterium | reverse complement strand
ATAGCGTAGGAATTTGGCCAGCCCCTCCTTAGAGAGAACGAGGGTCATAGCGGAGGTAAGGGTGGTCTTTCCGTGGTCCACATGACCGATAGTCCCCACATTTACATGGGGCTTCGTTCTTTCAAATTTGGCTTTTGCCATAGTCCGTTCTTCCTCCTTTTTTGTTTGATTCTCTTTACTGGAGCCCACGACCGGACTCGAACCGGAGGCCTCGCCCTTACCAAGGGCGCGCTCTGCCAACTGAGCTACGTGGGCTTATGGTGGAGGGGGGAGGATTTGAACCTCCGAAGCGCCGCGCGCAACAGATTTACAGTCTGTCCCCTTTAGCCACTCGGGCACCCCTCCTTTTCTGGAGCCGACGACCCGATTCGAACGGGCAACCTGGTGATTACAAATCACCTGCTCTACCATTGAGCTACATCGGCTTTAATTTATTATAACAATAGATGTCCTTGCTCGTCAACTTTGTGATATTTATATCAAGGACCACTTTTATTTCTCCACCTCTATTTTTATATCCCCATAAGCGACTGCGGTATCTCCCTTGCTATTCGACCATCTACGAGGGACGAGGACGATTTCTCCCTGTGACAAAGGCGGAGTAGCATTGTGATTTCTATCAACTACGCTAATTATTTCTTTCCCATCCAAGAACACCAGGATTTCGTTTCCTTTTAAAACAATCCTCAAACTATGCCAACTTCCATCAGGCATCCAGGGGAAGGTGGCGAGTGGGTTATCGTCTCCTGTGGAGATTCCTTCCGAGGCTTTGTGGAGCTGGATGTGTTTATCTGAGAAGTTCAGGGAATAGGTATTTCCCTCGTCCCTGTAGCGGAAGGCAAACCAGGGGCCATCACGCCAGTCGCTTCCTCGAGAAATTATCCTAAATCTGACGCTAAAAGAATAATCCGCCCAATCTTTGAGACCGATGTGTATTCCTTCCCCTATCCAGCCGTCGCCGATACCATTTTTGCCGATGAGTGTTCCATCTTCAACCGACCACTCGCCTGCAAAGACACGCCAGACGGGGGATAGGGGTATATCCGGCGATATGAGGGGGTGGCTAAGTGAACCAGCGAATAGAACCCTGCCAAATCTCGCTGGGTTATGGAATGTATCTGTGGGAGACCAAGAGGAGAACTCCGGCCGAGGTAGTGTATTGGACCTATCTATGCGGAATAACTGTAGACGCCACTCCGCTCCAATTTGTGGCTTATAAGGAGTGAAGTTTTTAAAAGGTATAGCCATTTCCACCCTCCAGCCCCTATCCTTATCGTTCCTTTTATCCACGGTGCCCTCTACTTGGACGCCTATCCTCACTCCTTCACCATCCCATTTGCGAAGCTCTCGCCAATCCCCGGGATTGCCATTTTTCGGCTCAACGATGTTGAGGTCTATTAAGGTGCCGAGGGGATTCACTTCAAATTCCTTGTAGTTTTTACCCTCCCCGCTCGGGTCTATGTATGCCTCTACTACTTCTTCTTCCCAAAGCGGTTCATCCCTGCTTCTCATCGCTGCCCATATATCCTCGTCCTCACATTGAAAAGCAATATAAAGGTTTTCATCATCCCAGAGCAGTTTAGCACTTGTGGAATAAGTAGGCTTGGCTAAATTGAAGAGATGAAAGTCGCTTATTGTATCCGCATAGTGCCAGCAGGGATCAGATAAATCCCCATCTATGGTAGGTGGCGAGGAAGCGCGGTAAAGGGTATAACGGGAGGGTGGAGGTAGGAGTTTGATTATGTAGGATATGACATCCTTGAGGATTGGTAGGAGATATTCGTCTTTTTGAAGAAGTGAACACCATACATAGAGCAGGCGGGCACCTTTCAACTCCCCACTCCTATACTCTATATAGGCTATACCCTCTCCATAGGAATTTCCCTTTTCATCTTGTAGAGTTAGGATGGGGATATACTCTACTCCCTCAATCGGGGGTTTCACCGCACCTCTCCAGCGCTGATCAACATCGGTCATCCAGGAAAATTTCCGAGGGAGCGAGGTAATGATCTTTTGGTTGGGGTTAAGTTGGAAGGTAAGTTTGACATTCTTGGGAGGGCTTTCCCAAGATCGCCCTATGATGAGCCCGAATTTGGAGGCGGAGTTAACTGCTCTGCCGTTTTCGTTGTAGTAGAAGGGGAAGGGTCCACTAGGGAGGAAAACGATGAGCCCGCCGTTTTTCAGATAATCCAGGATTGCCTTATCTCCGCTCTGATAATAGCTCTCCCCGTCAAGATAAAGTAGGCACCATATTTTTTGAAAGTAAGCGGGATCGAGAATTTGTTGGAGTGAAGGGGTCTCCACATAGGTCATCGCTTTTGCTTTCCGCAGGATTTTCACCGCTTCGCTCCAGGCGGGATTAGGTTGAGGAAGAATGGCGAGATGTCCTTGGAATAAAGCGAGGTTCTCGGGGAGTTTGAGGGAAGCCAAAAGTTCCTCTGCTTTCCTTCTTTCCTCTGCCATTCTCTGAGCCTTTTTTATGAGTTCCAGAGTGGGTGTGAGGGATTTCTCGTCCAATGTAGTAAGGGTCAAGGCCAGAATATCCAAATTTTCTCCCTTTACCTCAAGAAGTGCATCCTCAAGTTTATGGGCTATTAGTTCGATCTTCCATTCAAATAGAGGAGGCCAGCTGTAGATGACGGGAACGCGCACTCCGAGAGGGACTACTTCCTCCTTGTGGGAATAAAGGAAAGATAACCTGCTATTTTCCTCCACCCGAGCAACGAGGAGAAAAGCATAAGTTGCGGATTTGTTTATGGGGATGGAAGTGTCTCTAATTATGTCCTTCCCCTTATTGAGATAGGGGTCGATGAGGAAGAAGGGGATATTATAAAGGGTCTTTAAACCTGGCAGGAGGCCTGCGAAGCTGGACGAGTTTTCCCAATTCTTTGGCAGGGATTGGTTGCAGTAGGGAGCAAGGTTGATGATTTGAAATCCCTCTATTCGGGGAGGTTCAAGAGTTCTTGGCTTTGCTATTTTGCATTCGATCAAAGTAGTTGTGGGGTCATAAGTTCCAATGGAGATTATATCGCCTCCCTTTAGATTGCGGATATAAAGGGAATCGGGACGCTGGGGGTAGATATCATAATCTTTCCCCACTTGGAGGGGGGTCTGCTGGCCATCTCTTATAAGGAAGACAAGTTTATTGCGGAGGTCGAAAAAGGGGAAGGTGACAACTATATCAAATGGAGTTTGGCGAGAGGAAAGGAGGCGGAAAGAGAAATTGGAATTATTATAGCGGTAATCGGTTATGTCTACCTCTTGGCTATCTTTGTTGAAGACTATAGCTGCTCCTTCTCCACAGAGCACCCTTGCCTGCGCCTCTCCTATGGGATAGGCAAGGATTTCAAATCCACCCCAGAGCCCCCCGAATGTGCTCCTTTTACCCTTGCCTATCAAACAATCATCGTATAAGCCATACATTTCGGCGAAGGCACCGTCATACTGTCTTATAGAGGGATAGTATTCGTCCCGGAAGAGGAGATGCCATTTCTCGGTCATTCCTCTAAGGTAATGTCCGAGTAGAGGGTCTCCCGTTGCGACATAGGTTTGGGCAAGGGCGAAAGCGACAGCCCATATCTCGTTGGCACAGGCTTCACCCAGCCAGGGATAGCCAGCATTAGGCTCCATAAAGAAACTCGCATCTATATCATCCGCCTTGTCATTATCGCTAATGAAAATGGGGAGATATTTGTAAACCATAACTCTGGCAAGTTTATAAGCTTCCAAAGCGAGGGGAGCCCTCTCGGGATCATCCCTGAATGTGTAATAATAGCGTAGGCAGAAGGTGGAGACGGGGGCTGCATCCCAAGCAAACTGGGCAGCGGGGACATCATCGTAGCAATTGCGAGTGTAGAGAATGTGCTTTGTATAGCGGAGAGCACCATCTATGTAGGGGAGATACGCGGGATTGCGCTCGTTGCGATAGGCATCAAGAAAAGCCAAGGCTACTTGCCAAGCTTGGACATTGTGAAGCGTGGGGACACCCTTACCATAAGAGTCATGCCAGTCTCCCTTTATCGGCTTCCTCCAGAAAACGCATTCATCTTCTCCAATTTTAAACCTTTCTGCATTCTCCATCAGGAAGGCAAGGTCTTGCCTTAGTTTTTCTATCGCCTTTTGGTCCTTGTGTTCATAGATGTAGTCTATGACAGGGCTGGCGAAATCTACTCCCCAGGCAGAAACATTCCCCGCTTTCTGGAAAGGGTTGCCTTCCCCCACGATGTTATAAAGTCCACCGAAACCGGGGGTGGGAAAAGTAGCGAGGCGGTAATTTTGGGGTAGCCATCCGAAATCGTTGTTTAATGGGGCGGACGGCAAAAGTTCTCTATATCTCTCCCAGATATATGTGTGGAGCAAGAAGTTGGGGTCGCTATCCGAGGGGAGGTGAAGGTCGATGATGAGGCGGAAATGGCTTGCTATAGTTTCTCCCCTTTGGGGATAGCGAAGCTCACGATAAGCATCGGTGGCATAGGGGTAAACGAGGGTAAAGAACTGTTTTCTCCATTTCAGTTCCCAACAATAGGCGGTGGCGATGTTCTTCTCGCTATTATCGGTAAGCCTCGCTTCCTGAAACTCATAGCCCACATATAAGGAGGAGCTGGGCTTCCAAAGCCCGACGACCGGAATGGGATAGGCACCCAAAGGGGGAGCATAGGTCCAATTATTGGACCAGTTGCTCGCGATATGCTTGCCAGGACCTTGGGCATTAAGAAGGGGATAAGGGTCTATGAGGGGGGTGGCAATAAGCCAACCCCTTTGGTGAAAAAGCTCCGCTCCTTCTAAAGGACAAACAAGGAAATGGAAGGGAACCTTCCCCATAGAGGTTTCCCATTTTTTGGGGGAAAAATCGGCGAGCTCTAAATGGAAGGAAATCTCGGGATAAGGGTCTTCGGGATATAACTTGACGGAGATAAAGGAATTTTTGCCGAAGGTGGGAGTAATCGTGGAGCGGAATTCACGGAAAAGCAAAAAGTTCTCTTTTCTTTCCACTTTTTCTGCATATATGTTGTTGAGGGAACCGAAGTAGATGGTTGCTATATCCTTACCCTGGATTTCTACTTTGAACCCTAAGGCTTTACCATCTTCTAAAATGGGAACGATGCTCATTACATCGTTGGATAAAGAAGGCAGAGAGAACGCCACTAAGGGTAAAAATAAAAAAGCAAACAGGATGAAAGGCATTTAATTTTAGCCTCCTTATTATTGGCATTGATTGGAAATTTTAATGTATAATAAGTAAGAAAAGCAAGAGAAATGCAAACGATGTTCAGGAGAAAACTCGGTTTTGAGGCGGAAAAAGAGACGGTCTATGAAACTGTTCAAAGGTAAGGGGAAGGAATGGTTGGATAAATGGAGTGAAGGTTCTGCCCTTACCCTAATATTCGCCCTTTACTTTGTTTTCGTTGCCTGGTATTCCTCCCTCATACCTGTAGGGAAGGGGATTGATGAGGAAGCACATTTCCTATATGTGGAGGATATAAAATATAAAGGGTCGCTCCCGCAACTGGAAGTTCCTCACAAAGGGCATTATGAATCACACCAACCGCCTTTGTTCTATCTTCTTTCCTTGCCCCTTCCTTACCTTTTCGGAAACGGTTGGAGGATTTGGGGGAGAGGGTTCTCCGCTCTCTTGATCGGGTTAGGGGGGTTCTTTTGCTATCTGGCGGGCAAGAGAATGTTCGGCAAAAGGAGGGTCCTCTATCTGGGGAGCGCTGCCTATGTTCTTTTTCTCCCTGGCAATATAACAATTGCCGCAGGTTTCACTAATGATAGTTTAGCGCAAGCTTTGTTCACCCTTTCCCTTTTCTTTATGCTTGGTAAGAAAAAAAGAGATTGGCTTTGGGCAGGGTTAGCTACCGCTGGAGCGATATTGGCGAAACTAAATTGCTTCGTTCTTCTACCAGCTGGGCTGTTGGGGCTTTTTCTCTCCCTCCAAAAGGAGGATGAGAAAGTTGTGGGGGAAAAGGTGGTTTATTTCCTCCTTCCTATAGTTTTATTAACGAGCTGGTGGTTCATAAGGAACAAGATTTTATACGGCGATTTCCTTGGTTGGCAGGTGTTTCAGGAAGCCTTTGCCTCAAGCCCACATCCTTCTTATTTTTTGGAAAGGGGAATAAGCTGGGGGGGATATTGGGGGTTGGTTCTTCTGACCTGCTTTCGGAGCTTCTGGACACCTCTTCTGAGGGTTCGTTTCCTTCCCTGGAGCTATTATGTTATAGCAGGAATTTTACTATGCCTCTCACTTTTGGGGCTGATTAAATGGGTGAAGGAGGAGAAAGAAAAGAGAATAGAGATACTTATCCTTCTTTTTAATGTTTTTCTACTTTTTCTCCTATTCATCAGGTTCAATCTTTACTTCTTTGAGGCGCAGGGGCGTTATCTCTATCCTGCCTTGGGAGCGTTTTCCCTCCTTTTTGTTGGAAGTTTAGGAAGGTTCCATTGGAGCCTTCCCCTTGTTATCATAGTTTTCCTTCTTCTCCTCGTCTTCCTTTCCCATTCCCTTTTGTTGTAAAATTGGGTTATAAATAAAAGTTAAAAGGAGGTGGAGATTAAATGAGTAACAACTACGGTTTTTTGCTTTTGTCCTTTGTTTTCTTTTGCGTTTCCGCTTTCCCTGCTAACCGGGTGCTTGCCCTTCATCCGGAAAATCCTCACTATTTTGTCTTCCGCGGCAAGCCGTTAGTCATTGTGGGTTCAGGTGAACACTATGGAGCGGTGTTGAATCTTGATTTTGATTATATCGCCTATTTAGATGAACTCCAAGCAAATGGGCTAAATCACACTCGTCTTTTCTCCGGTGTCTATCGGGAAATCCCCACTTCCTTTGGCATAACCGACAACACGCTCGCTCCCCTCTCTCCCGATAGTTATATCTGTCCCTGGGTTCGTAGTAATGTGCCGGGCGCTAGCGACGGAGGTAATAAATTTGACCTCACTAAGTGGAATGAAGCTTATTTTAAAAGGCTCAAGGATTTCATTAAGCAAGCAAGTAAGCGAGAGATTATTGTAGAAGTTAACCTTTTCTGTCCGTTTTACGATGAGAGTTTATGGAAGGTTTCCCCTATGAATGCGCAGAACAATATAAATGGGGTGGGAAATTGCCCCGCTAACGAGGTCTATACCCTTAAACACCCTGATTTGACTGTTGTTCAGGAGGCTTTCACTAAGAAAATCGTCCAGGAGTTGAGGGATGCAGATAATATATATTACGAGGTTTGTAACGAGCCATATTTTGGTGGAGTGACTATGGATTGGCAGAAGCACATCATAAAGGTTATAGGGGAGACAGAGAAGAATTTACCCAATAAGCACCTCGTCTCGCTTAACATAGCCAATGGTTCAGTAAAGGTAGAGAATCCCCCTTCGGAGGTTTCCATCTTCAATTTCCATTATTGCTATCCGCCCGACGCGGTGGCTATGAACTATCATCTCAACAAGGTTATAGGCGAGAACGAAACAGGTTTCAGAGGTAAAGACGATGTTCTTTATCGCACCGAAGGATGGGATTTTATCATAGCAGGAGGTGCTTTATATAGCAATTTGGATTATTCCTTTACTTATAAGCATCCCAAGGGGACATTTCTTGATTACCAATCACCCGGTGGAGGAAGTCCAACTCTCAGGCGCCAATTAAAAATCCTCAAGGATTTCATCCACGGTTTTCATTTCGTCCGGATGGCGCCCGCGAACGAAGTGATAAAGAGCCTGAGTGATGAGGTAAGGGCAAGAGTTCTGGCAGAGAAGGGCAAGCAGTATGCGATTTACATTCACGAACCTCCCCAAGCAGGAAAAAAGAGTAAAGATAGACAAGTAGAGATAACTATTGAACTGCCAGCAGGAACATACTCCTATGAATGGGTAAACACGAAGACGGGCGAGATAAATAAGGGGGGTAAGTTCCGTCACACTGGTGGCACAAGAACTTTTCCCTCGCCAATTTTCAAAGAGGACATAGCCCTCCGAATAGTCGCGAGATAGGATAATGGAAAAAGGAAAGGCACACTCTTTACCTTGATTTACAATCTCGTTTGAAACACTTATGCTTCTCCATTATAATTAGTAAGAAGATTCCTTAATATTCAGTTGGATAGGAGACTCGCTATGTCTTACCATTTCAAATCCATAGAGGAAAAATGGCGCCGTAGATGGAAGGAGAACGACCTCTATGCTACTCGCATAGACTCTTCCAAACCCAAGTTCTATTATCTTGATATGTTCCCCTATCCCTCGGGATATCTCCATATGGGGCATGTGCGCAACTATGTGATAGGTGATGTCATTGCTCGGTATCGGGTGGCAAAGGGCTATAATGTCCTTCATCCTATGGGATGGGATGCCTTTGGACTTCCTGCTGAAAACGCTGCTATTAAGCAAGGCATCCACCCCAAGAAATGGACATTTGAGTGTATCGCTAATATCCGCCGTCAATTCGACCTATTGGGCATCTCTTTCGATTGGTCTCGGGAGATAGCAACCTGCACTCCAGATTATTACAAATGGACACAATGGTTCTTCATTCAACTCTTCAAGCATAATCTCGCTTATAGAAAGAAAGCACCCGTCAACTGGTGTCCCTCCTGCCAAACCGTCCTGGCAAACGAACAGGTGAAGGGAGGGAAATGCGAGCGATGCGACACCCCGGTCATTAAGAAGGACCTTGAACAATGGTTCTTGCGCATAACCGCCTATGCGGAGCGTCTTCTTCAAGACCTTGAGCTTCTGGAAAATTGGCCGGAGAGGGTCAAGATAATGCAGAGAAATTGGATAGGGAAGAGCGAAGGTTTGGAGGTGGAGTTCCCTGTAAAAGGCAAAGATGTTTCCATCACTATATTTACCACTCGCCCGGATACAATCTATGGTGCAACCTACATCGTTCTTGCACCAGAACATCCCTTGACTTTGGAACTGGTCAAGGGGACAACTTCGGAGAGTAAGGTTAGGGAATTTATAGAAAGGGTGAAACTCCAAAGTGAGATAGAAAGGACCGCTATGGAGAAGGAGAAGGAGGGTGTCTTCCTTAACCGTTATGCTATTAATCCCTTCACGGATGAAGAGATACCCATCTGGACCGCCGATTATGTGCTTTATGAATACGCAACGGGCGCGATAATGGCTGTCCCTGCCCACGACGAAAGGGATTTAGAATTTGCTCGCCAATATGGTTTACCTGTAAGAATTGTCATCCAGCCTCCTCATAAGGTTTTAAAAGAAGAGGAGCTTGAAACTGCTTATGTTGAGCCGGGTATGCAGGTCAACTCGGGCCCGTTCGGTGGAATGTGGTCGGAGGAAGCTAAGGAAGCGATAATCAGATATGCTGAAGAACAGGGGATAGGTAAAAGGAAAGTCTATTATAAGCTGAGGGATTGGTGCATATCTCGCCAGAGATATTGGGGGGCTCCAATCCCTATAATTTATTGCCAGAAGTGTGGGATAGTTCCTGTGCCGGAGGAGCAACTACCAGTCCTTCTGCCTGATGATGTTGACTTCCAGCCTACCGGTCCTTCTCCCCTCGCTCGTCATCCTTACTTTCCTTATACTACTTGTCCCTACTGCGGCAATGAAGCAAGACGGGAAACAGACACTATGGACACCTTTGTAGATTCTTCCTGGTATTTCCTGAGATTTACCAGTCCTAAGGAAGAGGAAGCACCTTTTGATAAATGTGCGGTTGAATACTGGATGCCGGTGGACCAATATGTAGGCGGAATAGAACATGCTGTTCTTCACCTTCTTTACTCCCGTTTCTTCACCAAGTTCCTCTATGACCTGGGGCTTGTTTCTTTCCCTGAGCCTTTCTTAAGGCTTTTCACCCAGGGGATGATAACTTTGGGCGGAAGTGCTATGTCTAAATCTCGGGGGAATGTAGTAACCCCAGAAGAAATCTGCGATAAATACGGCGCTGATACCGCTCGTGTATATACACTCTTCATAGGTCCTCCGGAACTGGATGCGGAGTGGAGTGAGCGAGGGGTCGAGGGTGTTTTCCGCTTCCTCAACAGGGTTTACCGCTTGTTTAAAGAGAATATAGGATACTATGACCCTGAATGGAGGGAGAGAATAAATTCCCTCGGAGATAAGGCGAAACGGCGCATAACCCACTTAACGATAAAGAAAGTCACCCAAGATATAGAGCGTTTCCATTTCAATACCGCTATCGCCAGTTTGATGGAGTTTACATCTGCCCTTTACGATTGGGCAAAGGAAGAAAAGAACGATAGTTTAAGAGTTAGCTTCAGCGAAGGCTTGGAGATGCTTGTTCGGCTCCTTGCCCCCTTTGCCCCCTTTATGGGGGAGGAACTTTGGGAACAACTGGGCAAAAGAGAAAGCGTTTATATTCAGGAATGGCCGATTTGGGATAATAAACTGCTACAAGAGGAGATTGTGACTCTTCCTATCCAGATAAATGGCAAGGTGAGAGGAACGATAACTGTGCCCGTTGGGGCAAGCGAGGAGGAAATCAAGGAGGAAGTGCTACGACTGGAGAGGCTGAAGCAGTATCTTGAAGATAGAAAGGTGAAGAGGTTCATCCTTGTCCCTGAGAGGCTCATCAGTCTAGTTGTGGAATAGTATCAAGGACCAAATGCCATCCCCTTAAAGCTGCCTAAAAGGAGACTCGCCAATAGTATCAACAGGACCAGTAGAGTAATAAATGCATATGTCCAATCCTTGGCAAGAAGGAAAAGGACAAAGGAGAAAAGAACTCTCATAATTGGGGTAGCGAGTAGGAGAAGGAAGCCGAAAACGAGAAGACTATAACTATTAAATTTTAATCCTTTCTTTATTATAACAAGGAAGCCGGGAAAATCTGACTGAGGGTGGATGTGGGCTAAAATTATCCCTAAGAAGATGACGAAGGCGCTTAGGCTCACTCCCAAAAGAAGAATATAGCTTAAAAAGATTTCCATTCGCTCTGTTTCCACATTCTTTTTCATCTTCATAACCCTTGGATTATCATTCTCATGGAGATGAAAAGTAAAAGAAGTGCGAACAGAAGCCTTATGGTCCTGGTTCTCACTTTTACTAAAACCTTCGTGCCTATTATTGCTCCTAAAAGGACGCCAAGCGCTACAGGCGCCGATATGAGAGGGTTTATCATACCTTGGGCGAGGTAGTAGCCCACGCTTGCTGCTGCAGTTACCCCTATCATAAAGTTGCTTGTTGTGGTGGACACTTTCATTGGAAGGCGCATAAATGTGTCCATAGCAAGCACTTTGAAAATACCTGCTCCTAAACCTAAAAGTCCGGAAATTGTGCCCGCTATATATAAAGTGAAGAACCCTTGTCCCACCCCTGTAACCTGATATTTTATTTCCTTTGCAAGGGCAGTGTCATAATAAGAACTGGAAAGCCTTAACCAGTTTGCTAAGAGACTATTTTTAATCCCTCGGGGGAGCTCTTCTTTTCTCATCTGGAACATCCTGCTGGCAGAGTAAAGGAGAATAATGCCGAAAAGAAGGAAGAGAAAGTTAGATTTGATAGAAGCACCTATTATTGCCCCCGTGAGAGCGCCGAGGGTAGTAGCAATTTCTAAAAACATAGCTACTCTAATGTTGGTTATGCGCTCTCTGAGATAGGCCACTGCGGAACCGCTGGAGGTAGCTATGACAGAGATTAGAGAAGCACCGATGGCCTGACGAATATCAATATGGGCGACGAGGGTAAGGAAGGGAATAACAATGACACCGCCGCCTAAACCAAGGAGGGAACCGATGAATCCCGCTAATGCGGAAACGAGAAAAGTTAGAGTTGACAAAGGGGTGCTCATCTCTAACGATTATACTTCTTACTTGATAGTAGAGACAAGCCATTACTTCCCTCTCTTCATATCCCTCTCTCTTCCTACTATGTAAACCTCCGAATATCAGATACCTCTTCGTCTCCATCACCCTGTTTATCTGGGTGTTTCCCTCCCTTTCTGTCCTTCGGCTTTTTCCTCTTTTGCTCCGTTACATTACTTCAATAACTCTATCTCTGGCATCTCCCCTATCAATTTCCCTCGTTGAACTTGTCCTTTTCTCCTTAGCCTTATAACTTTCTCCTTTCGAAATTAGGATAGGCTTTTTGAGAATGCTCGCAAGTTCCTCAAAGGTTTGGGGAGAAATCTCGGTAAGGCGACCTAAGAAGGTAGGATACATTTTAGTTCTTTGTAAGTTCAAATGGTTACTCTTATCTCTTGACATAGTCTTGGGGCTGGTTATACTGGTAATAGCGGAGATCCAAAAGGGCAACGGCGCGCGATAAATTTAAGGGTGCTGTTGCTCAAGTGTGAATTACGGAGGGGATTCTAAATGCGGTTAATTGCTTCGCTTACTTTTTGCCTCTTGACACATTTTCGCCTAAATGCTATGCCTTGGGTTGCACCTGATTGGCAAGGGCGTGAGCCGACTTTTGAACCGGGCTCGTTGTTTTGGCATGCCCGCGAGTTTACTTCGTCGCCTGTCCTTTACCGCACCGTGTTGACGCTACCAGCGAAACCACTGGATTTCGCTGGTGCACGGTTTCAAACGCGCCGCTACGCTTATTTGTTCGCCACACGCTTTGACAGGTTTTCTAACCTTGACCCGCTGGGCAAGTTGATTGCGAAAGTAGAAGCGCCAAAAGAACGACCCGATGCTGAAGTTGAGTTGCTCGTTGACTTGACCCCTATTGTAACAGCAAGTGACAATTTGCCTGAAAGACCTTCTCAACTCAAAGTTGCCCTGCTCTTGAGCGCTCCTCCCGAAGGTTTCCGCATGGAAGGTGTTTTGGTCTTTCGCGACGGTTCAATGCAAACTTTCGGGAGCGAGCCAAACCGATGGCGCGCCCAAAAGTTACCGCCATTGACAGTTTTAGAATTTGAACCCTGTATGCTCCCCGATTTTGATGACCGCAAATGGTTTCCCGTCCGCATTATAAGCGGCGCAACGGAAACACCAAAATCACAACTTGTCGCTGAATTTCGTGAGTTCGTTGCAAAAGAACGAAAGAATCGGTTGCACCAGCAATTGGACGATGCTCGCTGGCGATTGACTTTATTGCGCGACAAAGGCATTATCATCGTGGATGACGAAGCCTTCGGCTGGGCAGGTGCGGAACGGCTGCCAGAATGGGTGCGACAAAGGGCTGAAAAGTTGCTGCAAGCGATAGCGGTGAATGGCAGTGAGCAAATCGTTTGGGCAACCGAAGCGCTTTCGCTTTTCGTTTGGGCAAGTGATGAAGTGACTAACCTTACCAATCATATCAAGTTGTGGCGAGCATTGCGCCAACCGGAAAGGGCACAAAAATGCCGACACGAACTTAACATCATCACACCTTTATTGCAAAAAGCGGAAAAACTTTTGCAATTGCCCGAAACGAAATTAGAGAAAGAATTGGCTCTTGCACTTGAATTGCTGCAAGAATTGAGGCGACGACTTTTGGCTTTGCGTCATCCCAATATTGCGAAAGCGCTCATCATCAACGACCTCAATACAGGTTTGGAAAACAAATTCGGCTGGTTTGACACGACGGTTTTATTGGACAACGACATCAACCGATGGGGCTTAAAAGTTTCAACACCTTCTGCCATTTTTGCCAGTCCGCTCTCGCCCGCAGCGCTCATAACTGTCGAGGGCAAGGAATTCACTTTGGAAGGTTGGGACAATTTGAAGCCGATTCGGGTTTACCAAGAGCCACCCGATCCAACTCCTGTTTCTGTTTGGGCGGTGCTTAACGGCAGAGTGCAAAATTTGCAGCCTCAACCTGACGGCACAATTTACGACCGAACTCAACATGGTCGCTTGAATGAAAACTGGATGTTGCTCATTTGTGATATGGCTCGCGGTGGCGGGTTACCTGTCCAATTTGTTTTCCTACAAGCACCAGCACAAGTTATGTTCCGACGGAATGAGAAAGGCACAACGGCAGTTACCATCCTCTTTGAGAAGCCCAACGCTCAACTTTTCCTCTTGAAACCTTTTAAAGAATGGCGTGGGTTTTTGCGCATGGCGCAAGTTCTGACGCAAACGCCACTGAAGGAAGATGAAACAGCACCTTACATACAGCAGTGTCGTTTGTGGTCGCGAGCGCTACTTTTCTATCCCATAACCTTCAGCGAAGCCTTCGTGCGGAACCCGAGCGATACCGAAACACTGATCGTCGCTAACACTTACAATTACCTCGAGTTGCACGACGATTGGGGAACGGAACCGATTAAGTTAGCACCGCTTCCACCATTGGCGAGTTATGGACTACTCAGAGGTTGCCCGAAGCTGAAAGTGCTCAGCGATGCAAAAGTAGTCGGTTCCTGGGGCATTTGGGGTGACCATATCTCGGTCATCGGGAACGATGTCATTTTCTACCAAGTGCCCATTCACCCATTCAAACGTTTCGGTGGCTTTACAGCCTTTTGTTTTGGACCGACGGACATCGGCGTTTTAGGGAACTTGACGGAACTTGAACTCATCAAGCGCACGGGCGCAAACAGTTTCCGCCCGCAACACAACCGAGCAGACGAAGCAGCAATGGATTTAGTTCGCTGGTGTGTTGAACGAGGGTTGCAGAATGTCTTCAATGTAGATGAGAAGTGGCTGCCCGATGTCGTAGAACATTACCAAATTTTAGCCAAAATGTGCAAGGATTTGCCAGCAGAAGCCGTCGCTTACGATTTGCTCAACGAGCCTGAAACTCGTGAACCTATAGCCTATAACACCTTGCTCAGACGCATCACGAAAGCCATACGGGAGTTTGACAAAGCGCATTTAATTTACGCTGAAGTCATTCCCCCCTGGGGACCAAATGCACAACCTTATCCTGAAGCGGCCTTTGCAAACCTTAAACCAACAGGTGATCCATTGACAGTCTACAGTTTCCACGATTACGAGTATCGGCTTATTCCCCGCTATCCCAACGAGACAGTCGACATTCGCAAGTTGCTTGAGCGTTGGTTGCCCGCTTTCAAGTTCAGCATTGATAACTGTGCTCCTATCCACTTGGGCGAGTTCGGAGGATTTGAGCAAACAGAGGAGGACATTTATGCTAATCGTTACGCCATTACAATGTTACTTGACCACTTTCGCATTTTCGATCGCTTCGGTTGGCACTTTCACTACTACAGCAATCGTGGGATCGTTCGGGTGCGAGAGGATGGCAGCATTGAGGAGAGCTTCGTTCAGGAAGCGTATCGGCGTTATCTTGGAAGGGGAAGGTTGAACTCGGTTCGGCAATGAACATCTTCCTTTCGTCCCGCTCACGATGCTTTGTGGCTAATTAGGGACCTAACCAGCTTGGCAGCAAGTTCGGATGCACTTAAATGTCAATGCGGATTACCTTGCCCGTGGGACAAGCAAAGGGATGACACGAGCCAACAGACATTCTGAGAGGTGCCAATGCGCATTGGCACCTAATTTGAGCATTTTTTCCATCTATTCCCGCTCTTCTGAACCCTTTTGCGCCCACTTCGATTCTCTTTTAGCCATTTCCAAAGCCTTTATTTGCCGGAGATAAGGGGAGAGGATGGACAGTCGAGGTTTTTTCAACCGGTGACTTCCGCAGCAGGGTTGCAAATGGTGTGGTAGACAGCAGGACAAAACTTTTCCCTTTCCTTTGACCAGAGCACACAAATAGTCAAACGAGTTACTCCTCACCCTCATTGTCCGTCCGATTTCCAAACTGACCAGGAGTAAGAAATTGGGCCTTTCAAGAAGTCATACTTCATAAAGCAAGTGTTTGAGCAAAGATGAAACCCAAAAGTATGGTGTATACAACCGCGAAATGTAAGGTAGTTTAAGAAGATTTAGCAGGCAACCCCAGGTAGAGGCTACAGATAAAACCGCACTAAGCATTACGCCAAGCACACTCCCCTTTACCAAAATCCAAAAGAAGTTCGTTCCTCCCTCCACAAATTTTCAACCTCCCTTCGCTCCTACGAAACCGTGTTTTTCAAGTTTTTCTTCTGCATAATAACCTATGTAATAGATGGTGAAATGTAGGTAAAATAAGCGGGGAAAATTGTCTAAACTTTTGATTTGAGGTGTTTATTTCATTTTGTTGAATAATTCAAAGAACGTTCAACTTCCACCTTGAAGGGATGACGAAGTTTGTAGAAATATAGCATTTAGAAATTTTTAGAAGGAGATTCTCAAGTTAAA
>CALITO010000009.1 GCA_938041455.1 uncultured bacterium | reverse complement strand
CCCCCTTCATTTTCTATTCCAATTTTTAATTTTTTACCCTCAAGATACTTATAGAATTCTTGAGAAAGTATCTGTTTCGCAATGTTATGATGAATTGTAAGAACATCTGCCCCTAAATATTCCCCACAATCAACCCAATCTTTCCATCTATTATCCCAAGATTGATGAGCAGTGATATGTTTAAAGCCCTTTAATACTCCCTTCAATTTTCTTTTTCCTTCCTCCTCTAAATTATACCAATCAAAAGTTGGAAATTCCCCTAAAGAGAGGGAATGATTTTCTCCGCCAACCATATTCGTTATTCCCTGGAATCCCAATTCCCTTATCTTCTCTATTAGTGTAAATAAATCATATCCAGCCATCACACCAAAACAGATTCTTTCGTTAAATATCTGGGCTCTCCTCCTTTATTTACATATTTATACAACATTTCGTTTTGTTGAGTAACTTCCGGTTTGAACCTCTAACCTCTTGACATAAGTTTTGGAGGTTTTTACAATGGCAACGGTGTCAAAGCGAAAAGGCAACGAGGTAATAATTTCACTTCCGGAGGTGTCACGATGGCAACCTGGTATGTGTGGACAATGGACGACATAGGAGCAGGCGGAGCCGATATGGTGGAAGCCATGCAGCGTATATGTCGCTTTCTGGAAAAGTATGGGCTACGGATGACACTGTTTGTGATACCTAAGCCGAGTGGACGACCGATGGGAGAAGACTGGGTGAACGCCCTGCGAGAAGTGCATAGAGCTGGACATGACCTTCAACTGCACGGTCTTACCCATAAGGACTGTTTTGAATTCGGTCCCCCCAACTGGCCTGCTACAGATATAGAGCCGTCTTTCCTTGAAGAGTTTGAACGCCGGCGGGAAGAGTTATTACCTCGCTACACCTTGCCGAACCTGCGGGGGCACATAGAGGAGGGCCTGGGGATTTTCCGCGAGAGGCTTGGCGTAGAGCCAATGGTCTTCCGTGCACCCTGCGGAGCCATTTCGAAGCCTATGTTCGAGGCACTACGGCAGGTGGGTATCCGCTACGAGTCGAGTATGTATATCAGCGGTGTCGGCTATGAGCACTTGCCGCACCGTAGCGGCGTTATCGCGCAAAAATGGGTGAACGACATCCCCCATACGCCGTTTCGTTGGTATAGCGATGTTGTGGAAGTGCCCATTTTGAACGAGTACACCTGGCGCGGTGCGTGGCAGCGGGAACAAGAGTTCCTTGCGGTGGCAAAGGAAGATGTGAAGCGTATTGCGCAGGAGAGCAAAGTGGCAGTGTTATTGACCCATACGCATGGCGTCGGCGATAATCTGGAATATGCCTTTCGGCTGATGGACACCTTGATAGAGGATGTGAGGGCAAAAAATTTGGGCGATTTCGCTACGCTGGGGGAGTTGGTGGCAAATGGGGAACTGGAGCGAGCGGTTGAAGCGGTAGGTCCGGATATCCTGAGCATATGAGGAGGTGAAATTATGTATCGCATTGGTGAAGAGGAAGCAGAGGAAGTGCGCAAGGTGCTGTTGAGTGGGCACCTGTTCCGTGTGGGTGAGGGAGTAGAGGGGCACCTGCACGAGGTAGACCAGTTTGAGCGCGAGTGGGCGCAGGTTATCGGCACGGATTACGCGCTGTGTATGAACGGCGGAGGCACCGCCGCGCTGATTTGCGGGCTGGTGGGTATGGGCATTGGACCGGGCGATGAGGTCATCGTGCCCGGCTACACCTGGATGGCAAGCGCTACCAGCGTGCTGATGGTGGGAGCAATACCGGTCATTGCGGAGGTGGACGAAACCCTTACGATAGACCCTGAGGATGTGCGCGCTAAAATCACGCCGAACACGCGGGCAATCATCCCGGTACATATGGTCGGGCGCCCAGCGAATATGCAGGCGTTGCTGGATATTGCAAGTGAGCACGGCTTGATGGTGCTGGAAGATTGTTGTCAAGCGGTTGGAGGTAGCTATCAGGGCAAGCGATTAGGTAGTTGGGGCAAAGCGGGTGCGTTTAGTTTTAACTATTTCAAGATCATCTCCTGTGGCGAAGGTGGGGCGTTGACCACTAACGACCGCACACTTTATGAGCGTGCCCTCGTGTTCCACGATGGTGGAGCAACATTTCGCCCTTATGCCCGAGAGCTAAGCATTCCCATTTTCATAGGCATCCAACTGCGGGCAACAGAGATTATGGGGGCTATTCTGCGTGTGCAGATGCGCCGGCTGGATGGCATCCTCAACGACCTGCGCCGGATTCGCAAGCGGTTCGAACAGGAACTGGCAGATGTGCGTGGCTTACGCATTGCTCCCAGCAACGACCCCGAAGGGGACTGCGGCGTGGTAGTGGCTTTCCAATTCGATTCGGAGGCGAAGGCGCGCGATTTTGCCAGCAAGACTAGCGGCTGGTTGCCCATAGACAGCGGCAAGCATGTCTACTCCAACTGGGAGCCCCTGCTGGCGAAGCGTGTAATGCATCATCCTGATATGAACCCATTTAACCATCCCCGTAATCAGGGATTGCGCACCGATTACACGCCCGATATGTGCCCGCGCACACTGGACATACTGAAACGCACGGTGTTTCTCTCCCTGGATCCCGACTGGAGTGAGGAAGAGGTCTCACAACGCATAGAGATGTGCCGAAAAGCGGTCTAGGAAACAGAGGATTTGGGGAAGGCATCGGTGGAATTATAAGGCAGAGGGAGCTTCGCTTTCTCCTCTCAAAGGAATCCAACCTCAGGGTATCCCCTTCGGAGGCACTGGTCGAGGGAAAATATGACAATGGGTTGCTGGTTCTTCTCCTCTCCCACAAACTTGGTGCTGTGAAGGTGGAGATTAAATGATGGGAAGGGGTGTGCTCTTCCTCATTCCGCTTCTTTTCTCTCTTAATGGTTTGCCAAATTCTCAACTCCACATAATTTACTCCACTTACTCTCCCGGCTACCTGGGGTTACTGAGAGGAGCGGACTGGAAGGAGAGGACCATCGCTTACTTATCAAAACTATGGAGCGAGATAAAGGATGACCCTCACCCTGCGCTCCTTTTAGCCTTTAGGGAAAAGGGGGCTCCCGGCGCTGGGGAGGGCGATGCCTCTCCCCAGCAGATAATAGAAACAGCCAAGGGATGTGAGGAGAAGGGCATCAACTTCTTCCTTCAAGTTGCCGGACCTTCTCCCCCATTAATCAACCTCTCAACTTTGGAGGAGGTCTTCAAATCCGCTCCCCGCACCTGTAAGGGTATTTATTTAAGCGAACCCCTCAATTCTGGTCACGGCTGGCATTACATAGAGGCTCTCCTTGCCTTTCGTGATCTCTGCAAAAGATATAAGCGGAAGATGGTTTGGGCTGAGCACTCCCGCGATGGAACAAGAGGAATGGGCTGGTGGGGCTTCAGCATGGTGGACAGGGAAGGATGGGCGAAGCTTTTCAATAAGGATTACTCGGATGTTATAGTGCCCCTTCACGAGACAAATGACCCGAGAGCAGAAGCTCTCAATATGGGTGCCTGCCTGGGAATGTGGCTGGGGGGTATAGCGAAGGAGTGGGGCTTCTCCGTGCAGGATTGGTGGTGGCACGATGCGGGATATGGTGAAATACAAACCTGTCCCCCTGATGTAATCTTCCGTATGTGTCTTCAAGCCCTCAGCTTGGGAGCAACTTACCTCCAATTCGAACATATGCAGATGATTTGGGAATGGGGAACTTGGTCCCTTGCCCCAATTTATAAGCAAGGAATAAAGCCCTTCATAGAGCTCTATAATAAGGGGAAAATAAGGATTCCTGCTCAGGGGGAGATACTCTCCTTCTCCCCCATAGCTCTCAAACTCCTCAAGCAGGGGAGCAATATAGAACTTTTTGAGTCTTGTCCCTGGCAGGAAGGAACACCCGAAAATTACATTCCCCATTATTTTTATGAGGAGAAGAAATACCAAGAGGGCTTAATTCCTGAGACCCCTTATGGCATCCTCGTTCTCTTTCCCACAAATGCTTCAATTCCTTGGGGAAGATTTGCCCAGGTGTTGGGAAGCGATGGCTCCCAAATATATTACGAAAAGAAGTCCTTCCCCCCTTCCGCCAGCAGAAGCCTTCTCCTCTCCCTCGCTGAGGAAAGCTCCTCACCCCTCAGAGTGGAGGGAGCGTATGGTATATTGACGAAAATGGGCGAGAAAAATTTCCTCCTTTGGTTGATAAATCCCCGAGAGAAGGAACCTCCATTTTTGGAGGTTCTCCTTCACATTTCCCTCGGCTATAAAGGATACTCCCTCTACGATAGGGAAACAGGGGAACTGATAGGGGAAGTGAAAGATAAGGAAAGGGTAAGCATTCCCCTCACTATCTACAGGCTAATAGAGGTCAAGGCGAAATAGGAGGTGAGTTCTGTGATATTCTTGCTCTCTCTCGTTTTTTCCTTGCAGGGGGCATTTTCCCAAGGGAGTTTCTTCATAATAGACAATTTCAATTACAAAAGCGAAGGGGAAGCTCGCTCCATTTGGGTCGCCCAAGGGGAAAGCTCCCTTGTATCAATTAAAAAGGAGAAAGAGAGAAACTTTCTCCTTTTGGATTTGAATTTTCCCGAGGTGGAAAGCAGGTGCTACTGGGACAGAGACATTAATTTAGACCTCAGCGGTTATGAGAAATTCCTCCTCAAACTTATGGTTGAAGAACCTGCTAAACTTGGGCACTGCACTCTTTATTTCAGGAGTCCCGGTGGCTGGTTTGCATATAGCTTCTACATAGAAAAGCAAGGCTGGCAGGAGATAATCCTTCCCAAATCTAAATTCACTATTGAGGAGAATCCCGCGGGCTGGCACCACATCACTGGGATAAGGCTCTCTTTCTGGAAGCCTTCAAAGCCCGCCTTGGAGCAGTCAACTGTCCTCCTTGGGCAGTTGAAAGCTTTGCCATCTCTCTCAAAGATTGGCATGCTCTTCAGCGATGTAACTATCAGGGATGGGGCTGAAGCGGGAACGGCGAGAAGGTGTTTTGAAAATATGGGGGACATTTTGGAAAGCTTCGCTATAGACTATAAGGAGATAAGCGAAAGCTCGCTTGAAGAAGGAAGGGAACCCGAGGATTGTGAAGTTTTGATCCTTCCCTATAATCCCTATTTATCGGCTAAAGCTTGGGAAACTTTAGTTAGGTTTGTGGAAAATGGGGGCAAGATAATGGTCTTTTATTCCCTCTCCGAGCCAGTTGCTAAAATCTTGGGTATCAAGAGGTGGGAATGGCGACCAGCTGGGCCAGAGGGAAAATTTGATAGGGTTAGATTCAATGTGGAAATAGTCGATGGTCTACCAGGGGAGATGAGGCAAGGCTCCTGGAATGCGATCATACCTATGGAATTATCCGAGGATGTGAAGATAATCGGGGAATGGCTTGATATGTATGGGTCTCCCACCGGTCTCTGCGCTGCGACGCTGAATGATAAGGGCTTCTATTTCGGACATATACTTCTAAACCGGAGGGAAGGAAAACAAATGGTCCTCTCTATCCTCGCCGAACTCTCCCCTAACTTGAAACGGTTAATCATTGAGGCGGTAAAAGAGAACACTGGTAAAATGCCGGGAACCGCAAACTTTGAGGAAACCAAGGCGTTGATAATGGAGAAAGCCAAGAATATAACCCTTGAGAAGGCAAAGTATGTAAGAGGATATCTCAGGTGGGCGGATATCAATTTTCAGAAACTTAAAGGGGAGCAAAATTTAGGGGAAATCTTCAGATTAAACAGGGTGATTGAGGAGTATTCGAGGGAAGCTTACTGTAGGGTTTTCTCCAGCCGTCGGGGGGAATTTCGGGGTGTTTGGTGCCATTCCGCTTTCGGAGTGGAGGGTTGGAGTTGGGACAGAGCTATAAGATATCTCAAGGAGAACAATTTCAACGCCATCTTGGTCAATATGCTCTGGGCTGGATTGGCTTATTATCCCAGTGAGATATTACCGGTTGCTAAGGAAGTGGCAATCCAAGGAGACCAAATTGCCCAATGCCTTTCCGCCTGTAAAGAATACGGAGTTGAATGCCATATATGGAAGGTCAACTGGAATCTGGCAAATGCGCCGAGCGAATTCATCCAGAAGTTACGAAGCGAGGGGAGATTACAGATGGACAAATTCGGCAGAGAAGTCCTCTGGCTATGTCCATCAAATCCGGAGAACTTCAAATTGGAAGTGGATTCTATGCTGGAGGTAGTGAGGAAATATGATGTTGATGGAATACATTTTGATTATATCAGATATCCTGACGCAAATTCTTGCTACTGCCCCGGTTGTAAAGAAAGGTTTGAAAAGGAAAAGGGGTTGAAAGTGGAGAACTGGCCAGAGGAGGTTATATCTGGACAATACAAAGAACTATATGCTGAATGGCGAAGAGAGCAGATAACGAGATTGGTGAAAACGGTGAGCGAGGAAGCGAGGAAGATAAAACCCTCGCTAAAGATTTCCGCCGCTGTTTTTGGAGATTATCTCTCCTGCAGGGAGACGGTGGGGCAGGATTGGAAAGCCTGGATTGAAGCGGGCTATCTTGACTTCGTCTGTCCAATGGACTACACAAACTCGGATTATATGTTCAAAAAACTCGCCCAAGCCCAGAAGGAGATAGTGGGGGGAAAGATTCCCCTTTACACAGGTATAGGAGCCTACATCATCCCTGTGGAACAGTTAATCAACCAGATCGAGATAGCGAGGGAGGTAGGAGCGGAGGGGTTCGTTCTTTTCAATTATGATAAGAACCTCGTTGAATATTTACCTTTTCTAAGCAAGGGGGTAACGAGTGAACCTGGCAAAGAATAGTCGTATGGGGAAAAGATTTGACAATCAGTGAGAGAGGCAAAAATTCT
>CALITO010000008.1 GCA_938041455.1 uncultured bacterium | reverse complement strand
GTTATGCCCGGGGACAATGTGAATATGAAGGTGGTATTGCAGAAGCCTGTAGCTTTGGAGCGAGGTTTGCGCTTCGCTATAAGGGAGGGCGGAAAGACAATAGGAGCTGGTGTAGTCACAGAGGTGTTTGAATAATATGCCGGGTGAAAGGATAAGGATAAAACTCAAGGGCTACGACCATCGCTTAGTAGACGAGTCCACAAAGAAGATTGTAGAAACCGCAAAGGATACAGGAGCTAAGGTGATAGGTCCCGTGCCTCTACCTACGAAGATAAAGCGTTGGTGTGTGATTCGTTCCCCTTTCATAGATAAAACCTCTATGGAACACTTTGAGATGAGGATATACAAAAGATTGATAGATATAATAGAACCTTCTCCCAAAATAGTAGACGCTCTTATGCAGTTAGAGCTTCCAAGCGGCGTAGACATAGAGATTACCCTTTAGGTGAGGACTATGAAGGCGCTATTAGGTAAAAAGCTAGGAATGACGACATATTTTAACCAGGAAGGCGAAGCTATACCAGTAACGGTGGTGCAGGCAGGTCCTTGTATAATTGTTCAGAAGAAAGTGCTTCCTAAGGATGGTTACGAAGCTATCCAAATCGGGTTTGAGGAGGTTAAGCCCCAGAAATTGAACAAACCTCTCTCTGGTCATTTTAGAAAAGCGAATGTTTCTCCCTGTCGCTTTTTGCGCGAGGTCAGGGGAAAATTTGAAGGTTTGGAGGTAGGTAGCGAGATAAGAGTGGATATTTTCTCACCGGGAGAAAAAGTAGATATTATAGGAATCTCTAAGGGTAAGGGATTCGCAGGTGTTATAAAGAGATGGGGCTTCAGCGGAGGGCCAGCCTCTCATGGTTCAATGTCTCATAGAAGACCAGCTTCCGCTGGTCCCCAACAGCCTCAGAGGATAATAAAAGGGAAGAAAATGCCGGGGCATATGGGAGCAGAGAGAGTGACTATGCAGAATTTGGAGATTATTGAGGTTGATCCGGAGAGAAACCTCCTTATCGTGAAGGGAGCGGTTCCCGGACCTCGGAGCGGGTTATTGTTAATCCGTCAAGCTATAAAATCGTTACCAAAAATCAAGGTGGAAAGGTGAAATAAGGATGCCCAATGTAGAAATTTTGAACTCAGAGGGGAAAGTTTTAGGTAAGATGAACCTAAGTGACGAGATATTTGGTGTAGAGCCTAATCATACCCTTATGCATCAGGCGGTGTTGTCCTATCTTGCTAACCAAAGGCAGGGCACGCTTTCCACCAAGACGAGAGGACAAGTGAGAGGAGGAGGAAGGAAGCCTTGGAGGCAGAAGGGAACAGGTAGAGCCCGCCAAGGTTCCATAAGAGCACCTCAATGGGTGGGAGGGGGTGTTGTCTTTGGCCCCCGTCCACGGGATTACTCCTTCTACCTCTCAAAAAAGGAGAGGAAAGGAGCATTGCGTTCCGCCCTTTCCGCTAAATTGGCTGAGGGAGAGGTTATCGTTGTAGAAGAGTTGAAAATAGAGGAACCTAAGACTAAGAAAATGGAGGAAATCCTCTCAAATCTGGGTTTAATCGATAAGAGTGTCTTAATCATCTTGGGGGAGGCGGACCCCAACGCTATTCTCTCCGCGCGGAATCTCCCTAATGTGGTGGGGATAACCCGCGCCCAGGATATTAACACCTATGATGTGCTATCTGCCGAGGTCGTCCTTATGACGAAAGGGGCGGCCGAGGTGCTGGAAAAGAGATTGAGTGAGGAGAGAGAGCAGAGATGAAGGACCCAAGAGATATAATCGTAAGACCTCTTATAACAGAGAAATCACTCAGATTATCAAGGGAAGGGAAATATGTCTTCGAGGTATTACCTGATGCCAACAAATTGGAGATAAAAAGAGCAGTTGAGCACTTGTTTAGGGTGCGGGTGGATAATGTCCACATCATAAGGATGAAGGGAAAACCAAGAACCATGTTCTGGGGACGGAGAACAACAGGGAGAACCAAGGATTGGAAAAAGGCGATAGTTACAGTCAAAGAGGGAAAGATAGATATATTTGAAGGGTTGTGATAAGGAGCGTGTTATGATATGCCAGTGAAAGTAGTAAAACCTACATCACCTGGAAGAAGAGGAGCTACCTTTCCTACCTTTGAGGAGATAACCAAGAAGGAGCCAGAGAAGTCGCTAGTGCGTCCATTAAAAAGGAGTGGAGGGCGTAATAACTCTGGTGTTATAACAGCGAGGTTCAGGGGAGGTGGAAGCAAGCGGCTTTATAGAATCATTGACTTCAAGAGGGATAAGGATGGTATACCAGCTAAGGTCGTAGCGATAGAATATGATCCTTGCCGCACAGCTTATATAGCTCTGCTCCAATATGCGGATGGGGAGAAGAGATACATAATAGCACCCGAGGGCTTAAAAGTTGGCAATGTAGTAATGTCAGGGAAAGATGCTCCTCAAAAGGTTGGTAATGCCTTACCCCTACGGAATATAGCTTTAGGGACTTTTATCCATGCTATAGAGCTCGTGCCTGGAGGAGGAGCGAAGCTGGTGCGGGCTGCCGGAGCAGCAGCCCAACTTATGGCTAAAGAGGGTGATTATGCCCAAATAAAGCTCCCCTCGGGAGAGATAAGGTTGATACACTTGGACTGTAAAGCAACTATAGGTCAGGTAGGAAATGTAGATCATGAGAATGTAAAACTAGGGAAGGCAGGGAGAAGTAGATATTTGGGAAGACGCCCTTATGTTAGAGGTTCGGCGATGACACCTCGTGACCATCCTCATGGAGGAGGCGAGGGTAAAGCTCCTATCGGTTTGTCTCATCCGAAAACACCCTGGGGTAAGCCGGCGCGAGGAGTTAAGACTCGGCGTAATAAAAAGACTGACAAATATATTGTAAAAAGGAGGAAGTGAAGATGGGGAGGAGTAAGAAGAAAGGTCCATTTGTTGCAGCTTCCCTCTTAGAAAAGTTGCAAAAATATGATAAGGACACCATCATCAAGACCTGGTCCCGCAGCTCTGATATAATACCCGCTATGGTGGGAAGAACAATAGCAATCTACAATGGGAAGCGACACATCCCCATCTATATAACCGAAAGGATGGTAGGTCATAAACTCGGAGAGTTCGTCCCTACTCGCAATTTCAGGGGACATGGTGAAAAGAAAGAAAAGGAGGGGAGGAGGGAATAATGGAGGCAAGGGCTATAGCTCGTTATGTTAAGATGTCCCCCTTAAAGGGAAGAAGAGTAGCTTCACTGGTGAAAGGGAAAAGGGTAAAGGAAGCTGAGGCAATTCTAAGTTTACTTGCCACTAAGCCGGCGAGGATTATAGGAACTGTGCTTAAATCGGCTGTTGCGAATGCTCAAAACAATCATAATATGGATCCTGAGAGATTGAGAGTTAAGAGTGTATTAGTAGACAAGGGTCCGTTCCTAAGGAGAATTAGACCACGAGCAATGGGAAGGGCTTACAGAATAAACAAACCAACCAGTCACATCACTGTCATAGTGGAGGAGGCTTGAGATAATGGGACAGAAAGTTAGCCCTATAGCCCTGCGCCTTGGCATCAATCGCCTGCCCGATTCCCGATGGTTTGCCACAGGTAGGAAGTATACCGAGTTTTTAAAAGAAGACATGATGATAAGGGATTTCCTCAGGAAGCATTTGCAAAACGCTGGTGTAAGCAGGATAGTAATAGAGCGAGTTTCGGATGCCATAAACATAACTATTCATACCGCTCGCCCGGGCATAGTTATCGGCAGAGGTGGGAAGACAATTGAGGAGTTAGTAAAGGGTATTTCAGATATGGCCAAAAAAGAGGTTAGAATAAATGTAGAGGAAATAAGGTTTCCCGAGCTTGATGCCCAGGTTGTAGCGGAGAATGTAGCGAGCCAAATAGAAAGAAGGGTAGCTTATAAGCGAGCGATGCGACAGGCGGTTTCTCGCGCTATGCGGGCAGGAGCAGGAGGAATAAAAATAGAGTGTTCTGGTAGGTTAGCAGGAGCGGAGTTAGCAAGGGATGAAGCGGTTATGGAAGGTAAGTTGCCACTTTCCACATTAGATGCTGATATTGATTATGGCTATGCGGTAGCCTTGACTAAATACGGCACGATAGGCGTGCAAGTATGGATATACAAGGGCGGCGAAGTGCCCGAGCACCGAGAGGAGGAAATAGAATATGCCCCTGCAGCCGAAGCGGACGAAATATAGGAAGCCTCATCTTGGTTGGTTAAGGGGAAAAGCGACCAAGGGCACTACACTGGCTTTTGGTGAATACGGCTTACGTGCCTTGGAGACCGGTTGGCTCTCAGCGAAAGCCTTAGAAGCGGCGAGGGTAACCATTTCCCGCCACCTCCATAAGGGGGGAAAAATATACCTACGGCTTTTCCCTGACCGCGTAGTGACCAAGAAGCCAGCAGAGACAAGAATGGGAGGGGGAAAAGGTTCCCCTGAAGAGTGGATGGCTCCAGTGAAGCGGGGGCGAATAATACTGGAGATAGGACAGATAGATAGGGATACAGCCTTAGAAGCTCTCAGGATTGCTTCCTATAAACTCCCCTTAAAGGTCCAAACAGTGGAAAAGGCAGAAAAAGTAGGGGGAGGTGATACGCCATAAAAACGGTAGAATTAAGGGAAAGAACTAATGAAGAACTCCTTCACCTATATAGTGAGCTGAAGCAAGAACTTTTTAATCTCCGCATCCAAAGAGAAACAAAACAACTCGCTAATCCTAAAAGGATAAAGACAGTTAGGAAGGACATTGCTCGTATCCTCACAATAATGAGGGAAAGGGGTCTCAAAATATGAAAGAGGGCACCACTCAGACAAGAGGAAAACGCAAGGTTTTCCAAGGCGTAGTATTGAGCGACAAGATGGATAAGACCATCGTCGTGGCAGTTACCAGGTTGGTGCGCCACCCTCTCTATCCTAAGGTGTTCAAAAAGACGACAAAGTTCAAAGTTCACGACGAGTTCAACGAGGCTAAAACCGGAGATATAGTGGAGATAATGGAGACCAGACCCTTGTCTAAGACAAAACATTGGCGACTAGTTAGAATAATTAAAAAGGGGAGTGAACAATGATCAGACCATACACTCGTTTAACTGTCGCTGATAATACCGGTGCAAAAATAGTGCAATGCATAAGAGTATTGAAGGGAAATGCCAAATATGGCAGAGTGGGCGATATTATCGTTGCTTCCGTTAAAGATGCTATTCCTAACTCCCCTGTTGAGAAAGGAACGGTTGTAAAAGCGGTTATCGTGCGCACCCGTTCCCCTATAAGACGTTCCGATGGCACCTGGGTTCGGTTTGATGATAACGCTGTTGTCCTCTTAGACCCCCAGAATAACCCCATAGGAAGTAGGGTCTTTGGACCTGTAGCAAGAGAGTTGAGAGACAAAGGTTTTACCAGGATAATTTCCCTTGCCCCGGAGGTAGTATGATGAAAATAAGAAGCAAGGTTTCCCATTATAAATTAAAAAAGGGCGACACGGTGGAGGTTATCACAGGAGTAGAGAAGGGAAAGAGAGGGACTATAATTAAGGTCCTTCCCCAAAAAGGAAAAGTGGTGATAGAAGGAGTAAAGCTCGTAAAGAGACATATGCGCCCCTCTCAAAAGATGCCCCAGGGTGGCATTGTTGAGAAACCCGCCCCCATAGATATTTCCGATGTTATGTTGGTTTGTCCTCATTGTAACCAAAAAACACGCACTCGTATGGTTACGGTAGGAGATAATAAAACACGTTCTTGCAAAAAGTGTGGTGAGCTTATAGATGAAGTATGAGAAGCAAGTTCCTCCTCTCAAGGAGAAATATATGAAATGGGTTATCCCGGAGATGAGACGCCTCTTCAATTACAAAAATATAATGGAGGTTCCTCGCATTCAAAAAGTGGTAGTGAATATGGGCGTGGGTGAGGCCACGCAGGACCCTAAGGAAATAGAATCTGCGAAGAAAGACCTCGCCCTTATAACAGGGCAAATGCCTGTAGTGTGCAAAGCGAGAAAATCCGTTTCTGCGTTTAAATTGCGCAAGGGAATGCCTATTGGATGCAAGGTTACTCTCAGGGGCGATAGGATGTGGCATTTTCTTCAGAAGTTATTCGCTATCGTCCTACCCCGAGTGAGGGACTTTAAAGGATTACATCAAAAAATGGACGGGAAAGGAAACCTTTCCTTCGGATTGGAGGAGCAATCTATTTTCCCCGAAATAGATTTAGATAAATTGGAGAAAGTAAGGGGAATGAATATAAGCATAGTAACCACTGCCCGTAGCGATATAGAGGGGAAAACTATGCTACGCCTATTAGGATGTCCCTTTAGAGAGGAGGGATGAGCAAAGCATGACGGAATATACACCTGAAAACATAAGGAATGTATTGCTCATCTCACACAGTGGGGCAGGAAAAACCTCTTTAATAGAGGCTATGCTCTACAAAGCGAAGATGATAAGTAGAATGGGCAAGGTAGAAGAAGGAAATACAGTTATGGATTATGAGCCCGAGGAAATTCAAAGGAAGACTTCCATATCCCTCTCCCTTGCTTACCTCGATTGGAAAGGAACGAAGATGAACCTGATAGATACTCCAGGTTACTCAGACTTCCAAGGGGAGATTATAGGTGCACTGAGAGCAGCGGATGCCGCTTTATTAGTGGTTTGCGCTGCCTCTGGTGTAGAGATAGGAACGGAAAATATGTGGCGTCTTGCCCAGGAGTATTCCTTACCCCTTATCCTGTTGGTAAACAAAATAGATAGAGAAAACGCCGACCTCCCAAAGGTGTTGACCCAGCTTCGAGAATCCTTCGGGGAGAATATAGTGGTAGTGGGGAAGGATATAATAGCCGGGAAGGAAGGTAAAGAGGAGGAAAGAGAAAAGCTCCTCGAGGCATTAGCCGATGTGAGCGATACCCTTTTAGAGAAATACATAAATGGAGAGGAAATAACAGAGGAGGAGATAGAAGAAACCCTTTCCAAAGGGATAAAAAGCAGGCAAATTTTTCCCCTCCTCGTGGTGTCTGCCTTCACTGACGAAGGGATAGAAGAGCTATTAGATTTCATCGTGAGGTATCTGCCATCTCCACTGGAGAGAGAGAACCTCAAGGGCATGGCTCCGGGTAACGGAGAGGAAATAGAGATAAAAACTATTGACGAGGAACCCCTCTGTGCTTTCGTGTTCAAAACCGTCACCGACCCCTATGTGGGTAAGTTGTCTTATATAAGAGTATTTTCGGGTATACTCGAACCCGATACTGTAGTGATGAATGTTAATAAGAACACCCAGCAAAAAATCGGACAGACATACTGGTTGATAGGGAAACAACAGAAGGTAGTGGGAAGGGTTCATTCTGGGGATATATGTGCTGTGCCAAAGTTAACAGAAACCTCCACAGGTGATACTCTTTGCTATCCCTCGCGTCTGGTTATGCTTCCCCCTCTAAGATATCCCGACCCCGTTTACCAACTTGCCATAGTTCCTAAGAGTCGCGAGGACGAGGAGAAATTATCCTCGGGTTTAAATCGACTTATGGAGGAGGATCCTTCTTTTCGCTGGTGGAGGGATAACGATATAAAGCAAACGGTAATTGCTGGGATGGGTGATGTTCACCTCGAAGTAACAGTGGAGAAGTTAAAACGAAAATTCGGTGTTGATGTAGAACTTTCCCTTCCGAAAGTTCCCTATAGAGAGACGATTAGAAAATCTGCCAGTGCCCAGGGAAAGTATAAGAGGCAGACTGGAGGGCATGGGCAATATGGAGATGTTTGGCTTTTGGTGGAGCCTTTGGAGCGAGGGGCAGGGTTTGAGTTCGTCAATAAGATAGTGGGTGGAGTGATTCCTCGTCAATATATTCCCTCCGTTGAAAAAGGGGTGCAAAAAGCTCTCGAGGAAGGAATATTGGCAGGTTACCCTGTGGTGGATGTGAGAGTAACGCTCTACGATGGTTCTTATCACCCAGTAGATTCCTCTGATATCGCTTTCCAAATAGCGGCTTCCATCGGTTTCAAAAACGCTGCTCGGTTGGCTGACCCTGTGCTTTTGGAGCCTATAATGAACATTGTGGTCTCGGTCCCTAAAATGTTCACAGGAGATGTGATTGGGGGATTAAATAGCAAGAGAGGAAGAATATTAGGTATGGAATCCGAGTCGCATTTGATAGACAGGGTGATTGCCCAGGTTCCTTTAGCAGAGATGTTGAAATATGCTATTGAACTTCGTTCTATAACAGGGGGAAGAGGCACATTTACAATGTCCTTCTCTCATTATGAAGAGGTGCCACCTCATATCGCTCAACAAATAATGGAAAGTTCTCGTAAGGAGGAGGGATAAAATGGCGCGTAAGGCGAAAATAGAGAAAGGCAAACAACCCCCCAAATTCAAGACGAGGCAAAGAAATCGTTGCTCCCGCTGCGGAAGACCGAGGGGCTATATGAGACAATTTGGGCTTTGTAGAATATGTTTTAGGGAATTAGTTTATCAGGGACAGATACCTGGTGTGATAAAGTCCAGTTGGTAAAGGGAACTGCTATGGTGCTCACTGATCCTATCGCTGATATGTTAACTCGGATAAGAAATGCCTTGCAGGCGGAAAAGACAGAGGTCCTTGTTCCATCTTCCAAATTGAAGATGGAAATCGCCCGCATCTTGAGAAAAGAGGGGTATATAAACGATTTCCAATATATAGAGGACGGCAAGCAAGGTATACTTAAGGTTTATCTTAAATACACGCCAGAGGGTGAGCCTGTAATAAGCGGACTCAAAAGGGTTAGCAAGCCGGGCGGACGGGTATATGTATCAAAGGACAAGATCCCTAGGGTATTGAACGGATTGGGTATAGCCATTATCTCCACATCAAAAGGAGTACTCACAGATAAAGAAGCAAGGCGCTTAGGAGTAGGCGGCGAGGTATTATGCTATATTTGGTGAGGTGAATGACAATGTCCCATATTGGTAAAAAACCTATCCCTATACCCCAGAATGTAAAAGTAGAAATAAAAGGAAACTCCGTCTATGCAGAAGGACCCTTGGGTAGGAATAACATAGAGCTCCACCCTTTGATAGAAGCCGAGATAAGCGATGAGAAGATAATAGTGCGACCAAAAGGGGAGACTAAACAAAGCCGTGCTCTTCACGGGTTATACCGGTCCTTAATAAATAACCTTTTAGAGGGTGTTTCCAGAGGGTTTGAGGAAACTCTAGAAATCGTTGGCGTGGGTTACAGGGCTTCAAAGGATGGGGAGAACCTCGTGTTGAATGTGGGGTATTCCCATCCCGTGATAATAAAGCCAAAACCCGGTATAAGTTTTGAGGTTTTACAAGACCCTGATACCCGTCGCCCCTTGATCAAGGTGAAGGGAATTGATAAACAAGTTGTGGGTCAGCAGGCTGCCGAGATAAGAGCGGTAAGACCTCCCAATGTCTATCTCGGCAAAGGCATAAGATATAGAGGAGAAGTTGTCCATTTGAAGCCTGGCAAAGCAGCTAAGGCAGGAGGTGCATAGTATAAAGCAATGCTAAGCAAAATAGAAAAGCGAAGGAGAAGACATTCGAGGATAAGAAAGAGGGTCTTCGGAACCGCTGAACGTCCCAGATTGTGTGTGTTTCGTTCTCTCAGACATATATATACTCAGTTGATAAACGATGAAATTGGACACACTTACTGCTCTGCTTCTTCTTTAGACCCGGAGATCAGGAAACTGGCGGAAGGAAAATCTAAAAAGGAGATAGCCTATGAGGTAGGGAAGCTTTTGGCGAAGAGGGCTTTGGAGGCAGGTTTTGAAAAAGCTGTTTTTGACAGGGGGGGTTATAAATATCACGGTAGGGTCCGAGCATTAGCGGAAGGGGCTCGTGAAGGAGGTCTAAAGCTATGAGAATAGAGACAAAGCGAAAGGTGTCTACCAGCGAGGATGTGCAATTTGAGGAGCGCGTGGTCTTGTTCAAGAGGGTATCCAGAACCCAGAAAGGCGGCAGGCGCCAAAGGATATTTGTCCTTGTCGTGGTAGGGGACAAACGAGGGCATGTGGGGGCCAGCACTGGTAAAGCACGGGAGCTTCCCGACGCCCTCCGCAAAGCGGTTAACAAAGCGAAAAAGAACCTTATAGAGGTACCTCTGCTGGGCACAACCATACCTCACACGGTGATTGGTAAAATAGGTGCCACGCAGGTTCTTTTGAAACCCGCTGCTCCGGGCACGGGTACGGTAGCAGGGAGAGCAGTCAGAGCGGTTGTGGAGTTGGCAGGTATAAAGGATGTGTTGAGCAAATGCATAGGTTCTACCAACTCTGTGAACGTTGTGTGGGCGACCCTCAAAGCCCTTGCTTCCCTCAAGACCCCGGAGGAAGTAGCCCAAAAAAGAGGGAAAGATCCTCTCAGATTGTTTCCCTGGCTACCTAAGACGGAGGTGAAAACAGTTGAAGAAGTGGTTCCTGTTGAAACTGAAGAGGAGCCCTATCGGGCACAAGCAGTGGAAGAGACAAACCTTGCAAGCTCTGGGGCTGAGGAAGGTGAACCAAGAGGTTTTGAAGCCCCACAACCCCCAAGTGGAGGGAATGATAAGAAAAGTGAAGGACCTTCTGGAAGTGAGGATAATAGAGAGTGAAGGAGGGGAGACGCTGAATGCAAATCCATAACATAAAGGTAGAATATCCGAGGAGGAAGAAGAGAAGAATAGGGCGAGGAATAGGCTCGGGTAAAGGTAAAACTGCAGGACGGGGCACAAAAGGGCAAAAGGCTCGCGAGAAAATAAGCCTCCATATGGAGGGAGGACAAACCCCCTTGCACCTCCGCCTACCTAAACTAAAGGGGTTCAAAAATCCCTTCAAAAAGGAATGGCAAATAGTCAATGTCAAAGACCTGAACAGGATAAAGGGTGTAGAAGAAGTCACGCCCCAGCTCCTCTTTGAAAGAGGATTTGTTAAAGAGAAGGATATACCAATAAAAATATTAGGGGAAGGTGAACTCAAAAAGCCTCTACTTGTTAAGGCACACGCTTTTAGTTTCTCCGCTAAGGAGAAGATAGAAAAAGCAGGAGGGAAAGCAGAGGTGGTGAGTTAAAATGCTATCGACTTTGCTTTCCGCTTTTCGCTATCCCGACCTAAGGAAAAGAATACTTTTTGTTCTGGGTATGTTCGCTATTTATATAGCGGGTATTCACATCCCTATTCCGGGAGTCAATAGAGAAGCTTTGGAGAGGCTATTCGCCCATGGTGGGCTCTTCTCCTTAATAGATTTGTTCTCTGGAGGAGCAATGAGAAAGTTCACTATATTCGCTATGGGTATATATCCCTACATAACTGCCTCTATTATAATGCAGTTGTTGACAATGGCGATACCCAGTTTGGAAGAGTTAGCAAAGGAAGGGGGAGAAGAGGGGAGGAAGAAAATTGGTCAATATACTCGCTACCTAACCGTGCTGATATCCCTGATGCAAGCAGCAGGAATGTGCGTGGGGTTGGGTAGGGCAAAAGATATTTTGCATTTCACAACATTTGATTATTTCCGAGCTGTGATAGCCCTTACCGCTGCCACTTGTTTTCTTCTCTGGTTAGGGGAATTAATAACGGAGAAAGGCATAGGAAATGGTGTCTCTTTAATTATATTATGTAATATAATGCTCAGGTTACCCTATGATGTTTACAATACAGTGGATCTTCTGAGGGCAGGTGCTATTTCATTCTTCAATGTCCTCTTGTTATTCTCCCTCTTTTTAGGTGTGGTGGCAGCAGTTGTAGCGATGCAGAATGCCCAGAGGAAAATCCCTGTGCAATATGCAAGGAAGGTGGTAGGAATAAGAGCTTACGCGGGAGCCCAGACCTTCCTCCCTATACGCCTTAACAACGCTGGCGTTATCCCCATTATTTTTGCGGCCGCAATTATCTATTTCCCTTCCACGATCTTGAGTTTCTTTGGTGGTTCTCCCAACCCCCAGTCTTGGGTAAATAAATTCCTCTATTATTTTATGCCGGGAGTAAATGTTGTTGCTTCAATTATCTATGCTATCTTAGTTATGGTTTTCACTTATTTTTACACCGCTGTGGTATTTAACCCCTCTGATATATCTGATAATCTCAGAAAAGCCGGGGGATTCATACCGGGAGTGCGTCCCGGGCTACCAACAAAGGAGTATATAGACAGGGTTCTCACAAGAGTGACATTCGTGGGTGCGCTATTTTTGGCTGCCATAGCCTTGTTGCAGTATTACTATGCCCCCATAACAGGTGTGCCACCTCAAACATTCACCATAGTTGGAGGGACATCCATACTCATTCTCGTTGGCGTCGCTGTAGAGACAATCCAGCAGCTGGAAGCACAGATAGCCATGCGTCGCTATGAGGGATTTATAAAATAATTAAGGAAAGGAGGAAAAGTAATTGGTCATTCTTTTGGGAGCACCAGGAGCAGGGAAGGGGACACACGCAAAGAGATTATCAGCTATATTAGGTATTCCCCATATATCAACTGGAGATATATTTAGAGAAGAAATAGAGAAAAATAGCGATCTTGGATTACAGGTTAAGAGCCATGTGGAGAAGGGCGAATTGGTACCAGATGATCTCGTTAACGAAGTGATACGGAAAAGGTTAACAAGGGAAGATTGCAAAGGAGGATTTATACTCGATGGTTATCCCCGCACGATACATCAAGCGGAGGCTTTGGAGAAAATTTTAGAGGAGTTCTCTCTCCCCTTAAAGAAGGTCATAAATTTGGAGGTAAGCGAGGAGGAGATAATAAGACGCCTCTCGGGTAGAAGGATATGTAGAAATTGTGGGGCGATTTTCCACATCACTAATATGCCTCCTAAACAAGAGGGTATATGCGATTATTGTGGGGGAGAACTATATCAGAGGGATGATGATACCCCGGAGGCGATAAGACACCGCTTAGTAGTGTATCATAAACAGACCGAACCGCTCCTGCGCTTTTATGAGAATAAAGGATTGTTAGTCAATTTAAACTGTGAGGTTTCTCTTGAGCAATCTGTTGAAAAAATGCTCAATATTTTAAAAGATGTTCAGGATTAAAAGCAGAAAGGAAATAGAGAAGATGCAGAGAGCGGGAGTGATACTGGCACGAGTATTGAAGGCGTTAGAAGAGGCTGCTAAGCCAGGGGTCTCCACTGCTGAATTAGACGCGCTTGCTGAGGAGATCATATTATCTTATGGAGCGAAACCCTCCTTTAAAGGGTTTAATGGTTACCCTGCTTCCATCTGCACCTCCTTGAACGACGAGGTTGTGCATGGAATCCCTAGCAAGAAGAGATTTTTGAAAGAAGGAGATCTGCTGAAGATAGACGCAGGTGTGCAATTAGAAGGATATCATGCTGATGCAGCCAGAACCCTACTTATAGGGGACGGCAAGTTTGACGAGAAAGTCCTATCCCTTATCAGAGTGACTAGTGAGGCTTTGGAAGAAGGAATAAGGGTGGCAAAGGCGGGAGCAAGGTTGGGGGATATAGGCTATGCTATACAAAAATATGTGGAGCAAAGGGGGTTCTCGGTTGTAAAAGCTTTGACGGGACATGGGATAGGGAGATCCTTGTGGGAAGACCCACCAGTGCCGAACTATGGGATGAGGGGGAGGGGAATAATCCTTAGAAAGGGGATGACTTTAGCAATAGAACCTATGGTTAATATGGGAAGCGAGAAGGTGTATACTGCCCAAGATGGTTGGACCGTTAAAACCGTTGATGGTAGTTTGTCTGCTCATTTTGAACATACTATCGCGATCACCGGCGAAGGTAACAGGATATTAACAAAGGAGGAAGAGAGCAGTTGAAAGAAGAAACCATAGAGATGGAGGGTGTAGTGTTAGAGGCGTTGCCAAACGCGGCTTTTCGTGTTAAACTTGATAATAACCTGACGATTACGGCGCATGCCTCTGGTAAGATGCGTCTCCATTTTATAAAGATCCTGCCTGGAGATAGAGTAAAAGTGGAAATATCCCCCTACGACCCAACTAGGGGGAGGATACTCTATCGCTATAAATGAGGTGAAAGCATAAAATGAAGGTGCGTCCTTCTGTAAAGAGAATTTGCAATAAGTGCAAAATAATAAGAAGAAGGGGCAGAGTAATGGTCATTTGCTCTAACCCCAAACATAAGCAAAGACAAGGAAGGTGAAAGGGAATGGCAAGAATAGCAGGTGTTGATTTACCGAGAGATAAGAATATATGGATTGCCCTTACTTATATTTACGGCATTGGAAAATCTTTGAGCAAGAAGATTCTGGAGGAAGCGGGAATAGCCCCCAATGTGAAGGTAAGGGACCTGCTTGATGAGGAGGTAGCGCGACTGAACAACATTATAGAGACCCGCTACAAAGTAGAGGGTGACTTAAGAAGGGAGATTGCTTCTAACATTCGCAGGCTGATGGAAATAGGTTGCTATCGGGGACTAAGACATAAGGTTGGACTGCCTGTGAGAGGGCAAAGGACCCGTACTAACGCTCGCACAAGAAAAGGTCCCCGTGCTCGTATAGGTGTAAGAAGATAAATTAGGAGGTATAAATTATGGCAAGGAAAAAGGTAAAAATTAAGGAAAGAAGGGCGACATCCCACGCCGTGGCTCATATAAAAGCTACTTTCAATAACACGATAATTTCTATAACTGACAAGGAAGGCAATGTTCTCTGCTGGAGTAGTGGTGGCACAGTGGGATTAAAGGGCACGAGAAAGGGCACACCTTATGCTGCTCAGCTGGCCGCTGACGCCGCCGCTAAAAAAGCGATGGAGATGGGCGTGCGTAGAGTAGATGTGTTAGTGAAAGGCACTGGACAGGGCAGGGAAACAGCTATCCGAGCTCTTCAAGCGGCGGGCTTGGAGATAAACATCATAAAGGATGTAACGCCTGTCCCACATAATGGCTGCCGCCCCCCTAAAAGAAGAAGAGTGTGAAGGGTGACTAATATGAGTTTATACACGGGCCCTCGTTGTAGATTATGTAGAAGGGAAGGTATGAAACTATTCTTGAAAGGGGATAGATGTTATACCGCTAAATGTTCCTTAGAGAGAAAAAATTACCCCCCTGGTATGCATGGACAAACTCGCGTATCGAAATTGAAAGATTACGGATTAAGGTTCAGGGAAAAACAGAAAGCCAAAAGAATGTACTGGCTTACGGAAACCCAGTTCAAACGTTATGTAGAAAGAGCAGGGAAGATGAAGGGAAGGAGTGGAGAAAATCTCCTCATTTTATTAGAAAGACGCCTTGATTCGGTGATCTATAGATTAGGCTTTGCCCCCTCAAGAAAGCAAGCCCGCCAACTCGTTACTCACGGGCATATAATGGTAAATGATAGAGTCGTCGACATCCCAAGTTACGAGGTAGACATAGGAGATGTTATAAGAGTTAAAACAGGTTCTCCCTGTGTGCCCTGGATTAAAGAGGAAGTAGCCAAAAAAGGAGGTAGGTGTCCTTCTTGGTTGGAGTTGAACGAGGAGAAACTGGAAGGGAAAATGATAGGCTTGCCTATACCGGGGGATATAGAAGTTCCCTTAAATGAACAATTGATAGTGGAGTTCTATTCCCGGTGAAATCGGAGGTGTTGAGTGAATGGCATTGGCATCAGTGAAAAAAGAGGAAGAGACAAACCCGAGGATATTCGTTCTAAAGGAAGATAAAAGGGAAGGGAAATTTCTTGTGTATCCTCTGGAGCAGGGGGTAGGTCATACTATTGGCTCCGCCTTGAGACGGGTTCTCCTCTCCCAGATAGAGGGAGCTGCTATTACAGAGGTGCGAATAGAGGGAATATATCATCCCTTGGCTACTATCCCAAATGTCCTGGAGGATGTAACAATCATACTCTTAAACTTGAAAGAAGTAGCTATAAGACCACTACGCCCTTTCAAAAAGGTGCTCACTATGCATCTAGATGTTCAAGGTGAGGGCGAGGTTGTAGCAGCGGATATCAAAACCCCTCCCGAGTTGGAAATCGCTAATCCCGAGCACCACATAGCTACTTTGACAGAAGCGGAGGCGAGGCTCCGGATGGATATGAAAGTGGAAATGGGCAAGGGTTTTCAATTAGCCAGCGTTCGAGAAGCTAAAACGCAACTTGGTTTCCTTCCCCTAACCGCTATTTTTACCCCTGTTAAGAAAGTAGCTTATTATGTGGAAGCTTGCTACTTTTCCGGGTGGGAAATGGAGGAGGAGAAATCTACGGGGCAGGAATATTTGGGAGAACTCGCTGTAATTACCCCTTACAGGGAAAGGCCAAACTTAGAGAAATTAACTTTGGAGATAACCACTAATGGGGCAATCACCCCCTCGGAGGCCCTGGGAAAGGCTTTCTCCATACTTTCCAGATATTTCCAGATAAACCCCACGGTGGAGGAAGACGAGAACAAACCCATCATTGCGGTGCCCCAAGGAGCGGAAAGAAACGATCCCGTAGATGTTAAGATAGAACCGGACAAAGAGGAACTTTTGAGCGCAAATTTGGAAGATTTGGACCTGCCTATTAGAGCAGTTCACGCTCTCTTAAATGAAGGGGTAACCACTCTCAGGGAACTTCTTTCCCTGACCGAAAAAAAACTTCTTTCCCTACGCAACCTCGGTAGGAAAAGTTTAGAGCAGCTTAAGGAACGTCTTAGTGAGATGGGTTTTTCTCTTGCTAAGGAGGAAGAGCAATGAAACATAAAAAGGGGCATAAGAAATTATCTAAACCCACCGACCAGAGGTTAGCTATATTGCGCTCTCTGGTGAGGGAAGTTATAGCGAGAGGACAAATAGAAACAACTCTTACAAGGGCTAAGGAAGCGAGGAAGATAGTGGAGAAACTGATCACTTTAGCGAAGGAGGACAGCTTATTTTCAAGACGTAAGGCTTTCCGTATATTGCAGGATGAAACTCTTGTGAAGCGCTTGTTCCAAGAGGTTGTTCCCCAAGTAGGGGATAGGCAGGGTGGTTATGTAAGGATAACGAGGCTGGGATATCGTAGAGGAGACCATACTGAGATGGCTCTGCTTGCTCTTATCCAGTAAAAAATGCCCTATGTATGCGTAATATTGTCTTAGGGATAAGTTATGATGGAACAGATTTCGCTGGTTTTCAGAAGCAAAAAGGATTGCCAACCATCCAGGGAGAGATAGAGGAAAAGTTGAGGGCTATTTTAGGAGAACCCATAAAAATAAAGGGAGCCTCGCGTACCGATGCAGGCGTGCACGCAAAAGAACAAGTGGTGAACTTCCTCACCGCTTCCCCCATTCCTAAGGAGCGATTTCCTCGCATTTTGAATGACCATCTACCACCTACAATCAGGGTTATTTGGGCAAAAGAAGCGGATATATGCTTTCACGCTCGCTTCTCTGCCATCAGCCGAACTTATAAATACTTCCTCATAAATAAAGAAATTATCTCCCCTTTCCTCGCCCGATTCGCCCTCGTCTATCCCAAGCCACTGGACTTAGAGCTAATGAGAGAAGCTGGTAAGCAGTTAATGGGAACATATAATTTCTCAGCTTTTACCTCGGAAAGGGGAAACACCGTGAGGAACTTGCTTAATCTGGACATTAAGAAAAAGAAGGATATAATTATCTTCAGCATAGAGGCGAATGCTTTTCTAAAAGGAATGGTCCGCAACATTGTGGGGCTACTCCTCCAAGTTGGCAGAGAAAAGGTGCCCTCTACTACGATTAAAGAAGCATTGGAAACAAGAATAGATGCGAGAAACTTTGCAGTTGCCCCTCAGGGGTTATTCTTGTGGAAAGTGCGATACAAGAGGTCTTCCTTTAAGGAGGCGTAAGAGATGCACACCTTTGTACCTAAAGAAAAGGAAATAGAGAGGCGATGGTATTTGATAGATGCTCAAGGGCAGACCCTTGGGCGACTTGCTGCTTTTATAGCCCGCTTGCTTATGGGAAAACAAAAGCCTATTTACACTCCGAGTGTAGATGTAGGGGACGGTGTCATCGTTATCAATGCGGAGAAAATAAGGGTGACGGGCAAGAAATTGGATAGTAAAATTTATTACTGGCACACAGGATATTTGGGGGGGTTGAAGCATAAGTCCTTAAGACAGCTTTTGGAGGAGCAGCCGGAAAAGGTGCTCTACCTCGCTGTAAAAGGGATGCTCCCTAAGAATCGCTTAAGAGATAGAAGACTTAGAAGATTGAGGATTTATCGGGGGAGCGAGCATCCCCATACCGCTCAAAACCTCCAAATAATCAATCCTCAAGGAGGTAGCTAAGAATGGAACTAAAGCTCTCTATGGATTATTATGCAACAGGGCATAGGAAAACTTCTACCGCCAAAGTGTGGCTAATTCCGGATGGTGGGGGGAAGATAGTGATAAATAATAAACCGCTGGAGGAATTCATAGGAGGAAGGAAAGTATGGGGGGTAATGGTCAAACAACCCCTCTTGCTAACTAACACCTTGGAGAAATTTGGGGTTATGGCTAAAACTGAAGGTGGAGGAATATCCGCCCAGATAGCAGCGGTGAGGCATGGTATCGCCCGAGCTCTACTTCGTGTAAATCCCTCCTTTCGGGAAGCGTTAAAGGAAGCGGGGCTTCTTACTAGGGACCCCCGAGTAAAGGAGCGAAAAAAATATGGGCGCCACAGAGCGCGGCGGGGCTTCCAATACTCCAAACGCTAATCCTGCATGCTTTTTCTTCTTTTTTATTTTCCTACTCTTTACAGGTTTTGCCTTCTCTGAGCGATTAGTTATTACTCTAACCCTCCCCCAAAAGGAGGAAAAAGACAAAAATATACAAAAGATATGGATTGTCTCTGTTGTCAAGGAAGGAGCAGAGGTTTTATCCGCACCTTGCCCTGGCTCCACCCTTTACTATAAGTGTCCTAAAGATTTATTCCTTGCGGTGAAGGAGGAAAAGGACGAGTGGTTAGGGGTAATAATGATAGATGGTTCTTTAGGTTGGATAAGAAAAAGCCATACTAAAAGGATTCCCAATGTAAGCAATGTTATTCTTTATATGCCCCAAAATTTCAACCCTAATTCTCCCCCTCAAATTAATAAAACTTCGCTTGGAGAAAGAATAGCGAAAACTGCTATGGGTTTCCTTGGTGTGCCTTATAGATGGGGAGGAATTACTTCGCGAGGGATGGATTGTTCTGGCTTTGTGCAGAAGGTCTTTGCTTTAGAGGGAGTGCGTCTTCCTCGCTCCGCCAGTGAACAAGCCAAGATAGGCAAGGCGGTATCATTTGAGCAATTGTCTATAGGGGATAGGCTTTATTTCGCCGACAAAAATGGGAGGATAGACCATACGGGAATATATTTGGGGAATGGGCTATTCATTCATTCCGCCCGCTCAAAGGGTGGGGTGAGTATAGACAATATATATGACCCAAGGTGGTGGAAGATTTTCGTGGAAGCGAGAAGACTTTAATTGCCCTCACCGCTAAGAAGGAATGTTGAACCTTTTCTGGAAAACTTTTCCCCTCTTTTTTGCGTCTATTATTTTGAATACCAACCCTTTCCAATATCCTAAGGAAGAGATAACAGTAGAGAAGAAGATGTTGGAGACGAGGAAAGATTTCCTCATTTTCAAATGGAATTTTAGGAGTCCCTTCGTTACAAAGTGGGAGGAAAATAACCGGGTAGTTGTTTATCTCTTTTCTCCTCCCAGGCCGCAGGGTAAGGTATTAGTGCTTCATACCTTGGGGACGAAAAACCTCGAGCTTGAAAAGGAAATATGTAGAAGGTTTGCCCAGTTTGGTTATGAAAGCGCGGCCCTGGTTATGCCCTACCATCTTGAAAGACGCCCAATAGGTTTGGAAAGGGGGTGGGGCTTTTTAGCTAATCCTACAACAATGAGAGAAACACTCGTTCAGAGCGTGGACGATGTGAGAAGATTTCTCGACCTATGGTGTGATAAGGGTGAGAAAGTATCAATAATTGGCTTAAGCTTAGGAGCTATAGTGGGTGTGTTAGCCATGGCCGTTGATGAGCGAGTAGGGTTGGGGGCTTTTATAATGGGGGGTGGTAATTTCTCCCTGCTCATTCCTCACAGCATTGTCTTCGGCCTTAAATCTCATAAATGGAGCGAAGAAGAGATGAAAGTGCTTGAGGATGTTGACCCCCTTAAGTATGCCCCTCTAATCCCTCCTCGTCCCGTCTTGATGGTGAATGGTAGGTTAGACATAGTCGTTCCCTATAACTCCTCTTATAGTTTGTGGAAAGCAATGGGGGAACCCCAGGTGGAGTGGCTTTGGAGTGGGCACTACGGTGTTCTGTTAATCAAGGACAAAATATTGCGAAAAGTGTTAAAATTTATAACAGAAAACAAAGAGAAAGAGGTGAATTGAAATATGCGATGGAGAATAGTCCTTATTGTGATCGGGGCTTTAATTGCGCTCTCCCTAATTCTTTACCCACTGGAGCTCCAAAGCAGACCCCAGGTGCCAACTCCTTTGGAGGAGCTCCAAAAAGGTTTCATAGAGATAGCGAAGAGGGTGGAGCCTTCAGTGGTCAACATAAGTGCGGAGAAGACGGAGAAGGTCTCCTTGCCTTCGCCATTTGAGGAGTTCCAGAGGGATCCCTTCTTCCGTCGCTTCTTCAGAGAATTTGAATTCCCTAGTTTCCCTCGGGAGCAGGTTTTCCGAAGGACTACGCTCGGCTCTGGCTTCATCATTGACACTGCAGGGCATATCCTTACCAATGCCCATGTAGTGGAGGGGTTCGATGAAGTTATGGTTATAACTCACAGGGGCGCTTCCTACAAAGCAAAGGTGATAGGAAGAGACAGCAGAAGTGACCTCGCCCTGGTGAAGATAGAGAACCTTAAGGAACCACTTCAACCAGCTACTCTGGGTTCTTCCTCCGATTTGCAAGTGGGACAAATCGTAGCTGCTTTTGGTAATCCTTTCGGTGTAGGTCAAAGTATGACAGTAGGAATTATATCCGCCCTGAACCGAAGCCAAGTAGTTGAGGAAAAATCCTATGTGAATCTCATCCAAACTGATGCGGCGCTCAACCCGGGCAATAGCGGCGGACCACTCGTAAACCTAAGAGGGGAAGTTATAGGAATTAATGTAGCTATTGCCTCCCCCGTTCCGGGGAATGTGGGAGTAGGTTTTGCCATTCCCATAGATGTAGCCAAAAAACTTCTCCCTCAACTTCGTAAGGGAAAGGTCACCAGAGGATACCTAGGGGTTAGAATCCAGAGCGTTATACCAGATATGGAAGAAGTATATGGCGTAGGCGAGGGGGCTTTGGTCGTGCAGGTTGAGCCTAATACACCCGCCGATAAGGCTGGCCTTAAGGAGGGTGACATCATAACCTACGTTGATGATAAAGCGATACATAATGATGGCGACCTTGTGGAAGCAATCTCCTTAACTACTCCTGGCACAAAGGTTGTCTTGACGGTAATAAGAGATAAAAAGGAAATAAAGGTTCCCGTTATCATAGGTTCCCAGGAGGAAAGCACCGAAGTTGCTCAGCTTAGGGAGGAAGAGGGTATAAGAGTAGAGGCTCTAACGCCCGATTTAAGGGAAACATATCGCATCCCTGCCCATTTGCAAGGGGTCGTGGTAACCCAAGTTGGGATGGATAGCGTCTACTATAGAGCTGGTATAAGGCGAGGGGATGTGATATTTAAAGTCAACAACCGGGAGATACGAAGTGTGGAAGAGTTCGGAAAGGCTATAGATGAAGCTAAGAAACTGGGCAGGGCATTCATCTGGATAAGGCGAGGAACTGCCACAGCAATGGTCACTGTTTATTTCTAAAAGTATTGTTGGGCGAGAGCCTCTGAGGCTCTCGCCCAACAATATTACACCATTATAGCAACAAAATTATAGGTTAATTTTCTTTTAGAAGGGGATTAGAATAGAAACGATGGTGTTGTAAAATGGAGCAGGAAAAAACAGAGAGACTTTGCTTGGGACTGAAGAACTTTCTTTAAATATGAAACTGGTGATTGTTAATTCTTCTAAGGAGATTCACGGTTGGTGGCATCCCCTTAAGCCCTATGGTAGAAGAGAATGCACTGCCGAGCGCTTCCTTCTCAACCCCTACATAGGCTGTCAGCATGCTTGTCCCTTCTGCTACACTCGCACATTCCCCGGCTATTTTGAGGAATGGCGAGATAGGGAAACACTCTTTGTGTTTGAGAACTTTCCCCAATCTGTAGCCAAGCAACTGGATAAATTGAACATCGCTGCTTGCGGATACCTCAGTCCCGTTACTGACCCATTCCAACCTTTGGAGGATAAATTCCATCTCTCGGAACAACTCGTCCGGATCTTCACCGAACGAAATATCCCCATAGAGGTTATAACCAAAGGCAGAATTCCCCAAGGGGTGCTAAAGCTGATAAGTCAGCAGAAACATTCCTTCGTTCAAGTGTCGATTTTGACCTGGGATGAGAATCTGCGAAAAATCCTCGTTCCAGGTGGAGCGGATACCGAGACCTTGTTGGATAACCTCAGAAGAGCGAAGGAAGCAGGAATATACGCTGTCGCCCGCCTTGACCCCATCTTCCCTTACCTAACCGATAACCTATTGGATTTGCGGAGGCTTGTCAGGGTTGTTAAAGAAGCGGGAGCAAAGCATATAATAGGAAGTGTGGTTGATATACCGGTCAAAACGAGAAAGGAGGTCTTTGCCCTTCTCGCTCGGATAGACCGAAAACTTATCCCCGCCTATCGGGAGCTCTTCCAAGAGAAAATAGGATATTCTCTTCACGCAAGGGTAGATTACAGAAGACACATCTTCGGGGAATTAAGGAAAATTTGTGAGGAAGAGGGGGTGACTTTTGCCCTCTGTATGGAATTCGCCCTTACTGGTAGAGAATACGAGGGGAGGCCAATTGTAGAGGGCTTGAACAAATATTTCGCAACTTCCAAAAATTGTGAGGGAATGGATGTGCCAATTTATGTAAGAAGGGGAGATAAATTTGAACCCTTGCCTTGCGATGGAGCTTGCCTTTATTGCGCAAATCCTGTCTGCGGGATTGAGGAGTTAGCTACAGGAGGTGCCTGGCACCTTTCCGATTATCTTAAGTGGTCAAAGAGGCTTGTCAGCTTGCAACTTTGGAAAGAGGGTGATTGAGAATGGCAAGCCTGGGCGATTTGGCATCATTTTTCAGGGAAATGCAGTATCAGCTTGGCGCGGGAATGGGGGTAGTGCAAGCGTTGGGTGTTCTGGAAACTCACCCACCCCTTTCCCTCAAGCGCATCATTCCCCAAATTAAGGAGGAGGTGAGCAAGGGTAATACCCTTTCTTCCACCCTCAAGAGATTCCCTGATGCCTTTCCTCCTTTAATAATCAACCTCCTAATGGCAGGGGAAGCGGGAGGTAAATTAGCAGATGCTTGCGCTAATGTAGCCAATCTAATAGAAAGGGATATGGAGTATAGGCGGAGATTGAGCACTTGGACACTGTATCCGAAAATTCTCATTGTGGTGGCGCTTTTCGTCATCCTCGTGTTCCCTTCCTTATTGAGTGGGGTCCTGTTTGGCGAAAAAGGAGCTTTATCTCTTGCCATACGCTACATTTTAGTGGGTGGACTTCTCGTCGCCCTTTATTTCACCATTATAAAGTTAATAATTCCCCCTCGTGTCTCTCATTTAATTTTAGATGCGCTTAAATCGAATCTACCGCTTGTATCCGGTTTAACAAAGAAGTTTGCAATGGCTCGCTTCCTTACAATCCTTTCTCATCTCTATATGGCAGGGATTTCTGTGCCCGAGGCCCTCAGACTCGCGGGCGAAAGTTCAGGAAGCTGGGATATAAAGAGAAAGGTGGAAACTATAGAACCTGAGGTAAGGAAAGGGGAAAGGTTATCAGCTGCCCTGGGAAGAACGAGATTACTCCCCCCCTGGGTGGTAAGTATGCTGATGGCGGGAGAAGAAGGGGGACGATTACCGGAAGCTCTGGAGTTCAGCGCCCAGCGGTTAGAGCAAGAAGCGGGAGCTTCCGCACAGCGTTGGATTGTCTCTTCCTCTATAGGTTTTTATCTCCTTGTTGCTTTATGGATTGCCAGATATATAATCGGCTTTTATGCAAGCTACTATGAAGTGTTAATGAAGCCCTGAGCTCACAAATAATAAAAATAAGGTGAATGAACGATGGTCAAGGAATTGATTTTTTCTCTAATATGTGGTCTTTTGGGCATCATTCTATCACCCTCAGCCTATGGCGAAGCGGGGAAATTCGCCACCATCCGCCTTAATCCCCACAAGAAACTAGGCGAGGTAAACAAACTCGTCTTCGGCAATAACCAGTTGGGTTATCAATATGGAGCTTGGGAATGGGCGAGTCCGGAATACGCTGATAGAGGGGCAGGTATCTGGGACCCTGAAGACAACCAGCCTGTTCCAGAAATGGTAAAATTTGCGAAAGATATAGGTATGACCGTTGCCCGCTACCCCGGTGGCTGTGGTTCTCATCTCTTTAATTGGAAGAAGACGATTGGACCATTAAGCGAACGCCCTCAGCAAAAGTTCGGGCTTCCAGAATTCCTCCGCTTTTGCGAAGCTGTAAAAGCTATCCCTATAATAACAATTGCCGAGTATTTCGGCTCACCTCAAGACGCGGCTGATCTTGTGGAGTATCTCAATGCTCCAGACGATGGTAAACACCCCTGGGCGAGGAAAAGAGCGGAAGATGGGAGGAAAGAACCCTGGAATGTAATCTGGTTTGAGTTTGGAAACGAGAGTGACCATGGCGACCATAAAGGGCGCCGCTTCTCACCCGAGGAATATGCTGGTCTCTACCGCCAATACCGTTCTTTTATGAAGAAGGTTGACCCTAAGATAAAACTTGGAGCAGTTCTCTTCAATGATGTGACGCCCCAAATTAACCCCTGGACAAAGACAGTGGTCAAGCTAACGGGAGACATCGCCGATTTCTACATTCATCACGCCTATATTCCCCTTTATTATAGAAACGATGGTGTCCCTGAGGCAAAAACCCTTTTCCCACTCGCTCTCGCCGGTCCTCGCCAAATAGCCGAATATTATCGAGAAATAAGGGAATTCATAAGAGAAACTACGGGAAGGAACATCCCGCTAGCAATAACCGAGTTCAACGGTCATTTCGTCCAGGAAAATCCCATTCCCTACAGGCTCAGTCTTGGTTGTGCCCTCGTTGTAGCGGAACTCCTGCAGGTTTTCCTACAACCCGAGTTCCATATCGCCAATGCACAATACTGGCAATTTGCCAATGAATATTGGGGGATGGTGAAAGGATACAATCCCCCTTATACCCTGCGTCCCGCCTACTGGGTCTTCTGGCTATACCATCACTATTTTGGTGATATATTAATAGACGCAAAAGTTGAATGTGATAGTTATGACACCTTGGGAGGCTACGGTGTTATGGCTCAGATAGGGAAACCCAGCCAATTTAGACTTTATCCCGGGAATATCCTCCCCAAACAGAAATGGGAACTACGCGATATTGAGGGAGTAAAGCACGAGGAGATAGACGGAACACTCTTGGTAGAGATTCAAACGGAAGAGGAGCTCAATTACTATCATGCGAGGAAGAAAATGCCAGCTCAGCCCCTGATGGGCTATAGAGTGAGCGCAGAGATAAAGACCGAGGGATTAGAAAAATCAAGAGGGGCTCAAATACAGGTCGGGGATGGAAGAGGATGGGGGGCAACGCAATCGGCAGCCCTCTCTGAGGAAGTAAAAAGCTCAGATTGGCAAAAGGTTAGCGTGGACTACATCACCTTACCCGATACCAAGGAGATAGAGATATTAGCGAGGCGGTTGGAAGGAGAGGGGAGCAAGGGAAAGATATGGATACGAAATGTAAAGGTAGAAAAGTTTCAACCCTCCAACTTAGGGGCAGTCCCTTATTTGAGTGTTGTGGCAAGCAAGAGCAAGGATGGAAAGAAAGTATATGTAGCGATAGTTAACAAGGAACTGGAGCAATCTATTGAAACGGAGATAGAAGGGGTAAAGACAAGGAAAGCCAAGGTTTTCTCACTAACCGGACCAAGTGTTGACGCCACTAATGAGGATAACCCTCAGAATGTAAGAGTCATTGAACTTCCCGTGGAGCTAAGTAATGGTTCCCTAAAGTTTTTCCTTCCACCTCATTCCTTCACTGTGGTGGAAATAGAGATGTAACGGTATTGTATATTCAACAAAACCATTGCTTGAACATTCTTTTTACCCTAACTTTTGTTTTGGAGGTTGATAAGAGAATGGCTCTACCTTTAATCGAAATCGGAGAACATAAAATTTCCAAGCTAATTTGTGGCACTAATTCGTTCCTTGGCTTTTCCCATTTTTCCTATGCCAAGGACACCTTTATGAAGAGATATTTCACCGTTGAAAGGATAGCAGAAGTTATGAAGGTTTGCCTTGAAAATGGCATAAACTCCTTCCTCGGCCCTTCTGACCAGAAGCTTGCTGATGCTCGTAAAGTGGTTCAGGACCAAACAGGACGGAAGATGATATGGATTTCCACAACCTACGGTCACAAGGAGAAGGAAAAGCAGATGGAGGACATAAAGTGGCTTGCAAAGCAGAAAGCCGAGATTTGCCTAATACACGCTTCTTACACTGACAGCCATCTCGTAAGTGGGGAAAACCGCATAGAGGGAATTGAGGAACTCTTATCTCTTATTAGACAGAGCGGTATGGTCCCGGGTTTATCAACCCATCGTCCTGAGACCCTTCTCTTAGCAGAATCCAGAGGCTACGATGTCGAATGTTACATACTTCCCCTTAACATAGCCGGCTTCCTATGTGCTGTTGAAACTAACTGGCAGGCACAGATAATCCGCCAAACACCGAAGCCTGTGATGATAATTAAACCATTGGCTGCGGGAAGAGTTATGCCCTATGAGGCGCTTTCCTATGTCCTTGCCAATTCAAAACCTAACGACCCTATAGCAATAGGCTTTATGAGTAGAGAAGAAGTAGAAGAAGATGTTGAGATAGTGAATGCGCTTCTTTGTGGTAAAGGGGAAATTAAACTCCTCTATTCCCCCAGCAAATCGCTTTTGGAGACAGAGAAATGAAAATAGCAATAATAGGGACGGGAAAGGTTGGTGCGACACTCGCCTTCGCTCTTCAAATGAGAGGAGTAGGAAAAGAGATAATTCTTTTGGATGTGAGAGAGGAACTATCGGCAGGGGAGGTAGAAGATTTACTTCAGGGCACAGCAGAGGCTTACCCCCAAACTTTCTCTTCTGATAGGGAAAAAGCTAAGGGAGCAGATATCTTCGTTGTAACCGCGGGGGTAAGACGGGCACCAGATGAGAGCAGGTTATCCTTAATCCAAAAGAATCTGGCAATATTCAGGAATATCCTAACTCAGTTAAGGGAATGGAAAAAAGAAGAATCCATCCTGCTTGTTATCTCCAATCCGGTTGATGTCCTAACCTATGTCGCTCATAAGGAGAGCGGTTTCTTAAAAGAGAGGATAATAGGCCTTGGAACTCTGCTTGATACAATTCGGCTTCGTTCCTATCTTGCCTCTGCTCTCAAAGTGGATCCAAGAAATGTCCAGGCGATGGTCCTTGGCGAGCACGGCGATTCAATGGTCTTCCCTTTCAGCATAGCGAGTGTGGAAGGTATTCCCCTCCTATCTTATCCAGGGGTGAGTGAGGAAATGCTTGAGGAGATAAAGGAAAAAGTGAGGAAAGCAGGAGCGGAGATGATAAGGTTAAAGGGTGGAGCCGGAACCGCTGTAGCATTAGCCGGGCTGAAGGTGATAGAAGCGATAGATAAAAACTCTCGTTCAATCCTTCCCCTTTCCCTTTATATTGAAGGGGAAATGGGCTTTGATGATGTATGTCTATCCCTCCCTTGCGTGGTAGGAGAGAGAGGGATAGAGGGGTTAATCCAGCCCCCTTTGAATGAAGAAGAAAGAAAATCATTGAACATCTCCTACCAAACCCTTCACAGGGTAATAGCCAGCGTCTGTAAAAGCGATGATTTTTCCTCGCCCCTTATGTAAAATACTAATTCTCCTTGACCTTCTGGGGTTTTAGAAATAAAATTTTAAGCTGCTTTCGTTGTAGATTTTTAAAGCGAGGAGAAGCTTGAATGCCGAAGATAGTGATAGACCAAGAGCGCTGTAAGGGCTGTGGTTTATGTATTGAATTCTGCCCGAGAAAAATCATCGTCTTTTCTGACACCTTTAACCAAAGAGGAGTTCATCCAGCCCAGTTCACAGATGAGGAGAAATGCATTGGCTGCACCTTCTGTGCTCTGATGTGCCCGGAAGCTGCTATAGAAGTTTGGAGGTGAGAGGATGAAGGTTCTAATAAAGGGAAATATTGCCATCGCTGAGGGAGCTATCGCTGCGGGCTGTAGGCTATTCTTCGGCTACCCAATTACTCCCCAAAACGAGATACCCGAACATATGTCAAAGCGGATGCCCGAGGTAGGTGGTGTCTATCTCCAGGCAGAAAGCGAAGTCGCAGCGATAAATATGGTCTACGGAGCTGCTGCAGCTGGTGCAAGGGCGATAACCACTTCTTCATCGCCCGGTATATCCCTTATGCAGGAGGGAATCTCTTACCTCGTTACTTGTGAACTCCCTTGTGTGATAGTGAATGTAGTTAGGGGAGGTCCCGGACTAGGCAATGTCCTTGCTGCTCAATCTGATTACTTCCAAGCGGTTAAAGGTGGCGGACATGGAGACTATCACCTCATTACTCTTGCGCCCTGGTCTGGACAGGAAATGTATGAACTGACATATCTCGCTTTCGATATAGCCGATAGATATAGGCATCCCGTTATGGTACTCGCCGATGGGGTCCTCGGGCAAACAATGGAACCCGTGGAGATTGGACATCTTCCCCAACCTACTCCGCCCCCAAAGCCCTGGGCAACAACGGGAGCAAAAGGGAGAAAGAAGAATATAATAAACTCGCTTATAATAGTAGGGGAAGAGTTGGAGAAGATAAACCGAAGGATTTTCGCCAAGTATGAAGAGATAAAAGACAAGGAAACGAGGTGGCAGGAGATAGAGACGGATGACGCGGAGATAATCCTCGTCGCTTATGGAACATCTGCCCGTGTTTGCAAAATGGTCGTAGATTTGGCAAGAAAAGAGGGCTTTAAAGTGGGACTTTTCCGCCCTATCACCCTCTTTCCCTTCCCCTCCAAGAGGCTTTGGGAACTGGCTGGAAAGGTAAAAGCTATGCTGGTGGTGGAGATGAGCATGGGACAGATGATAGAAGATGTGAAACTTTCTGTAGAATGTAGGTGCCCCGTGCATTTCTACGGGCGCACAGGCGGTGTTATCCCGATGCCAAAAGAAGTCCTTGCGAAAGTTAAGGAAATCCTGACAGATTAAAATATGAAGGTATGAGATGGTTAAGTATGTTCCTTTTCCTTATATGCCTTCCCTTTAGCCTTCTTTCTTTTTCTCAAGAGCTTGGCTTGGTTGCCTATTGGAGCTTTGACGAAGGGAAGGGCATTATAGCCTATGATTACTCAGGGAACGAGAACAATGCCCAACTTAAGGGAGTGGAATGGGTTAAAGGAGTAAGTGGTAGCGCTCTTTATCTGGATGGGAAAGGTTCCGCAATATGCGGTGGGGGATTGGAATTATGCTTTGCCTTTTCCAATGACTATTCCATCGAAGCTTGGGTTAAACACTCGAGCAAAACCCCTCAAATATACCTCTCTAAATGGACAGGCTCAGGTTCTGAATCTGCTTGGTGGTTAGGCTATTATGAGGGAGTAGTGCAATTTGGCGATTATTACCAAGGTGGACACATCAGAATAAAAGGAATAGATGTCGCTGATGGAGAATGGCATTACATAGTGGGAGTGCGGAACCAAACAAAGTTATTGCTCTATGTAGATGGCAACAAGGTTGCGGAAGGAAAAAGCCCCGGCAAAAAGGCGGGCGATAATTTGGCTCCCGTGGTCATAGGAGGATTTGGCAGGGAAAGATATACCCAATGGACACTCAAAGGGAGTATTGATGAGGTGCGAGTTTATTCCCGGGCATTACAAGAAGAGGAAATTCAAGCGCGATATAAATTGATAAAAAGCGGGATGAAAGAGTTAACTTTGAGCCCCATTGCTGAGGGTCTACCTCTTGATTTCTACGGGAAAGTAATCCTCGCGAGTTTTTACCCTACCAATGAGCCGATAAACTGCTACCTCATCCTTGTGGCAAGTAAACCCGTTGCCCAGCAAAAATTCTCTCTGTGTATAAAAGACAACAAGGATAAGACGATAGTTTACCTGGATGAGGTAGCACAATTCGAACAGGGAAAGAAAGTTAGAGAAATAAATGTTAATCTACCCCCATTAAGCGAAGGGGCATATAAGATGGAATTGTTAATCCAGGGTAAGGAAAAATTAGAACAAACCTTGCTCGTAAGCAATATGGAACCTATAAGGCGAGATAATATCTTGAAAGTAAAGCAAAGAGCGAAAACAAACCCTTTCTATCGCGGTATCATATCTGCCTACGCAGGTATGTCATACAAATCCGATGGGACACCCGATGTTGATGCTACTATATCCCTTTTAAAGGACCTCGGTGTAAATTGCTATACTTACCTCATTGCCTACCGCTCGGATATGGAACTTTCCAGTTTGGGGGAATTCTGCGATAAAGCCTTGAAAGAAGGAATAGAGGTATGGGTTTATCTCGTTCCTCCATCTGAAGCACCAGTGGGACGGGACAAACCTATCTCGGAAAGAAAGTATCCACCTTTTGATATGGATTATGAAAAATGGGCCGAGGCAATTGCCACAATTTCTCTAAATTATCCCAATCTTACCCTTTGGATGATAGACGATTTTGATTCCAATCTTTCTTTCTTCACCCTTGATTACACCAAGCGGATATACCAAACATCGAAGAGAATTAATCCAAAACTTCTTTTCGGTGTATGTGTATATCACGAGAATTTGAAGGAATTCGCTCAAGCCGGCTATCTTGATTATATTGATGCTCTTCTATGGGGCTATCAGCACAATTCCGCTCTTTATCAGGAGTGCGGACTTTATCCTAATACGCTACCCTTAGAGATAAACGATTATCTTAAAACTGGCAAGATAGCCATTCCTTGCCTATATTTCACTCCCCATTCGTCTTGGCCACTAGGAAGACCAACCAGGGATTACCTTGAAAGGGCGATGAAGATAGCGTTCGAACAGGCAGGAATCGTCTGGGTGTTCACAACTCCCAGCCCCGGTACATTTCAATATGAAGTGGTTAAAAGCTTTACAAGTTCTCATAAACTACCGGAGGGCAAATGGCAATGATTTTTTTACTTATAGGATTTGCCGCTATCATCTTGACAAGTGTAGCAGGTGGAGATGTATATGCCAATCTCCCCCATGGAAAGATGTTCCGTAATGTCAAGGATTTCGGCGCAAAAGGCGATGGAGTTACGGATGATACCACCGCTTTCATAAGGGCTTTGGATTATGGCGTGGGCGTGGAAGGAGAAAAACGACATGGGACGGTCTATATCCCTCCTGGAATATATCGCATTACAGACACACTTATCATCTGGAAGGGAACTCATCTTATCGGTGATACTGAGAACCCTCCTGTCCTTTTTCTGCCTTCCCAAACCACAGGTTTCACAAACCCTGAAGATCCCAAACCCCTCATAGTCACAGCCAATGGTTGGGGAATTGATCCGAAGACCCGAGACTGGCGCACCCGACTCGATACATTGGGGGGTTCAACCAACAACACATTTTATACAAGTTTGCGAAATATAAAAATCAAAGTGGGAAAAGGCAATCCAGGAGCTATTGCTATATATTGGTGCGTTGCACAAGGAACCGCTTTGAGGAATGTGGAAATCGACGGAGGCGATGCTTATGCTTGTATAAAAACTTCTCTTTGGGGAGGTGGAGGTGTTATCTCCGATATAAATATCGTGGGAGGACAAAGGGGGTGGGAGGTTGACCAAACGAGCCAGTTCCTCATCCGCTCTGCCAAATTCTCTCAACAGAGCCTTTATGCCATCCGCTTAACCGGTGTCTGGAACTTCGTCTTCCTCGACCTATCCATATCAAATGTTCCTTCCGGCTTGGAAATAAGGGGAGGCAATTGTATAAGCTTGATAGATTCGTCTTTCAAGAATATAAGTAATGGAACAGCCATTATAGCAGAGCCAAAACCTGCCTCGCTTTTCCTCCAAAACATCACAAGCGAAGGAGTGGACCAGATTGTAAAAGGACACCTTCCCGCCGCACAAGGTAGAATAGGACGCTGGATCTTAAGTGAAGAAATATATCTTAATGGCAAGAAATCACCTTCCTTCTCTTACAGTGGCGATATAAGAAGTCTTCCTTCTCCAAAATTCCCCAAAATGAGCAACAAGATAAGAAGCGTAACCGAGTTCGGTGCAATCCCCGACGATGATAAAGACGATACCTATGCTATCCAGAAAGCAATTAACCTGTGTGAGGAGCTTTTCTTCCCTTCCGGCAATTATATTGTCTCCGACACACTCCATCTGAAACCAAACTCTAAGCTTTTTGGAGAACATCCGGCAGCGATTGTCTTCCACACCGATTCCCCTAAATTTAACGATCCTACTGATCCCCATCCATTAATAGAAACACCCAATGACCCTGAAGGGAGGCTCACAATTGTCAACCTCTTCTTCCGAATGGAGGGTGACCCAAAGGGTGCCTACTACTTTGAGTGGCGGGTAGGCGAGAAATCCCAAATGGTCGATGTCTATCTTATGGCCACACCTTCTCAGCCCTTCATCTGGAAGGTAAGTGGTAAGGGTGGTGGCTTCTTTGAGAACTTGTGGTGGCCTACTGAAGGTGGCGCGATATCGGGAAAAACTGGTGCAATCATCACCTCTGAGGGACGCAAGTGGTTTTATAGCTGGCAGCACGAGCATTTTAGCGAATTCCCCGTAATATTACGAAATGCATCCAAGGCAATTATTTGTCTCGTTCAATTTGAGAACGATTACCCAGCTTCACTATGGATAGATAACTGCAGAGATATAACAGTTTACGGCGTGCTTTCGGGGAATTGGGAAGAGATGCGTCCAGCTTTTATACGAGTAGATAAAGGGGAAAGGATAGAAATTTTCTCTCTCGCTTGGCTAGGTGCCCATAACGGTGTGCTCAGCGGAGAGGAGATGGAGAAAGAAGAATGGCCCAGAGATAAACCTGACCTAACACGTTGGAGAGTTATTGGGGCCTGGTTAAAAGAATGACATTTATGGTTTTGTTGAATAAAGGGAAGGGGGAACGACGTTCTCCTCTTCAGCGGTTTCCTCCCTTTCCTTTTGGAATAACCAACTTTACAAAAAGTAAGAGAAACAATCTCCTTCTAAGAATGTCTAAATGCTATATTTCTCTACACACTCCACCATACCTTCAGGGGGAGGTGAATGTTCTTTGAATTGTCAACAAAACCACATTAATGATTTTGAGCAGTTTCACTTATTTGATATAATGTAGATTTGAGGAGGAATTATGGAGAAAATATTTGCTCGTTCTAAGGTCTTATCGGATGTTGACTTCACCTATTGCCCTGGATGCACCCATGGGATAGCCCATCGCTTGATAGCGGAAGCTATAGAGGAGCTTGGTATACTTGAGAAAACGATAGGTATTTGCCCTGTGGGGTGTGCAGTCTTTGCCTATGATTTCTTCGAATGCGATATGATCGAAGCGGCACATGGTAGAGCTCCCGCCGTAGCTACAGGCGTCAAGCGTGCTCTCCCTCATAGCATCGTCTTCGCTTACCAGGGCGATGGTGACCTCGCCTCAATCGGTATGGCAGAAATCGTCCACGCTGCGGCGAGGGGAGAAAAAATAACTGTTTTCTTTATAAACAACGCCGTCTATGGAATGACGGGTGGTCAGATGGCACCTACAACCATCCTCGGACAGAAAACCACAACCTCCCCCTACGGAAGAGATTCTCAGAGGGAGGGTTATCCCATAAGAGTTTGTGAACTTCTTGCTACCCTTGATGGTCCAGCTTATATAACGAGGGTAGCCCTGACCAATCCTCACTATGTTCTCCAGGCCAAGAAAGCGGTCCTCAAAGCTTTCCAAACCCAGATGGAAGGAAAAGGGTTCTCCCTGGTGGAAATGCTTTCTGCTTGCCCCTTTATACTCGGGCTCAAACCGATAGATGCCCTCAAATGGGTAGAAGAGAATATGATTCCCTATTATCCTCTGGGAGAGTTTGTATCCAAGTGAAATTATGAGGTTCATAATAGGGGTTGACGGAGGAGGCACCAAAACACTATCTGCTCTCTGGGATGAAGAAGGGAATCTTTTATGTTGGGCTAAGGAGGGACCTTCAAATCCCCTCTTTATCGGCTGGGAGGAAGCAAAGAAAACGATCGTTGAAGCCATCACTAATGTGGCAAAAAAGCTTCCCCCTCATTCACAGGGTTCGATAATCACGGGCGGTGGAGGAACCCCTAACACAAGAAGGGAGTTGGAGAAACTATTCTCCGGTTGGAAAATCTACGAGACAGGCGATGTAGAGACAGCATTGAGTGCTTCCTTGCCCAAGGGTAAAGAGGGAGTGGTTGTGAGGGCAGGGACGGGATGCTTCGCTGTAGCCCAGGATTCTCAAGGGAATAAGAGGATAATAGATGGACTCGGTCCCCTCCTTGGAGACGAAGGCTCAGCTACGGATATAGGGCTTATGGCTTTAAGAGCTGTGGGGAAACATTTCTTAGGTAAGGTCAACTGCCCTCAACTTGCAAAGAAAGTTATGGAACATTTCTCTGCCCATTCCTTGAGCGAACTTATCCATCATCTTCACACGGAAAATGTCAAGAGACACCAGATATCCGCTTTATCTCAGCTCGTTTGGGAGTGCAGGGAGGAAAAAGTGTGCAGAGAGATCCTTTATGAAGCTGGAAGACGCCTCGCCAGCTCCGCCCTGCGTGCTGCCGAGGTCTTAGGACTGAATACCCCCTCTTTCTTTGTGGGAGGTGGTGTTTTCCGTTCCAGGGAGGTTTTCTTCTCATTCAAAAGAAGGATAAAAAGGATCTATCCTTATGCTCCCATTGATTATTCGCCCCTCGAACCCTTAGCAGGTGCCTTTATACTTGCAAAGGAGGTAGAAGGCGAAGAGGTTCCCCCCGAGATGAGGGAGAAATTGAAAGTAATAAATGAAATATATAAATAATGATAAGGAGGTTGAAAAACTTGGCAGGCGGTTTAGATTATCTGGAGAGAGTAAAGGAACTAATCGAGAAGGTAAAGACCACGCAGGGAGAAAATATAGAAGCAGGAGGCAGGGCTATGGCAGAAACAATTGCCAAAGGGGGTATAATTTACTTCTGTGGTTCAGGACATGCAAGAATGATAGCACTTGAGGGAGTGGGAAGGGCAGGGGGATTCATCCCTGCTGATGCTATCCCTGAGGGACCAGAGCAAGAAGAAGGACCAGGTAGGGAGATTATGAAGAAGTTCCGTTTTCCCTCCCATTCCCTTATAGTTGTTGTGTCTAACTCCGGGCGGAATCCCTTTACCATAGATGTCGCCCTTCAAGCAAAGGAAATGGGGTTAACAGTTATTGCCATAACCAATCTTAACCACTCCCGCTCCGTAACCTCTCGTCATTCCAGTGGCAAGAGGCTTTTTGAAATAGCGGATATAGTCATAGACAATTGCGGTGAGTTGGGAGATGCCATAATGAAGGTGGAGGGCACGAATGTTCCCGCCGGTGCCACATCTGGTGTTATCGGCGCTGCGATAATTCAAGCTATGGTGGTTGAAGCTGCAAATCGCCTCGGGCAAATGGGGATAGAACCCCCTCTTTACCTTAGTGCCAACATAGACGGTGGTCCCGAGCATAACAAGCGAGTGGAGGCACTTTATAGGGAAAGGTTAGAGAAAGCAAGAGCGGGTATTTCAGAATCCGGCTGACACTAAGGGGGACAATCCCTCCACCTCTAATACATCGCAATCATATATTTCTACTGCCCAGCCCTTCCGAGGTATTCCTTCTTTTACCGGTGCTGTTATCTCCATCTCATAGGCATTTACATCTCCGAGGTCTATGAATTTTTCACCTACCGCCACGATTCTTCCTTCCGGCTCATAGATAACAGCCTTGTGAAATCCTTCTCCTTCCATTCTCACGCGCAGCCTTACCAACTTTGCTCCTTCCGCAACATCACAGTATGCCTTAGGATAGATGTTGGGAAGATTGACAAAATCTGGATCATAAATTTTCAACTCGATTGTCGGCTCGTAATGAACCTCCCAGATAGCACGCTGAGAAGATAAAAGCAAGACTTTATACCCCCCTTCTATGTGAATTGTCGCCCTCTTGAATATTTTCTCTCCCTTTAACTCATATCTTCTCTTAATCTTTCCCTGCCCATCATATACAGTTACATCTCCCTCTTCTAATCCTTCCAAAATAATCATCAGGATTCCCTTACCTTGGGGAAGAAGTTCTATCTTTTCTCCCTTGAGACGGAGGGAGCGCCAACCTGTAGATTTGGAGATTTTAGGTTCGTTTAAATCTGAAATGAGAAATGGGAAGCGATATTTACCCATAAAGTGGATGAACTGCCAGGAGAAGGTCCCCGCTGGTAGGGCATTTCTTGGCAATAGATAATCCATAGATGTTTCCCATGTGCGTTCTATAAGGTCCCAGAAACGAGGGTCCTTCGTTTTCTCTGCTAAATAAGAAAGAGCATCAAGAGTTCTGCAAGCATATTCAGGGTAGAAACCGAGCGTGCGCTGGGCAAGCTTATGAACTGCTTGATATATTTCCTCTCTCCCTGTGAGAAGGTAAACATTCAAAAGACCTGTCATAGCTATGCCATTGAAGAAAGATATGCGGTTATCCCAACGGATGTTGAAGCGCCCCGTGGGGGATTGACCTTTTGCAAGCTTTATTGAGGCCTCATCCCCTGCGGTCAGGTATGTTTTATTCCTGGTCACTTTGTATAACTCGCATAAGGCATAGAGCGACCAACCTATCTGTCTCTCGTTCCCCATACCTTCTAATCTTTCTACTCGTGGTGTTAACCATTTCCCGATTTCCTCCGCTGATTCAAGGGAGCGTCGCTCACCGGTCAAGAGGTAATGAAGAAGCAACCCCCTAAGGAAAATATGCCCTAAGTCGGCCTCCGTCGTGGTGTGTAAGGGACTGTGTTTCCATTGACGTCCCGTATAGTGGTCAATGTCTATATCCCTTTGATGCCTCACTTGTGCTTCCCCTACATCCATATACCACCTCTCTCCCGTTCGTAGGAACTGAATTAAGAAGTTCAAGGGGGTATCATATTCTAAATTAGCGTAGGAATTTTTCCCCTTATAGGGACCACCGTAATATGCATCACCGAAATCTCGCATTCCTGTAGCCATTCCTCTCGCCCATTTTCTCCCACTGTTTTCCAACATCGCCTCCCAATAAGGAAATAACCTTAGCGACTCTTCTCCTTTTGGCAGTAGATCGCCCAACACTTTCGTCCCAGCTATCCAAGCGGGAGGGAGAATTGCAACCAGGGGCTGAGAAAACCATTTCGATTTTCCTTCGGGAAAATCAAGATAAATATCGTAGGTTTTAGCCAGGCCTCCTTCCCATTCCAATGGTTCCTTCCCTGCCCATAGATTTAAACCAACTGAATTATATGTTACAAAAAGAGCGATTGGGTGATTTTCCCAGAAATGTCTCACCCCCATAATTATACTTACTTTTCCCAATTTCACACTCTCCCAACCGTCTGCTCTTATCCCTTCTTTTGCTAATCGCCCATCCGCCTTTATCTTATAGTTCCAAGCTCTTTCCTGCACCAACTCTATTTCGTTATCAAAGGGAAGCTCTATCTCCTCCCCATCCCCACCCAATATAGCCTTTGAAAGCTTTTCGTTCAAAAGGCATCTTAACCTTATAGAGGAAATAAGAAGAGGTTCTTCCTCCCTTGGAGCGTAATGGGTGAGCCTTAGTGAAAGATGAATGTTAGTAGAATTAGAGAAGGCGTGAATTTCAATATCATAAAGGAAGGGAAAAAGAGAACCATCCTCTTTGGCAAATCTACCTTTTAGGCAAATGATGCTATGCAAAGAGCCTTCCTCAACCTCTATTTTCTCTAAAAGGTAAGGATATATTGATATTTCCCTTCCTTCTTTTAACAATTTCAGTGATATATCTAAACCCTTTATAAGCATTTTCCCATCCTTTCCCTGGACTTCTAAAAAGTTGTCTTTGGATATACGCAATATCAACTTGCCTGTATCAACGGTTATTTCCCCTTCCTGTTTCATTGAAACAAGGGGGTAAGGATAAGCGAGAACATCTCTTCTGGGCAGTATTAGCAGTTCAAGGGTCTCACCCGCTTTAGCTGGAAAATCAAGGAGTGCCCATGAGATTGATCCATCCTCCCAAAGATTGATCTGTTTAGCTTGTAAGGGGCGAACACCCTGAGGAGTGGAGATTCTCAATCGTCTTAAATCGTCCAATAAGCCCTTTGGGAATGGAATCCCTGCTCGCACATAACCCCCTTGTCCTGGTGCTCCATCGATCTTTATTGGAATACATCCCTTATTAAGATAATCTTGAAACTCCTTCTCATAAGAAAGAGGAAAAGATGGAGGCAGGGGACGGTTAAGCATCTTCTCTGCTTCTTGAAGCAGTTTCAAAGGGTCATAGGGAGCATTTTGAGGACTCACATCCTTGACGCAGCGGAAACCCACGCCATCGTAATATCCGTAAGGAAGAAGACGAGCTCGCTGGGCACAGTGTCCAGTGTTTGGAATGGGGTAGATTCCAATAGCTCCTCCGCCCTTGATGACCTTGTATTTCTTCCCAAAATGGGGTGATTTGAAGTGGGAACCGGGGTAAGCATCGTACCAATCTGCAGTCCATTCCCAAACATTCCCAGCCATGTTAAAACACCCATAGGGAGAAATACCTTGAGGAAATGTATCCACTGGTTCCAGGATATCAGTTGAAAGATTTCTTCTCATAGGTTCATCTTGGTTTCCCCAGGGAAATTTTCTGCCCGCCGTTCCCCTGGCTGCCTTTTCCCATTCCGCCTCGGTGGGAAGGCGCTTCCCCGCCCAAATAGCGTAGCGCATAGCGTCAAACCAAGAAACATTCGTAACGGGTAGGTTCTCCTCTCCCGGCGGAGGAACTTTGCCCTTCCAGTGGGGAGGCGGAGGGTAGCCAGTCTCCGCCACGAACTTCGCATATTGAGCATTGCTCACCTCGTAGCGGTCTATGTAAAAAGCGTTTAAATATCGGCTGTGAAGCGGTGCCTCTTCATCTTCTTCAGACCCCATAAGAAAGCTACCCGCTGGAACGAACACCATTTCCGCTTCATCTCCATATTTTACGGAATCTGGTAGCGTCTTCCTTCCATCTAAGAACGCGATAAGTATAAATAGAACAAAAAGAAACCCTCTTCCCCTACAAATTAGGGAAGTTTTAATAATTGGCGGAGACATAATTCTTTTAAAATGCATCTTTACCATAATAAGTCTTAAGAGAAAGGCGATCAATAATTTCCCCGTCCCCTTTATCCAATTACATAGAGACATTAAGTTTTTTGCTTCACTGCATCAAAGCCATAACGCAAAATAAAATATAAAATTATCTCCTGTTGGAAGGAGGCACCGCTATGGAAAAGAAGGTGAAAATTGGTTTTGTAGGAGCAGGATTTATGAGCCAGATGGCTCATCTGCCCTCGTTTATGGAAAGTGAAGGTTGCGAAGTCGTGGCTTTGGCGGAGCTCCGCCCCCAGTTGAGGGAAAAAGTTGCCGACAAATTTCGTATTCCTAAAAGATATACTTCTCACAGGGAACTGGCAGAAGACGAAGAGATAGAAGCAGTGGTTGCTCTCTTTCATTATCTTTTAAATGCTGAGGTGGCTTCTTTTCTTTTGGAAAGAGGGAAGGATGTTATGGTAGAGAAGCCAATGGCTTTCACCACCGACCAGGCGGAACAAATGGTTGAGGCAAGCAGGAGGACTGGGCGATTGCTTATGATAGGTTTTATGAAAAGATATGATCCGGGTGTTCAACTTGCCAGAAAAATGATAGAGAAATTCTTATCAACAGGAGAACTTGGCGAACCCACATTTGTCAGGGTGCATATCTTTGGCGGAGAATGGGTTTGCAATGTGGGGTCTCCCATCACCACTGACGAACCTTATCCTCCCCTACCGAAGGTGAAATTGGATTGGCTCCCTACCTCGCTTGTGGGTATGTATGACGAATTCATAAATGTAGCCTCCCACAACCTCAATCTACTCCGTTTCCTTGTCCCGGGGAAATGGGAAGTAGAAGATGGGTTTCTTAGGGGAAGCCAGCTTCTTGCTGTTTTGCGAAAGGATGGTTTGCTTTGTTCTTTTGAATATGGAAGGTTGTCCGCTCATCGCTGGGATGAGGACCTCACTATATATTTCCAGAGAGGTTGGATTAAGGTAGAGACACCCCCTCCTTTACTCAAAAATGTTCCTGCAAGGGTTATAGTCTATAAAACCTATGGAGAACCTCAAGTTCAAGAACCCATAGCTCCTTGGGGATGGGGATTCAAGCGCCAAGCTGAGCACTTCATAGAGTGTGTACGGGAAAGGAAGACGCCTCTTTCCTCCGGGGAGGATAGCTTTGAGGATATGCTTATTGCAAAGGAAATCTTCCAAAGAATAGCCAGCAAGGGATGAAGGAACTATTAGGGAATCGTAATTTCGTTTGCCTAACGGAGTGAATCGGTGTATTATATTGTAGTGAGGTGGCGGTGTAGCTCAGTGGTAGAGCACGCGGCTCATAACCGCGGGGTCAAGGGTTCGATACCCTTCGCCGCCACCATTGTATTTTATAGAATTGGACAAGGATAGATTACTTTCCTTTATTAAAGAAGTTATAAACCTTTTGGAGAAATCCTCTACTTCAGAAATAGAAGTGGAGGAAGAAGATGTTCGTGTTATTTTGAGAAAAAGGTCCTCTCATTCCTCTCCTCCTTCTCCTTCCATTCCCACCTCCATCATAACTCGGGACATCGCTAAGGAAGAGGAAAAACCTTCCTTTAGTGACAATGTGTATATCCTCCGTGCACCTATGACTGGGGTCTTTTATCGTGCCCCCTCTCCCAACGCTCCGCCCTTTGTTGAGGAGGGCGATATAGTGAGGAAGGGGCAAAGGATAGCACTCCTTGAAGCTATGAAGATATTTAACGATGTGAACGCTGAGGTCACAGGGAAAATAGTAGGTATTCTCGCCAAGAATGCTTCAATCGTTCAGGAGGGAGACCCTCTTTTTGCCATAGAACCTATGGAGGATGTCCTATGAGGAAGGTGTATATCGGAGTTCTGGGATTCGGCACAGTTGGACAGGGAACGGTAAAAACTCTTCTTGAGAACAAGGAAGACATCCAAATGAGAACAGGAACGGAAATAGAGGTTAAAAAAATAGCGGTGAAGCGCCTTGATAAGGAACGCAATCTGACCTTGCCTTCTCATCTTTTCACCAATGACCCCTATGAGATAGTAAATGACCCTGATATTGATATAGTTGTGGAACTAATAGGTGGTATAGAGCCTGCCCGCTCTCTCCTTATCAAAGCTATAGAAAATGGTAAGAATGTAGTTACAGCTAATAAGGAGGTAATAGCTCGCTTCGGGAGGGAGCTTCTCCCCTTGGCTGGGGAGAAAAAGGTGGACTTTTACTTTGAGGGGGCGGTGGGGGGAGGTATTCCAATAGTGCGCCCATTGAAGATTTGCCTTGCAGGAAACCGCATTTACTCTGTTGTAGGGATAGTTAATGCGACTACTAATTATATCCTTACCAAAATGGCTGAGGAAGGCTGGACTTATGAAGAGGCGTTGAAGGATGCTCAATCCAAAGGCTATGCCGAAAGTGACCCTACTTATGATGTTGAAGGGTTAGACGCAGCATATAAAATAGCCATCCTTGCTTCCATTGCCTTCAATAGTAGGGTAAATGTAGAAGAAATTTATCGGGAAGGAATCTCGGCCATTGCCCCTATTGATATATCTTATGCGGAGGAGCTCGGCTATGTGATAAAACTGTTGGCGATCGCCAGAGAAGAAAACGAGATGTTGAGCATCAGAGTTCATCCTGCCCTTATACCAATGCACCACCCTCTTGCCTCCGTGAGGGGAGTGAACAACGCTATTTTGGTGCATGGTTCCTCAGTAGGAAAAGTGATGTTCTTTGGAGAGGGAGCGGGTTCGCTACCCACCGGCTCCGCTGTAGTGGGTGACATAATTGATATAGCACGAAATATCAACTTCAATTGCACCGGTAGAATTTCCTGTACTTGCTTCACGGAGAAGAAACAAAAAGATATTGGGGAAATAATCTCAAAATATTATATGAGGATGAAGGTGAAGGACCAGCCGGGCGTCCTCGCAGCGATAGCAACCTGCTTTGGAGAAGAGAAGGTAAGTATAGCCTCGGTAGTGCAAAAAAGACAGATAGGAACTTCAGCAGAGATAGTTTGGATAACTCATCCTTCCCGGGAAAGAGCGCTCCGCCGAGCTCTGGCTAAGATAGAGAAACTGCCTGTAGTTGAGGAGGTCAACCTTATATTAAGAGTAGAAGAATGAGATACAGATGGCGTGGTGTAATTGAAGAATACAGGGCGTATCTTCCAGTAACTGAAAAGACCCCCGTTATAACCCTCTTGGAAGGGAATACGCCCCTCATAGAAGCTCGCAATCTGGCGGAATATATCTCGCTACCTTTGAGGCTTTTCCTCAAATATGAAGGAGCCAATCCCACTGGTTCCTTCAAAGATAGAGGGATGACAGTGGCGATTTCAAAGGCGCTTGAGGAAGGAGCAAAGGCTGTGATATGTGCTTCCACGGGCAATACCTCCGCCTCCGCAGCAGCCTACGGTGCTAAGGCTAAACTCCCCGTAATAGTTATAATCCCCGAGGGGGCAATCGCTCTGGGCAAACTTGCTCAAGCCTTGCTCCATAACGCCAAGGTAATTGCCATAGAGGGAAATTTTGATTCCGCATTGAGGATAGTGGTTGAGATATCCCAGAGGTATCCCGTCACCCTTGTCAATTCTCTCAATCCTTACCGCATAGAGGGGCAGAAGACAGCGGCCTTTGAGATAAGCGATGTGCTTGGTGATGCCCCTACTTTCCATGCTATTCCCGTGGGCAACGCCGGCAACATAACTGCATATTGGAAAGGTTATAGGGAATATTATAACTTGGGTATAAATAAGAAATTACCAAAGATGTTGGGATTTCAGGCGGCAGGAGCAGCCCCCATCGTTGAGGGGCACCCCATAGAAAACCCCCAAACTATAGCCACAGCTATAAGGATAGGTAATCCTGCGTCCTGGAGGTATGCGGTTAAAGCGAGAGATGAGTCGGGAGGACTGATAGAAAAGGTGACGGATGAAGAGATATTAGAAGCTTATAAATTAATATCTTCTTTAGAAGGAATCTTTTGTGAGCCAGCTTCAGCAGCTTGTGTAGCGGGGGTAATGAAGAAACATAAAGAAGGTTATTTCAAGGGATACGAAGGAGAGACAATCGTCTGCACTCTCACCGGACACGGTTTAAAAGACCCCCAACTCGCAGTAAATGTCGCTCCCACCTCCTTTGTCACCGCTCCTCCAGATGTTCAAAAGGTCGTCAAGCTAATCGGCTTATGAACTAAGAAGCGTTGTTATTATTCCCTTAAGGACTCTCGCTTGATTAAGGACATCCTCCAGCACCACATATTCCTCCCCTGAATGTGCTACCTTCGGTTCGCCTGCCCCGAAAACTATAACCTCCGCTCCATTTTGTTGGAAGCGAGAGGCTTCCGACCAACCCGGTTGGGCTAGCTCCCTCTCTTCCCCGAGGACTTCTCTCGCCTTTTCCCTTGCTATCCGTGCGAGGGGGGAGAAAATTTCCTCTTTTAAGGGGTTCTCTACCCTTAATATTCGATAAGAGACATCCATCCAATGGGGTTTTTTCAGGACACTATCCAAAATCCGAAGTGCCCAACTGGCATCCTTATCAGGGGGCAAGGAAATCGCGACCGTGGAATGGCATCTCTCCGGCACACGCAAAACACTTTCCCCTCCCTTTATCCCTAATAAGACAAATGGTAAATGTTCCTTTAACTCTGTAAGGAACTTCATCATCTCCTCTACGGAATTTATTCCCCCGGAAGGGAAAGCCATTGGGGCAGATAAGCCATAGCAGTAAATATCCAGAAGCAAAAGACCAGGATGTTGAGTAACAACTGAGAGGTTAGTCGGTTCTCCCACAATAGCCCAACGAGGGTCATATCCACCTTCCAGAATACTCTTCAATGTCTCCCCCTTCTCCTCACTATCACTTGTGACCATTATATCCACGCTTCCTCTTTTAATCTCTCCTTTCATTTCAAGAAAGCCTTCCAACATAGCCACTACTGATGTTTTATCACAGATACCCAATCCATAAGCCTTGTCATTTTCTACTCTATAGGATGGTTGAGAGAGAGCATAAGGAGGGGGAGTATCAATATGGCAGTAAAGGCATAGAGAAGGTTCGTTTTTACCCAGATGGGAAAAAAGAAAAGGAGATGGCTCTTTCTCTATAGTGAAATCTACACCCTGCTCTCTTATTCTTTCTCCTAAGAGGTTAAGCACCTCCTCTTTTTCCTCCCAGTGAGCCACTAATTCGCTGAGCAGAGAGAAAATGTCAACCTTCATTGCTATTCACAACCGTCTTTATGTTTTCAACCAGGTGATTTACCAATTGCTCCACCTCTTTTTCGTTCTCACCTTCTACCATAATGCGCAATTTATCCTCGGTTCCCGACGCACGCACAAGTATCCTACCTCTATTCCTTAATTCATCTTCTGCAAGTTTAACAATGCTTCTCACCCTCGGATCACCTTCCCATCTCTTTGGTTCTTTTACCTTGATGTTAATTAACTTCTGGGGAAAAAGTTGATAATCTTTCCAACAAGATAATGGTTTTCCACTTTCCAAAACGACCTCTATGAGTTTAAGTGCTGTTAACATCCCATCCCCTGTGGGCAGATGGTCCATAAGGATTATATGCCCCGATTGTTCACCCCCCAGATTAGCTTCTATTTCTCTCATCTTAGCTGCCACATACTTATCCCCTATAGGCACTCTTACCACATCTATACCTCTCTCCCGCAGAGCCTTCTCTACACCACCATTTGTCATATATGTAGTAACAACTGGACCTTTCAACATCCCTTTTTCCTTCATATAGGTGGCGAGAATGTAAAGCACTTCATCTCCCTGGATGATATTTCCCCTCTCGTCAGCGAATATCGCCCTATCACCATCACCATCAAGGGAAAAACCAAGCAGAGCTCCCCTTCTTACTACCTCCTCTGCCATTCCTTGGGGACACACCGCTCCGCAACCCTTATTGATATTTCTTCCATCTGGTGAGCTATTTATAACCCATACTTCCGCTCCTAACTCGCTGAACAGTGCGGGTGCCAAGCGATATCCTGCTCCATTAGCAGTATCTATGACAATTCGTAATCCCTTTAATTCTTTTTCTATTTTACTTTTGAGGAAAGCCCTATATTCTTCCTGCCCCTCTTCATAGGATATCCGCTTTCCTATCCCCCAAGAAGAAGCATAGACACACTTGTTTTTGAATAATATCTCTTCTATCTTTTCTTCCCATTCCTCTGGCAGTTTAAACCCATCTCTATTGATTAGCTTTATACCGTTCTCCTCAAAGGGGTTATGGGAGGCAGAGACAACTGCTCCCCATTTTCCCTTAAGGGAAGCGAGATAGGCTATGCCGGGAGTAGTGATTATTCCTACCTCCAGGACGTTCAGCCCCCCAGCACATAGTCCCGCAGCAAAAGCGGATTCCAGCATATCGCTTGATAACCTCGTGTCCTTGCCAAGGACGATATCTCTGCCCTCTTTACATAAAAAGTTCCCTACCGCTAAGCCCAACCTGACTATGAAATCCACCGTGAGGTCTTCATTTGCTCTTCCTCGCACACCATCGGTTCCAAATAACTTCCCCATTTTCTACTGCCCTCCTACACTCACGATTATGCGCACTATTGCTTTGTTTGTGTCAAGAAAACTTACCCTTTCCAACTTCTCTAAAGGCACCTCCAATGAGCAAGAAGATTCTATACGAGATAGGTCTATCTTCTCTGTTTTTATGCTACTCAGTTCCCCCAGCACAGAACTGGGTCCGGTTACACTCACAATTGGGGGGGAAACCTCTACCTTCTCCAGAACAAGATTATTGGGCAAAGAACCGACGAGATTGGGAACAATGGGTAAGACCTTGGTCAATTTGGTGGTTTTGAGGGAAATAGTTGCTTTTACAAAGGGCGGTGTCACCCTGACATTAGCCACTGGCTTGTTTTCCTTATCTACAACGAGAACAGGTAGCACAACTTCTCCTTCCCCTCTACTTAGGTCGACCAATACCTGCGCTCCAAGTAAAGTCTCCTTTTGGGAAAGGGGATAATAAATAATAACATCGGTAGGATTTAGATAAAGCCCGCTTAGGGAAAATCCTTCGGGGGGAAGGGAAGTGGGCACCGCCTGAACGGGCACCTGCTGAGAGACCATTCTATCCAGAATAACATTCACATTGCGAACCTTGTAGGAGACCTTTACTCCTTTTGGTGCTGATACTATCAAGGGAACATCGTAACTTCCCTCACCTTTACCGGCTAAAGATATCTCCACCTTTATAGATTGAGGATCTATTTGTTCCAATCTCTTTTTAGGTGCCTTTATTATGAGATTTATAGGGGGGAGAGGAGAGGTAACAAGAAGCCCTGGAGCTAGTCCTTTAACCTCTATCTCCTTCTTTATCTCTTGAGTAACGAGTGGGTTTTGTTGGGTACGAACATACATCCAAAGGATTGCTGCAGTTAAGAAGGCAAACATCTTATATCCCCAATTATGCCTTATTCTTTCCCACATCTTTCGTTTCTCCCAGGAAAATATGGCTCAAAATTTCCCTTAAACGCTGTTCACTAACATCTTGTTGTATGTTTCCCCCATGTGCAAGGCTTGCCGTGCCTGTTTCCTCGGAGACGATTATCACCACTGCATCTGTGAGCTCTGATAAGCCCAAACCGGCTCTATGTCTTGTGTGGAGGTTTGTTCCTAATTCCTCTTTATTGGAAAGGGGAAGAATACAACTAGCTGCCACGATTCTGTTGCCTCTTATAAGGATGGCACCATCGTGAAGGGGGTTTCCAGGGTAAAATATGGATTCTATGAGATGAGGAGAAAGTTCCGCATCAATAGGGATGCTTTGATAAATATAATCATCAACTCTCGTCTGGTTTTCTATCACTATGAGAGCCCCTATTCTTTTCCCCACCAGATTCTTAACCGCCTGCACTATCTCGTCAATAGCAGCGAGGTGAGCTCCCTTCTTTCCAAAGAGGCGATGGCGTCCCGTCCAAAACCCAAACTTACCTATCTCTTCCAGGAGCGAGCGCAGCTCTGGATAGAACAAGATGACCAGTGCTACAGGGAGAAGCATAACGAAACGGTCAAGCACCCAACTCAGAGTTTCTAATCCTAAAAAGTTGCAGATGTAGAGAGCGATGAAGAAGATTATCAAACCCTGAATGATATACCATCCCCTCGTTCCCTTCGCTAAAACCATTAGTTCATAGACAAAGAAAGCAATAACCCCTATATCCACAATAGATCTTATAACTTCTCGTAAGCTCAACCCGTTGGGAAATAACCACTCCGCCATCTTTTAAAAGAGATTTAGTTGTTCCCCCCCTTCCTGTGGGGGGAGAGATATCGTCTTCTCAGGCGCTACTTCTTCATCTTGGCTTTCCGCCTTTCTTCGGGCTTCGGCGATATCCTCTGATAGCATCCACCTCAACTCGTCAAATGCTCTTCCAGGTTGTCTTAAGACATAGGCTGGATGATAGGTGGCAATAGCAAAGGGAGCATATTGGCTTTTGAACCAAATCCCCCTTTCCTCTGTCATCCTAAACCCCTTGTGAATCACCACTTCTGCTGAAGGTCCACCAAGGCATACTATGACCTTTGGCTTTATTATGGAAAGCTCCTCCTCCAACCATTTTTTGCACATCTGCACTTCCTGGGGACGAGGCGGACGATTGCGAACGCTTCCCCCTTCTTTTAAGGTAGCACGACATCTTATTATGTTCGTAATCCAAACATCCTCTCTCCTCAAACCATTCTCCAAAAGGATTTCCTCAAGAAGTTTTCCCGCTCTCCCCACAAAAGGACGCCCTTGTAAATCCTCGTTTTCCCCCGGACCTTCTCCTACTAAGACAAGTTTAGAATCTATGTTCCCCTCCCCCGTAACCACATTGGTGCGCGTCTCCCACAGGGAACAATCCTTACAGGTTAAAACCCTCCTTTTGTAATCTATCAGCCTTTCCTGCTTGGTCATTTTAACCTCTCTAATGTGGAACGCAAAATATGATAGGTAGAGGATAAACTTTGGGAGATTACCTTCGTATCCCCTATAATAGGTAGAAAGTTTGTGTCTCCCTCCCAACGGGGCACTATATGAATGTGAATGTGGTCGGGGACACCAGCCCCAGCAACTTTCCCTATATTCATCCCTATGTTAAATCCCTGACAATTAAGTCCCTCTTTTAGTATGTCCATACAAAGGACGATTATATCCATAAGTTCGCTTCTCTCCTCTTTTGTCAGTTCCTGTAAGGAACCAATATGTCTATAGGGAGCTACCATAAGATGCCCATTGTTATAAGGAAAGAGGTTCAAAACCACAAAGCAAAGGTTCCCTCTCAACAGAACGAAGTTTTCCTCATCATTACCCTCGATCTTTTGGCAGAATATACATTGGTCAGTTACCTCAGTTTGATTCACGTAAGTTGACCTCCAGGGTGCCCAGAGTATTTTCATTTGAGTATATAATATCCTTTCTATTTTAAAGCGTCAATAACTCCTCATTGCTTCAAGAGGTCAAACTAAACTCACATTGAAGAAGCAAAATTTAAAACTTAAATTGACCAATTTATTCCAAAAAACCATAATTAAAGATATATAAGGAATATGAGAATTTTATTCTGTGCTTCGGAAGCTGTTCCCTACGCTAAAACAGGCGGGCTCGCTGATGTAGCAGGTGCCTTGCCGAAGGCTCTTGCTAAGGGTGGTGCGGAGGTGATGCTCGCCCTGCCCAAATACAAACAAGTGGGCTTCCAAGTAGAGGAAAGAATTGCTCTGGGTGAAAATGATTTCCTTACTGTAGGAGAAAGTCCTGTAGAAGCCATAGAGGGTGTCAAAGTGCTTTTCATACATCAGGATGAGTTTTATCTGAGAGATTCCTTTTATGGTTATCCCGATGATGGATTACGATTTACCCTTTTCAACAAAGCAGTTCTTTCCTTCGTTAAAAAACTTAACTGGAAGCCAGATGTAATCCATTGCAACGATTGGCAAACAGGACTTATTCCTGTATATCTCAATACCATGTTGAGGGAAGACCCTTTCTATAAGGGCATAGCAACTATCTTCACTATTCACAACTTAGCTTATCAAGGTAATTTTCCCTATGAACTTCTTAATATCGCTGGGCTTCCCCCGGAGCTATTCCGCTTTGACAAGCTGGAGTTCTGGGGGCAAGTTTCATTTATGAAGGGCGGAATCGTGTTTAGTGATTTAATTACAACGGTAAGCCCTCGTTACGCAGAGGAAATACAAACACCTCAGTTTGGAGCAGGAATGGAAGGAGCCCTCTCTTATAGAAAGGATAAGTTAAGGGGAATCCTCAATGGCATAGATTATGAAGTCTGGAATCCGGCGAAAGACGAATTCCTCCCCGTCCCCTACGATGGCTCCTCTTTGGAGAGAAAGAAGGAGAATAAAAAATTTCTCCAAAAGGAGGTTAGCCTACCCCAAAGGGATGTTCCCCTTATAGGGATGGTCTCCCGCCTCGCTTCTCAAAAAGGATTTGACATTCTTCTTTCAGCAATGGATGTTCTATTTGAAAAAGACTTACAAATGGTTATATTGGGTGTGGGGGAAAAGGAAATAGAAGAGAGATTGAAAGAAATGTCGCTCAAATATCCAGATAAGCTTAAGGTAGTCATCAGGTTTGATGAAAGACTCTCCCACCTTATCTATGGTGGGAGTGACATCTTTCTTATGCCTTCACTTTATGAACCTTGTGGGTTAGGCCAGATGATAGCAATGCGTTATGGCACAATCCCTGTGCTCAGGGAAGTAGGTGGGTTGGCTGATAGTGGAGAGGAATTTAATCACCATAAAAACGAAGGCAATGTTTTTTTCTTTAAGGAGTACTCACCACAGGCATTATGTGGGGCGGTAGAGAAGGCCTTGGAAGTGTATGGGAACAAAGAGGCTTGGAGAAGCGTCCAATTAAATTGCCTGAAAAAAGATTTCTCCTGGGATGCCTCGGCGAAAAAATACCTTGAAGTTTATAAGGAGGCACTTGAACTAAAAAGAAAGGAGGAAAAATGAGAAAATCACTATTTATAGGGATTTGTAGTGTTGCACTTATTATGCTTCTCGCTGGCTGTGGGGGAAGAACAGTTGTGGTGGTGAACGGTGAGAAGATAACAAAGGAAGAACTACGAAACGAGGCTGAAAAGGTGGCTGGCCAGGATATCCTCAGAACCCTCATAATGGAGAAGATAATATCGCAAGCGGCGAAGAAGGAAGGAGTTTATCCCACCAATGAGGAGGTGGATAGGGAACTGGAGTTTCGCAAGAGGGAGAATCCAACACTTTTGGAGGACCTGAGGAAACAGGGATTGACGATAGAGGACTATAAGAAAAAATTAGTGGTCAATTTAGCGGAGACCAATCTTCTAATCAAGGGAATAGAGATAACGGATAAGGAAGTAGAGGAAGCCTTCAATAAGAATAAGTCCTTCCTTGACAGAGTGAGGTTGAGATGGATTGTGAATGCAAACCAGGAAGAGATCAAAAAAGCTAAGGAGAAATTGGAGGCAGGAGCCTTCTTCGAAACAGTTGCCAAGGACTCTTCGCAGGATGTTTTTACCAAAGACAAGGGTGGGGATATGGGCTATCTCTCCTTAAGCCAACTAAGGGAAATAGACGCTCGGTTAGCCGAACTTGCGATGTCTCTGCCTCTTGGAAAAGTTAGCGATGTAATAAAACTTCGGAACGGTTACGCTCTTATAAGAGTAGAAGAGCGCCGCATCGCTACACTGGATAGTTGGAGAGATTTCTTGAAACGCAGCGTAGCGCTCGAGAAAGCAAATAAGCAGGGTAGACTGGAAAAGGTATTCAAGCCCTTCTTCGAGGAAGCGAAGATAGAGGTAAAAGACCCCCGTTATGAGGGGATAAAGGAAAGCTTTAGAATTCCTCCTTCACCCTGATTTTCCTTGACAGTGAAAGGAAAAGGTTATAAAATTAAACACCATGGCTGATAAGTCCAAGATCCTCAACAAAGAAAGATTACAAAGGGAACGGTTTCTTGCTGCCCAGCGAGGAGATAAGGCAACCAAGGATGCCCTGGTGGAGGAGAACATCGGGCTTGTTCATAAATGGGCACGTCGTTATTACCGCTATGCTCAAACCATTCCTACTATTGATTACGAAGACATATTTTTAGAAGGGGTATATGGTTTGCTCAAGGCGATAGATAAATACAAACCCCAGAAGGGTAGCTTCTCTACCTATGCTACAATTTGGATAAAGCAATCTATCCGGCGTTTCCTCCAAAAGGAAAAAGCTCAGTTGAAGGGGCGTGGCTATTTGCCAGTTCAGGAAGAGGACGAAGAACAAATGACATTGGAGGATATTCCGTTAGAGGAACTTATTCCTTCCCTGGATATTAGGGAGCTTGAGCAAAAGATACACCATGCCGAGATCCCCCAGCGATCAAAAGATATATTAAAGATGTATTTTTTGGAGGGGCTCTCTCTCCGAGAGATAGGAGAGAAGATAGGATTATCCAAAGAAAGGGTTCGCCAACTGATAAAGGAAGATGGAAGGAAAGTGCTAGAGGAATAAGGAGGCTGATAAAGATGATGCAAGAATTGAAGAGGAAAATAGATACTAAGGAGGCGAAAATAGGGATAATCGGAGCGGGTTATGTGGGTTTGCCCTTAGCGGTAGCTTTCGCTGAGGAGGGTTTCTATGTCTTCGCGATAGATAAAGATCAAGAAAAGGTCGAGCATTTGCAAAAGGGAAAATCTTATATAGAGGATATCCCACAGGAAGAAGTTAAAAAGGTCGTTGAAGAGGGACTGTTACTACCGACTGTGTCCTATGATGTGATAGATGAAGTAGATGTAGCGATTATAACCGTTCCTACCCCCCTTACGAGGTATAGAGAGCCGAACCTGTCCTTTATTGAGGAGGCAGCAGAAGGTATTGCTGAACGCCTCCATTCGCCTATGTTAATATCACTTGAAAGCACTACTTATCCGGGCACGACCGAGGAGAAACTCCTTCCCCTTTTTCAAAAGAGGGGTTTGAAGGTTGGGAAAGATTTCTTTCTCGTCTTTTCTCCCGAGAGGATTAATCCAGGCGATGCACAACATCCTCTAAGAGAAATTCCGAAGATAGTAGGAGGAATAACACCTCAGTGTGGGGAAGTGGCTTATTCCCTCTACAGCAAGATAATTAAAAAGGTTGTTATCGTCTCCAGTGCAAAAACAGCGGAAATGATAAAACTATTTGAGAACGCCTTCAGGTATGTTAATATCGCCTATGTCAACGAGATGTCCATCGTGTGCAAGAAGTTGGGAATAGATATATGGGAGGTGATAGAAGGGGCGAAAACGAAAGGATTTGGATACATACCTTTCTATCCCGGGCCAGGTGTTGGTGGACACTGCATCCCCATTGACCCTCACTATTTAAGGTGGCATTTGAAAGGGTTGGGACATAACGAGCTTCTTTTAGAAATAGCTGACGCCATAAATATGGAGATGCCGAATTATGTCCTTGGAATGGCAACTGATATACTTGGCGAGATGGGGAAGGCATTGAACGGTTCAAATATCCTCATTTTGGGTGTGGCCTATAAGAAAGACATTTCTGATAAGCGGGAATCTCCCGCCCTGAGATTAATGGAACTATTGATAGAGAAGAAAGCGAATGTCTTTTATAGCGACCCTCATATCCCCAAGCTGGAGCCAAAGGATTTTCCTTCCCAAAAGCCCGCACTTCCTCATCTTGAGTCTCAGGAACTCGATGAGGAAACATTGTCCCGCGCGGACCTGGTAATACTCGCTACAGACCACTCTTGCTTTGATTACCAATGGATAGCGGATAACTGCGATTACATCCTCGATACCCGGAACGCCTTTAAGGGAGTGAAAAACTGTCGTGCCAAGATATACAAATTGTAGAGTATGTTAACTAAGGGGAGAGATGGTGGAAGAAGGTTTCGAACTTCTCCAAAAACTTAGTGCTAACTCTCTTGTAGTTTCCTATCTAGCCAGAAAGGGCGGGGTTAATTATCATCTCCTTGCTCTTCAACCTCCATTAGGAGAGGAAAACCAAAAAGTATTTCTCCAAATAGCAGATAAGCTCAAAGGATTAACTCATCCTAATCTTGCTACCCTCGTAGACTATCACCTAGAAGGAGAGAAGGTTTTTCTTATCTATGAAGAACTGAGGGGAATGTCCCTAAAGGAAAGGTTCAAGCGTCTTGCTCCTTTTCCGCCGTCCGTTGCCGTAGAGATGGCGATAGCAATAGGAGAGGCTCTTTCTGCTTTACACAAAGAGGGGCTTATCCATGGTGATTTACATCCCGGTAATGTGTGGGTAACACCGGAAACTCACATAAAATTACTAAATGCTGGGGTCTTCGTTCCTTTCCAGACATTTATAAAGAAAGGGGACTTCTCTCTTTTAATAGAAAGAGCACCTTATACCGCTCCAGAGATTGCTGGAGGTTCTCCACCCTCTCCCCTAACGGATATTTACTCCCTCGGCGCCATACTGTTTGAAGCTTTAACTAGTAGCCCTCCGTTCGAAGGCCCAGATCCCTTAGCTATAGTAGTGAAGCAAAATAGCGAGCCTGCTCCTTCACCTCGCAAGCTGAACCCTGGCATACCCCGAGCATTAGAAGGCGTCGTTCTGAAGGCGCTGCAGAAGGATCAAAATAGACGATATTCCTCTATAAACGAGATGCTGGAGGACCTGAAAGGAATAAGAAACGCCCTCCGATACGGCCTCCCTTTGAGTTGGTCCCCGATGGATGAGGAAGCGGAACTTATTCGTCCTCGATTAGAGGAAAAGAAAGAAGCACCTTTTATAAAGAGCGCGGTTTTCATTATCTGGAGTTTAATTGGTTTAGCCCTCCTCTTCCTATTTTTATATGCGTTTGTAGGGTTAGGCGTTCCCCGGGAAGTTGTTGTGCCGGATCTATCGGGGAGAAGCTTGGAAGAGGCAAGGGATTTGCTTCAAAGAAACGGATTGAAAATAGGAGACATAGTGGAAAGGGAAAGCGAAACGGTCCCCAAAGGCTATATAATCTCCACCCAACCACCTGTAGGTAGCCTTGTTAGAAAAGGGAGGAAGATAAACATAATCGTAAGTATTGGAGCTCCCTATGTAGTGCTTCCCGATTTACGCTCTCTGGACGAGGAGAGAGCAAGAAAGTTATTAGAAGACATGGGTTTGACAGTGGGAGATGTAAGTTATGTTCCCGATAGAATTCTGCCTTTCGGGCAGGTGATTTCCCAATCTCCTCCCCCTAATAGTCGGGTAGCAAAGGGAACACAAGTGAACTTGAAAGTTAGCCTTGGTCCACCAGTTGAAGCGCCTCCTCCCTCTATTTCCGCTCCCCCAGGGCAAGAGGAGAGCAAAAGCGCTACTGTGCGTTTAGTTGTCCCAGACCGAGTGGAAAGGAGAAATATCAGGATAGAAGTAGAGGATGAAAACGGGACCCACATCGCTTACGAACAAGTTCATAAGCCAGGCGATATAATCGACCAGCGAGTGGAAGGACAGGGTGCAGAAATAACTGTGAGGGTTTACATAGACGATATATTAGCCAAAGAAGAGAAGATTAGGTAATGGAGATTTCCCTATCTCTTCTCTCAGCAGACCAGGGCAATTTACGGGGAGAAGTGGAGAAGGTAAAGGATGTGATTGATTCTCTCCATTTTGATATAATGGATGGCCACTTTGTCCCTGAGATAGGTTTGGGAATGGGAGTTGTGGAAGCTTTGCGAAGCCACTTTTCCTTTCCTTTTTATGTGCACCTAATGGTAGAAGAACCCGAGAAATACATTGACAGATTTGCAGAGGCGGGAGCAGATGTTATATATATTCACATTGAAAGCACCCCTCACATCTCGAGGGTTTTAGAGAGGATAAAGGATAAAGGTTTGAAGGGGGGAGTGGCCTTAAATCCCGCCACACCGATTATTTTTTTAGAGCAAATTTGGGAATTGATGGATGTGCTTCTCCTATTAACCGTCAATCCTGGCTATGGTGGACAGAAACTCTTGCCTTTCACAATTGGTAAGATAAAGAAGGCTAAAAACACCATTATGGAGAAAGGACTACCTATAAAGATAGCAGTTGATGGAGGAATCAACCTCGCAACCGTAAAGGAAGTGTGTGAGGCAGGAGCGTCTATAATAGTGGTTGGTTCATATGTCTTCGAAAGTGAAAACCCCTTGAAAGCGATAAAATCCTTAAGGGGAAAAATGGAGAGGTGAAAATGTGGGTGTTGCCCTTGTTTACTCCCCTCGTTATCTTCTCCATAACAAGGGGATAAAACATCCTGAATCGCCCCAGAGGTTGGCAGTGTTGGTCAAGGGGCTTCAAAATTCACCTTTTGCAGGTGAGATAAAATGGCTTGACCCTTTGGAGATAGACGAAGAAGTCCTCCTGAGAGTGCATACCAAATCCTACATTAATTTGCTGAAGGCTTACGCTTTTTTAGGGGGTGGATGGCTTGATGAAGATACTTTCGTTTCGGCAAATAGTTATGACATCGCTCTCTTAGCGGTAGGTGGAGCAGTGAGGGCAATTGAACAAGCTTGGAAGGCGAGGGACCATTCATTTGCTCTGCTACGCCCTCCCGGACATCACGCCTCTCAAAGTAGAGGAGCAGGATTCTGCCTTCTCAACAACATAGCCTGCGCCATAAGATATGGACAAGAACACTGGGGATTGAAGAAGGTCCTTGTAGTTGATTGGGATTTGCATCATGGAAACGGCACTCAGGAGATATTTTACGAGGATCCAAGTGTCCTCTATTTCTCCCTTCACCAGTTTCCCTGGTATCCAGGAACAGGGAAGGTGGAGGAAACCGGGAAGGGGAAAGGAAAAGGCTACACAGTAAATGTTCCTTTGCCTGCGGGATGTGGTGACGAGGAGTATATAGCTGTATTTGAGGAAGTTCTTATTCCTATAGCTTATAGATTTCAGCCCGACCTTATAGCTGTATCAGCAGGATTTGATGCTCACTTTGCCGACCCCATAGGTGGGATGTTTGTTTCGCCCTATGGTTACGGAATGATGACGAGAATACTCAAAGAGCTTAACGAAGAGTTATGTGAAGGGGGTATTTTTGCCGTTCTGGAAGGTGGTTATAATTTGGAAGGACTTCTTAACAGTGTTCAAGCGGTTATAGGAGAATTGTTAGATATTCGTTTTCCCCTTCAAAGAGGGGAGAGAATTGCTGATGATACTACTCGCCAAAAGGTAAACGAGGTTATCGTAGAGGTAAAGGACTTACACTCCTTAGGATAGAAGGGCATTGACGCTCAACAGGTTGGAACTTACCATAAAAACGAAGATGAAGAACAAGCGAAGCCTTTCCTTACTTTTCCTTGTTCCCTTCTTACTTTTCCTCCACGGTTGTGCCAGAACGCCTGAGAGCAAAGCACTAAGACAAGTCAGGGATGCTATACAGCTTTTCATCCAAACGGGGGTACCTACGGAGAGAACCATTTCCCTTTTAGAAGAAGGAACAAAGGAACTAAGGGACCCCTTTTTAGAGGAAACCCTTGCTCTTTTTTACATCGGTCAGCAACCTACACCCCAATGGGAAAAGGCTAAACCCCATTTAGAGGCGAGCAAAACAAAATTCGCTTCCATCGTCTTGGGGGAAATAGCAATGAGGAAGAAGCAGTGGGGTGATGGAGTGAAATACCTCAAAGGTGAAGACCCCCTCTCTCTATTCCTTTCTGCTTATGCCTATTCGAAAATGGGACAGGTTGACAAGGCAAAAGGAGATCTTAAAAAGGCCAAGATAAACAAGGAACCAATTCCCCTTCCGCTTATCTTCAGCGCCTTGAGAAATGCACAACCTCTTCCCGCTGTTAATCTCCGTTATTATTCCCTCAAGTGGGTATGGGATAACTTGGGGAAGATGGGGGAAGAGATAGTTGCTAAAATAGGTGAAAAAGAAACGCTGAGGGAAATTGCCAGGTTCTTAATTGATTATTCTTGTGTGGAGCCCGAGTATACTGCTTGTCTTTCCCTCTTAAGCTGGGCAGTAAATGAAAAGGAAAGGGAGGTAGTCTATAAAGGTAAAGACGAGTTCTCTCGATGGGCGGAGCAGTTGGAGAGCGAGACAATAGGAGGGCTATACCGCCTTATTCGCCTATTAGGAGTTATCGTAATAGGAGGAATCCTACTTGTGTTAACGGGGATAATTATGAGTATGATAGGGCTTATAAAGGGTAGAGGACATCCCCTTTGGAGAAGAGGGGTTATACTGGCGGGGAGTGGCTTCGGATTGTGGATTATTTTGATGTTACTCTTTCATCCCTTGCCCGCTGGAGGTTTGGTGCAAGGCTATATAGCACGTAAGTTTTATAGAAAACAAATGGAACTTCTAAAACAACATTGGCAGAAGCTTGATAAGGAATTGATAAGCATCCAGGGAAGGTGAGATTATGGAGAAGATGATGTTTTCCTTTGGTATTATCGTTCTACTTTGCCTGAACTTAGGAGGGAGTGAGATATATATAAGAGAAACTTCCTCGGAGATTATCTTTGGCAATTCTCAGATAAGCCTGCATTTCGCCAAGGAAAATGGGTTCCTCCACGCTCTTTTCTACAAGCCTCTGAATCTGCAAATCATCGGACATGGAAATGTCCCTTCGCCCCTTGATATCCGGGTTGAAGGAGAGTGGCTTGTAGAGAAAACCGCTTTGAGGGAAGTTGTAAAGGGGAAGGGCTTAATCTTGGAAGGAAAATGGAAGTTCTCTTTGGACCCCGAGGACAAGGGATTGCAAGAAGGATGGCATAAAGAGGAATATGATGATACTAAATGGGATGATTTTCCCCTGCCAACTACTTGGGAGAAGTTGGGCTATAACCAAGTTTTCCCCACCTCGCCTTCGCCTTCCTGGGAACCATATAATGGCTACGCCTTCCTGAGAAGAAAAGCGAGGATTCCTAAGGAATGGGAGGGGAAGGATCTACTTCTTTATATCGGAGCTGTGGATGATTTCGACTGGGTTTATCTAAATGGCCAGTTCATCGGACATACAGGCGAGGATAAGCCAAATTGGTGGGAGGCACCTCGGCTTTATACCATTCCCGCAAGATTTATAAAATTCGGGCAGAACAATACATTTTGCATCCGCATCTACGATAGAGGTGGCGAAGGGGGAGTAAAGGGGCCGGTTTTCCTGATCAAAAAGGAGGATTGGGAGGAATTGAGAAAACCTATCAAATTTATCAATTACGAATTGAAAGAAGAAGGCAGGGGAAAAAAGCTCCTATTAAGAAGTGGGGTAGGAGATTGGATTATAGAAAGCGGTTATACAATTTATCCCCAAAGCGATGTGGTATTAAGAGATGGGAAGATAATCTATAAAGGCGAAGACAACCCCCATTTGAGAGAACTCCGTTTCACCCTTAGTGGAGTTAGTATAGACAAGAAAGACAATTGCTGGTATATCATCCCCTCGAATTTCCCCCCTCTTAAATACAATATGGACCAAGAAGGAAGAATTGTGGAAGACCATTATGCTTGGGCGAGTAATCGTTGCGTGATTCTGCGTAATGATGAATTGAATCTCAATTTTCTAACCATCTTTTATTCAGAAACCGAGGGAGCGGGTAGTTATGTATGGGAAAAGAAAGAAGGATTGGATGTAGTGCATACACTATATGCTGAGGATATTTTGGAGAAAAGAAAGGAGTTGGAAGGAGGAACACAAGTCATCAGGATCGTCAAAGGAACCCTACAGGAAACTTTGAAGAAGGAGCAGGAAATATACGATATAATAGGCTTAACACCTCCCTTAGATAGACCAGATTGGGCAAGGAAAGCGATAATTTACTCCGCCTATCCGGGAGGAACTATGGATAGCGGGCTACAAGATGTTGGAGGATTTGACAATTTTACTCGTTACCTTTCTCATTTAGCGGATTTGGGCTTCAATGTTCTTTGGCTTCTCCCAGTGTGGCCCGGGCTTTATGGTCCAACCGATTACTACAAGATAGAAGAGAGTTTAGGCGGAGTGGAAGCAGCCAGGAGATTTATAGAAGAGGCACATAGGTTGGGATTGAGGGTTTTGTTCGATTTAATTCCCCATGGCCCCCGTGAGGAATCGGGTCTCTTGGAGGAATTGCCTGAGGTGGTATCGCGGGACAGGGAGGGAAAAGTGATATATTGGTGGGGTTGTCTATCCTGTGATTATGCAAGCGAGGCCTGGCAAAACTATATGGCGAAGCATGCCGCCTACTGGGTCAGAGAACTTAATGTAGATGGTTATCGAGTGGACTGCGCTGGGGGAGGTCCTGCTAATTGGGATACTCGCTCCCCTCATCGCCCTACTTTATCTGGACTTTGGGGAGGACTACAAGTCCTAGCTAAGGTGAGAGAGGAAATGAGGAAATACAAGGACGAGATTATGCTACTCCCTGAGGCAACAGGGCCTTGGTTTTTCCGATATAGTGATGTGGTTTATGACTTCCCCTTTATGTTCATTTCTCAGAATTATTCCCGGTATCACAGGGAGGAATGGCTGTGGTGGTTTCGGGAATGGCTGGAGTATCAGAAGTTCGCTTATCCCAAAGGGGCAACACTTATGCGCTTTGTAGAAAGCCACGATACGGTGCGATTTGCCGGATTAAATGGAAACGGCACTTTTAATGCCTTCCTTGCCCTCTGTGCGCTCATAGAGGGCGCCCCTATGGTCTATCACGATGGTGATGTAGGAAGAGGTCCCTTCCTCAAAAAGCTCTATGGAATAAGGAAAGCCCAGGAGGAACTTTCCCTTGGAGAAGCGCATTACCTGGCGGTTCAAGCGGACAAGAGAGACATCTTTACCTGCCTCAGGATTTTAGAGGATAAAATGGCAATTGTAGCGATAAATATGAGCGGTGAGGAGAAGGATGTGGAACTCCACTTGGGGAAGGATTACCTCCCAACTTTCAAGACCCTGTATTTGTATGAGGCATTTGAAGGAAAGAATATCCAGGGAGAGATAAAAAATGGGGAATTAATCGTTAAATTGAGGATAGGGGCTTATTCTCCAGCAATTATATTGATAAGAAAGGAGAAAAAGTTTGAAACAAAAGAGGGATTCTCCCTTCCTGGAGAAACTAAAACGGTCTATGAAGAAGAGGGTGTTCCGCCCACCTATGAGAAGAAGGAAGGAGAAATAATCGTTCAAAACGATGTTTATAAGGCTGTTATTGATACCAAAGGAGGAATGCTTAAACACCTCTCACTTAAAGAAGGAGAAAATTGGGTTGAAATTGTGGAATGGGAAGAAGGGAGAAGAAGATTAGGGATGGGGGAACGTTTAAAAGCGAGTGAGATTATAATGAAGGAGGAAATGGAAAGGGAAAGAGAAAAACTACTTTTAAGGTTAGCAGGGGAAGGTAAGTGGGCAAGCTTAGGAATTGAATATGTGTTTGATAGGAGCAACAGGATAGATGTCAGACTTCGCCTTTCACCTAAGGAAAATGTAGGGGTGGTCAGAGGGGAACTAAGGTATTGGTTTAAGATCAGGGGAGTGGAGCGCTGGTTAGTAAACGCCTTTGAGGGAGTGCTCTATGACGATTTTATAGTCCGTCATTTTAGAGAAGCGAAGGGAAGTAGGTATTGGCATATTCCTTATCTCTACGAGGCCAATCGCTATCCCCTTAATCCTTACTTTCCTCTAATTTGTGTATTTCGCAAGGACGAATACCTTGCTATCCTACTTCCTCCCTTCTACGCCTTGCCCGAAAACATATATATTAGGGAGAGAATAGAAGATGAGGGTTTCCATCTTCTTCTCGCTATGGCTGATGGAAAAGGGAGTTGGAGAATTACCCCCGGCGAAAGATATGAGATGGCATATTCCTTGTTTGTGGGCAGAGGCAAATTGCCACTGGTCAAGGAAGAGAAAGAGATGCCCAAAATAATATGTGATGGAGCAGATTACAAGGTAGAGACATCGCTTTATAAAGCTTTTTTAGGGAGAAGAAATGGACAGGTCAACAGTATTATCAGCAAAAGAGGTAGTTTGTTGAAGAAAGCGGAGATATATTCAGACAAAGGGATATATGGGGAATATTATGATTCTCTTGGTAAAGCATTCCCACTCGTGGCAACTTCCGACAACGACCCCGAGGCGGAGGTTAAATTAACAAAGGAGAAAAGCAAAATCTTAATAGCCACCCACAGCTTTCTACGAGAGGGCAACAGTGGATGGAATGAAGTTGCTCGCCCCCTGGTGGAGTATCAAACGAGATACGAATTCAATGAGGCATCCCCTTATATAAAAACAAAGGTTGCGGTGAGACCTTTTACAGAGAGAAAGACCGTGGCTTTCCTCGCTCAAAGGCTCGACTTTGAAGGCATAACCTCTTGCTTGGTCAATGGTGAAGAGATTTCTCTCTCTGAAAAGGAAAGAGTTTGGGAAAGCAAAAACCGCAGAATAAAAGTAGCGGATGTAGAGTTAGTGGGAGAAAAGGAAAAAGCGAGTTTTAAGAATGTGGAAATACCCGATGGAGGAAATCTTTTCCTTTATAATTTGGGAGGGGGAAACATAGTGCTATTCTTCGCCTTTATGGATGGAGAGACGAAGATAGAGCCCAGATGGTATGAATTCAATTATGATATGGGGGTATTCAAGAGATGAGAAGGACGATTTACCTCTATCTGCTCACGATTGTCTACACAGTTGCGGCACAGGGAGTATGGGTTAAGGAAGGAGAAAATGAAACAGCCGTAGGAAACGAATATTTCACGCTCTACCTTTCCAAGGGAAAGGGGTGGTTGATGGATAGATTAGAAGATAAAAAAGGAGTTGTTATCCTGAGCGATTTTCATATTTATACTGATTGGGGAATATATCCAAAGGGATATATAGGTAGTAAGGAGGAGAAGGAAGGCCGTTTAAAAATTGAGAGGATGAAAGACGCTCTGATCGCCGTAGGAGAAGGGGAGTTGAAGGCAGGAGGAGTTAAGATGGACGAACCTATAAGATACATAGTGAAATACAAAGTAGGAAGGGAGGCTCTACTGGGGGTCGATGTAGAACTTAAATTTGAAGGCTCGCCGAGGAAAGTATCAGCATTTTTAGCCCAGGTGTTTGCAATACCTTCCGCAAAGCAGTGGTTGGTGAATAGTTTTGACGGTCTTATCTCTGAGGATATGGGAAATGTGGTAGATAGGTGTTGGCAATCTCGGGACGAACCCTTGAGTCTTGAGGAACCCTTTATCTGGATTTTAACCCAATGGGGCAAATTGCGTATAGAGAAAATCTATTCTCAACCCCAGGCTCAGAATATCTTCCTCTTTGACGGAGGGAATGGTAACCTCGTTTTCTTCTTTGGTTTTATGGATGGAAGTCCCCAGGAATTCCAAACCTTTAAGGCAAGCTATATAATACGGCTGTGAAAAAATTTTTGTTTTGGAGTTCGGGAATTCTCACCTATTTTCTGGTATGTATCCTTTCGCCTGCCCACTCCGAAGAATGGCGGGGATGGGATAACTACCAGGTTATTATGTGGAGCACAGGAGATGTGAAGAACTTCCCTCTCTGGATAGAGCGTCTTCAAGAGTTGGGATTCACAGCTGAAGAGTGCTTTAGAGGAAGGGACCCTAAGCCTTTCATAGAACAAAATTTTGGCTTCTATGTGGAGAACCTTGTCTTTGAACTTTGCTTTCTTCACAGTAGACAAGTTCTCTATGACGAGGATTTCAAAGCCTATATCTCCACCCGAGATAAACGTTTCCTCGTCCGTAAACCCTGCTTCCATGATCCCACCTATTGGGAGAAAGCAGAGAAGGAACTCAAGGAGCTGGTCTCCATTTACGCTCCTTATCAACCTCTTCTCTACGACCTTCGCGATGAACCCTCCCTGGGCTTCTTTGCTAATCCAATGGATTACTGCTTCTCCCCGCATACACTCCGGGTTTTTCGTGAATGGCTAAAAACCCTCTACCGCTCAATTGAAAACCTCAATAGAGAATGGGATACGAACTTTTCCCACTGGGATGAGGTTGAACCTATGACTACTTATGAGATAAAGGAACGGGAAAGGAAGGCTTTAGCGGAGGGGAGATTAGAGAACTACGCTCCCTGGGCGGACCATAGGGAATTTATGGACATCACATTCGCCTCTACACTGGATAGGATGCGTCAAATCATTCGCCAAATTGACCCCTCAACCCCGGTAGGGATAGAAGGCACCCAGATGCCGAGCGCCTGGGGAGGCTATAACCTCTACCTTCTCTCAAAAGTTTTGGATTGGGTTGAGCCCTACGACATCTGCAATAGCAGGGAGATATTTCGCTCCTTCTTCCCCCAAAATGCTCCTATCATAAGCACTGTTTTCGGCACGGATTATAACCGCATCCGAAGGAAGTTATGGTGGCTTTTACTCCACGGCGATAAAGGATGTCTCATCTGGGATGATGAGCACTCAAGATGTATTGAGAAAGAAAAGAAGGATATGCCAATAACAGAGAGAGGTAGGGAATTGGCCAAGATAATCAAGGAGATAAAGTCGGTAGCCACCACCATTTTCCAGCTACACCCAATCGTTGACCCCATTGCCATCCATTACTCTCAGGCGAGCATCCGTGCCCATTGGATGTTCGATTCCCGTGAAGACGGTGATACTTGGCCACGGAGGTTCTCCTCCTATGAGAGGGTGCATTCCCGCTTTGCTAAGGCAAGGGATGGCTTCGTCCGGCTCGTTGAAGATATCGGACTCCAATACAGGTTCCTTTCCTCAGAGCAAATAGAGAATGGCGAGCTCCTGAAGGGAGGCTATAAGGTCTTTCTTTTGCCTCAATCAGTGGCAATGTCAAAGAAGGAATGTGAGGAGATCGAGAGATTTATCAGGGGTGGAGGAATTGTCATTGCCGACAATATGACCGCAACTATGGATGAACATTGTAAGAGATTGTCCGAAGGACAACTTGACGAACTTTTCGGCATTAAAAGGAAAAGCGTTGGCTGGCATCCAGAGCCTGAGGGGGGTGAGTTAAAAGTAGGTAAGCCCGAATACTCCCCCCTGCCAGTTTTCGAGGGGGATATAGAAACGACCACCGGCAAAGCTCGCTATACAGCTTTAGCCCCTGCCGTTATAGAGAAGAGAGTGGGAAGAGGAAAAGCCATATATCTGAATTTGGATATCCGCATCTATCCAAAACTGCGCCTCACTCCACCCCAGGGTTATGCATTCCGAGAACTTTTTGCTAATTTGCTGAAAGAAAACGGCATAAAACCCACAGTGATTGTGAGAAAGGAAGATGGTAACATAGCTGATTGCATGGAGGTGTGGAGATACAAGGGTAAGGAAGCTGATTATGTAGCGATAATCCGCAATCCCGAGTTCGCAGGAGAGGAACTAAAACAAATCGGCTACCCAGGAAATGACGCGATTGAAAGGGAAGAGAAAATAGAGGTGATTTTCCCGTTCAAGGCAAAAGTGAGCGAGATCGTCAGTCGTAGGTCTTTCCCTTCCACTAATAAGGTAAATATTGAACTTTCTCCCTGGTATCCACTAATATTTAAAATCGAGAGGTGAAAGATGTGAAGAAGATAGCCTCGCTTAGTCTTGCTTTTTTTGCCATCTTATTTTGGGAGGTGTTTAACCCCGCTATGGCGAAGACCAGGGTAGAGAAAAAAGATAATCTCTGGTTCATTGATAACGGGAAAATTCGCCTAACAGTTGACCCTGTTAAGGGTTGGCTGGAAGTAAAGGATTTGGAGAAAGGGATAACCTGGGAACAACCCCGAAAGGAGAAAATTCCATTAGGAGAGACTTTCCGAGAGGTCAAACAAGTCACTAACGGCATAATCTTTCAGACGAGTTTTCCTGACCACGGGGGTAATCTCGTAGAAACGAAGGCCGAATTATCGCTTGACCCTCAACTACCCCGCTTGACTATAAAGGTCTATAGGGAGGATAACGCCCAACCATTCTGGGGATTCTTCTCTCCTGAACCTTTGCTTACAAGGATGGAAAAGGGCGTTATAGCCATAACCGATTACAGCAATGGACACCTTTATCCTCTGGATAGTAAGGATTCCCCTCTTTGGGTTTATGATGCATCAAGATTGGATATGCCCTGGATAGGGGTGTGCGACCTGGTAACAGGGGCTGGCTATGCAATAATAATAGAGACGAGCGACGATGCAACGGTCTATTTCCCCATCTACAAATTTGACGATAAGGAACTTCGCTTGCCCCGTATTTACTGGGAGCCAAGCAAGGGCAAGTTCTCCTACCCCCGGATTGTTCACCTTTCTTTCACTTCTCAGGGAGGTTATGTAGCTCTTGCCAAGGCTTATCGGACGTATGCCAAGAGTAAAGGGTTGATAATACCCCTAAGTGAGAAGATAAAGAAGAACCCAAATATTCAAAGGCTCTTGGGGGCTCCGGATGTTTGGGTAGAGTGGGTGCCTGACTTAGATTACCTCACATTTGCCATAGAAGCGAAGACATACGGCGTTGAGAAAATGTTAATCCATGGTAGAAGTTCACGGGAAGACATAATGAAGGTCAACGCCCTGGGTTATGTAACAAGCGAATACGATAACTACACGGATATTCTACCGTTAGAAGAAGGTAAGAATGTAGATTCCCACCATGGAAGGATACCAGATGATGTTGTCCTTAGGGCTAATGGGCAAAGGATGACCGCCTGGCTCACTTGGGACAAGAAGACGCAATATATGAAGCGTTGCCCTGCTCTCTGGAAAGACGCAGCCCAGATTGTTATACCAAATGTCCTAAGGGAGTATCCCTTTATAGGACGCTTCATAGATGTAACAACTGCTGAGGGTTTATACGAATGTTATGACCAGAACCACCCTCTAACAAAGAGGGCTAAAAGACAATGCGGGGTTGACCTGCTTAGTTATGCTCGCTCCCTGGGACTTATTGTAGGTGGTGAACACGGCATTTGGTGGGGTGTTCCTGTGTTGGACTACATAGAAGGGATGATGAGTTGTAACCCCTTCTTCTCCTGGCCAGCCGGGCATCTTATACGCCCTAAATCAAAGACGGAAGAATTCACAGACCCTTGGGGTAATAAGCTCCCCGCTTGGGATGTCTACGAAAAATGGGGCATAGGACACAAGTGGAGAGCACCACTTTGGGAACTCGTATTTCACGACTGTATAATTTCCACCTGGTATTGGGGAGATTCTACTGACTTCCTCTTAGAAGCTGCTCCCGAGATAACATCCAAGAAAAACGCCTTCAATATCCTCTATGGCACAATCCCAATGTTTTGGTCGAGGACTTGGAAGGAAAATAGGGACATCTTCCTTCGCTCTTATCGGAATACTTGCAAATTACACGAGATTATAGGAGATAAAGAGATACTCAGCCACGAGTTCCTCACTACCGACCACGATGTTCAGCGCACTTATTTCTCAGACGGAACAGAGGTAATTGTGAATTTCGGGGAGAAACCATACGAACTCAAGAGGAACGGAAAGACTTATCTACTACCCCAAAATGGCTTCTATGTTAAAGGGCCAAAAATAGAGCAATATATGATCCTGAGAAATAGGCAAGTCGTTACGACTATTAAAACAGAAAATTATCTTTATAACGACGCAGAAGGAGTAGATGTTGAAATGTTCCTCGCAGGGAAAACGATGAAACTACATATAGGGGCAGGGAAAGAAGTAGCCCTCAAATTAAGGGATGTTGCCCCCCATTGGGACTTGAAAAGCACGAGGATATTCCTTTTGAACTCCCGAGGTGAACGAATAGAGGAGGTTAAGTTCAAACGCCGGGGAGAAGCAATTTTGCTCGGTCCTTTCAACGAATTCACTAATTTAGAAGCAATTTATAAATAGACATCCCTTTCATTGAGCATAATAATCTAATACTATGCGGACCAAAGAAAGAGTAGATTTAAGGGAATTCGACCTAAACGAAGAACTTGCGAAATGTATGAAGTGTGGGTTCTGCAGAGCGGTATGCCCCATCTTCAGCGAGTTCAAAACGGAACCCTATTCCCCAAGAGGAAGGCTCCAATTATTCAAGAGTCTTCTGAGAGGAATCACCCACTTCACCTCTATTTGGCATGATTCCCTCTTTCGTTGTCTTATGTGTAAAGCCTGCGTTGAGGAATGCCCAAGTGGTGTTGAACTTGACCGCCTCTTCCTATCCGCAAGGGAGGAGGAGGTCAAGGATAGGTCTCTCTCTTGGGGAAAGAGAGCCGTTTTCCGCTACTTTATGCGGACAAGGCGAGTTTTTCCCTTCACCGTGACTTTGCTTGCTTTCCTCCAGCGTGTAAGCCTCATATTTTGGCGCTACAACCCCTTGAGAATTCTCTTTCCCTTCTTTGGTATGCCCCTAAGGAGAAGTATCCCCCTCTTTGCCCTTAGGTCATTCATCTCTCGCTATCCCGAGGTTGTTCCCGCCAAGGGAGAAAGAAGGTTACGGGTCGCTTTTTTCGTGGGCTGTGCGACTAATTATATATACCCCAAAATCGGTGTTTCTCTCGTGGACAGCCTCACTGAACTCGGAGTAGAAGTGATAATCCCCAAGGGGCAGATGTGTTGCGGGACCCCTCTTTATATCAATGGCGATGTTGAAGGAGCAAGGTATTTAGCTCAACGAAACATAGATGTATTTTCCCAACTTGAAGTGGATTACATCGTAACAGCCTGTGCCTCTTGTGGGCTTTCCCTTAAGAAGGAATGGAACAGAATTTTGAAATTGGAATGGGATTCTTCCAAGGTCAAGGATATAAGCGAACTCGTTTTGGAATTAGGGTTGCCAGAGGAATTAGCTACATTAAAGGAGAAAGTAACATATCATGACCCTTGTCATCTGAGAAGGGGACAGAAAATATGGGTTGAACCCAGGGAGGTACTTACGAGGCTCGCAGGGGAAAACTTTCAAGAAATGAAGGAGGCGGACAGATGTTGCGGAGGGGCGGGTAGTTTCAATTTGTTTTATTATGAAACTTCTCAAGCGGTGGGAAGGAGAAAAAGAGAAAGGATATTAGAGAGCGGAGCAAAGTTAGTAGTGACTGGTTGCCCATCTTGTATAATGCAATTGGGGAACATTTTGCCTCGCGGGATAAAAGTTAGCCATCTCATAGAGGTTCTCGCCTCCGCATTGAAGAAAGGGAAGACACATTAAAAAGAGGCAGGATTAGTTACTTTACGAGGGGAGCGTGAGCGGGTAAAATATATCCTTGTGAAACCTCTGTCTTGGCTTAGTTCCTGGCTTTTCAAATACAAATGGTATATCCTTCTTGGGCTTGTAGGCTCTTTGGGGGCGGGTGTTTTGGTAAGGGCTGTAGCTTACCTCTCCGGTGACGCAATAAATAGCATCGCTGGGAAGAACCTTCAAAATGTTCCTTGGATCTGTCTCCAAGGATTAGTCGTATACTTGGTTATAGGGATTTGCCAATATTTTAGCGCCTATTTCCTACCCCGGGCATCCAATGGGATGGGTATGGAGATGAGGAGGCTCCTTTTTTCCCGCTTAATAAATTCTCCCCTTACCCTCTTCGCTCATCGTAGGGTAGGGGACCTTATGTCCCGGGTTATCGTGGATGTGAAGGTAATAGAGGATAGCATTCCCTCCGCTATTGAGAAGCTCGTGGCTTCACCTATTATCGCGTTCTTTCTCACAGTGGGGCTTTTCCTCTTGAATTGGCGACTTGCCCTTTTCAGCGTTCTTACCTTTCCCTTAATGGCCTTCCTCATAGATAAGGCGGGTAAGAAGATGAAGAGGATACAAATAGAGATTCAAAGAAGACTGGCGGAGCTTAACACAGCCCTTGAGAACTCCCTTGCTTTCATAAAGGAAATCAAGGTGCTCTGCGCCGAGAGTTTCGAGAATCAAAGGTTTATAGAACTCACCGCGAGGACATTCGGTTCAATTATGCGGGGTGTGAGATTAAGGGCTCTCCTCAGTCCCTCTATTCAATTTGCTGGAGCGGTAGGGGTAATAGCTCTCATACTCTTCGCTACCTGGCAAATAGCGAGGGGAGCGAACTTTGATATAGGGAAATTAACCCAGTTCGTTATTCTTCTTAGCACCGTTTATCAAAATGTGAGGGGTTTAGGTGAGGGCGTGGTCGTGTTTCAACAGGCGCTCGGCGCGGGTTCTCGTTTGATAGAACTTCTCGAACTCTCCTCCGTCTCCGAGAGAAAAGAAGGGGAAAAGTTAACGCCCTTCGCTAAAGAATTATCATTTGAGAATGTTTCCTTCGCCTACGATGAGACGAGGGTCCTGGAAGGCATAAATTTGAGCCTCCGAAAAGGCGAGATAATAGCGATAGTAGGACCTTCCGGAGTAGGGAAAACAACCCTCGTTGACCTTGTCCCCCGTTTCTATGACCCCATAGAGGGGAGAGTAATATTTGATGGTAGAGATATAAGGGAAGCAGATGTTCTCTCACTTCGCCAGCAGGTAGCCATCGTTTCTCAGGAGCCTTTTCTTTTCGCGGGGACCATAAGGGAGAACCTCTCTTATCCAGAGGAGGTTTCTGAGGAGGAAATGAAAGAAGCCTTGGAAGAGGTGGCTCTCTGGGATTTCATAGCCTCGCTTCCCCGGGGATTGGACACCGTTATTGGAGAGAGGGGGGTCACGCTCTCGGCTGGGCAAAGACAGAAGCTTGCTATAGCCCGCGCCCTCCTCCGCAAGCCTGCCATCCTCATTCTCGACGAGGCAACAGCAAATCTTGATTCATCAGCAGAACAACACCTCCTCAGGCATATCTCTCAGGGAAGATATACAGTCATACTGGTGGCTCATCGCCTCTCCACCGCCCGGATAGCGGATAAGATAATCGTGCTAAACGAGGGAAGGGTTGCTGAGGAAGGAACCCATGAAGAGCTCCTTAAAAAGGGAGGGCTCTACGCCACACTCTACAAAATGCAGATGGGTAGCGATGAGGGGACTCATAGAGAAAATACTTAGCGGTATAGCTCCCTACCTCGGTTTACTTCTCCTCCGGTTGATTACCATTACCTGTCGCCTTAGGTTGGTGGGAAGAGAGCGGATTAAGCCGGGTTCCATCCTCGCTTCTTGGCACGGCTCGTTTTCCCTGCCCGTTTTCCTTTTACGAAAACTACACCTCACTTGTATAGTTTCTCCTTCGGAAGATGGCTATATATTGGAAAAATTCCTTCTTCTTACGGGTTGTAAGGTGGTAAGGGGTTCCACAAGAAGGGGGGGCTTATCCGCTCTACGCGAAGCGAGGAGGGCACTGGAAAGAGGGGAGATATTGGGGATAACCCCTGATGGTCCTTTGGGTCCACCTCGCATCCCCCATAGAGGGATCCTTTTCCTCACAAGGGGTGGACATCCTTTAATCCCTGTGGGTGTTTCTGCAAGCTCGGCAATCCGCCTCAGAACATGGGATAAGCACCTCCTTCCTCTCCCTTTTTCCAGAATAGTAGTTTCTTTCGGAGAGCCACTCTTCATCCAGGGAGAAGAGCTGGAACTTGTGAAAAAAGCTATAGACGGGGAAGAGGAGAAAGCAAGGCGCCTTCTGGAGGAGGAAAATCCTTCTATCTGGGAAATGCTTCTTCCCATTCTTATCTACAATACCCTCTTATTTCTCCTTCTCCCCGTTATCCTCTTTTTCCTCTTTCTCCGCCAAATAAAGGGTAAGCACTTAAGGGGTTGGAAAGAAAGGATGGGCATCCTCCCTCGTTCAAAGGGAGGCATATGGTGTCATGCAGTTTCCGTGGGAGAGGTAATGGCTGTTAAGCCGATAATAGAAAAGCTCCATTCCCTTGAGCCCGAGCATCCCCTTCTTCTCTCGGTGATAACGCACACGGGAATGGAAACCGCTAAAAAGCATCTTTCTTCCTTCGCCCGGCTATTCTTCTTCCCCTTTGACCTCTTTCCCTTCCCCCTCCTTGCCTTGATGAGATTGAAGCCCGCTCTTCTTTGCCTTGTGGAAACAGAGATATGGCCTAACCTCATCTTTTGGGCTCGCTTGCTGGGAATACCCGTAGTGCTAGTAAATGGGAGAATATCGGATAAAAGTCTCCTCTCCTTAAGAGCCCTCCGCTTCTTCTTCGCTCCCTTCCTCCGTCAACTCCATCTTCTGATGCAATCGGAGAGAGATGCCCAAAGGGTAAGGCTTTGTGGTGGTAGAAAGGTGGAGGTGTTGGGAAATACGAAATTCGATCAGGTCCTCGGCATCAGGAATTCCTCCCGGCTTGAGAGCCTGCGATCCATTCTGAGAGTTCTTGAAAACGAAAAGGTTTTCCTGGCAGGGAGCACCCATCAGGGGGAAGAGGAGAAGGTTTTGCGGGCATTTTGGGAGGCAAGACTATCTCATCCCGACCTCCGCCTCATAATTGCCCCTCGCCATCCCGAAAGGATACAACAAGTGGAAGCGTTTCTATCCAGGCAGGGATTCATATCTATAAGGAGGAGTTCCTTACCCAAAGCAGATTTAGACCCCCACACCGTCATTTTGATAGATACTGTAGGGGAACTATCCACCCTCTATGGACTCTCCACTATTTCCTTTGTGGGAGGGAGCCTCGTCCCTAAGGGGGGGCACAATATCCTTGAACCGCTCGCTTGGGGTAAGCCAGTGCTCTTTGGACCCTATATGAACAACTTTCAAGATATCTCTCAATTAGTAGAGAGAGAAGGGGTAGGTATAAAGGTCAGAAACGAAAAGGAACTCAGGGAAAAACTCAAACTTCTGCTCGAACATCCCGCTTTAGGGGAGGAGATAAAAAGAAAAGCAGAAGCCTTGATGAACAGAATGCAAGGGGCAGGGGATAGGTATGCCCATTTTATTCACAACTTGCTCAGTGAGAAACCTTAAAAGAAAAACAGAAGAGGTTTGGAAAAGGACTATAAGAGGAGAGAGGAAAATTTGCCTTGGACTTCTTCGTTGCCTCTTATACCCGCTTTCTTTTCCCTATTTTTTAGCTTTCCTTGTCTTTCGTAAAATCCAAAGTATGGTCCAAGAAGAACTCCTTTGCCCCGTAATCAGCATCGGTAACATAACATTGGGAGGAACGGGCAAGACATCCCTTACTATTCTTCTATCTAAGAAGTTGGAGACGATGGGATATAAAGTAGCCATTCTTTGCACGGGGTATGGAGGAAGGAGGGAGGGAAAGGTAGAAACTAAAAGTCCTGAGGAATTTGGAGATGAAGCTTTTCTCATAACTAATAGTGTAGAGAGGAGTTCTGTTTGGGCGGGAAGGGATAGGTTGAAGATGGCGAAGAAAGCCCTGGAAGAGGGAGCGGAAGTGATCGTTATGGATGATGGGATGCAGTATTTCAAAATAAAGAAGGATTTGGAGATAGTTATGTTGAATGCCCTATCTCCCTTTGGCTATGGCTACCTATTCCCAAGGGGTGCTTTGAGAGAGCCTCTTTCTGGCTTAAAGAGGGCGGATGTGCTAATACTCAATAACGCCGAACTTAAAAAGGGAAAGGAGCGAATACTTCAGCGCCTTAGGGAAATCAACCCATCCTCCATCCTATTAGAGGCAAATTATGCGCCCTCCGAACTTCTCACTCTGCCTGGGGAGGAAAAGGTGCCGATTGAGTGGTTGAAGGGGAAAAGGGTTATGGGGATAGCCGGCATAGGTTCCCCCGAAGGATTTAAAAAGACCTTGGAAAGGCTTGCTGGAGAGGTAGTATTTCGTCCTTTTCCTGACCACCATCATTTCAGCCAGGCAGAGCTCATCGCTTTACAAGAGGAAGCCAAAGAGAGTGCATCGGAGGCAATAGTGATAACGGATAAGGACGGGGTGAAGGTAAAGGGATTATTAGAAGAGAATTTCCCCCTCAAACTCCCCTTCTTCGTCCTTTCGGTGGAATTAAAGCTCTCTTCCGAGGAGGAATTATGGAGAAGGGTAGGGGAGGTTTTAAGAAAGAAAGCCCCTCAGAAGGGAAGTTAATACTCCTTTCCGCAGACAGGACATTTACCCTTTGGCACCACCCAGGTGCCGTTTGTCCAAGTTCCACAATCCAATTGAATGCCCTTTTTTGCCTCATCCACGGGGCACATTCCATATATCCTGTGGAAACCCTCAAATGTCTGGCATCCGTCCGAGGTGCGCCCGCATTTCGTGCACTGAAATTTGGGCACCAGGGGATTCTTATCTTTTCTTAAATAGCCGAGAAATTTCACCTTTCCTCCACAAGCAATGCAAGTAGCTCCATCCAATTGGGAGAAAGCTAACCGCTCAAACCTGTGCTCTATCTTACCTTCCCACAATCCTTCCCTTGACCATTCCCCCTCAAAAGTTGAGGGATGGTAAACCAGTTTTGGAGGGTCTATATGGAGCTTTTCAGAGAGGATTAGGAAGCGAGGCATTGCCCTTTCCGCCAGCCTGGCGAGGGGAGCGTTCTCCCCGGGCGGTATAAGGAGGGATATAGCACCCGCAAGGAGGAAGAAGAGAAGCGAGCCCAGCAACCCGCCCAAGATCTTACCAGCGACACCCTCCCCTTTGCGAAAAAAGGATTTGGCAAGGTGATAAGGGAACTCGCTTATTAAAAAGGCGAGGAGAAGAAAGAGCAGGATGTAGCCCACTATGGAGAGAGGATGAAGGGTGAAGATAAAAGTAGAAAGGACAAGGGCAAAGAAGGCGGAGAGGAACTCCAGAACCATTGTTCTTCCTCCCCTCCACCAGCCAAAAAGGAAACCAACTATTAGCAAAAGAAGAAACAAGAAATCTGACAATGGTTCCACCCCTTCCCTTTGAAATTATGGAGGAACGAGGCGGAGGGCATTTTGGGAGAGGATTTTCGCAAGAACTTCCTCCGGCAAGGAAAAGGAAAGGAGGAACTTGTGTAGGCAGTCATCGAAGTAATCCCTGCCGAAAAGAAGCCGTTCCTGAAACTCCAATATAAATTCCCTCGCGAAATTTGGGTCCCTATTCAAGGCATTGTAACCCGAATAGCCCGATAAATCGCAGTATAAATTGGGATATCTCCTCAACATTTCCACTATCTTTCCTCCCTCTACAACCTCTCCCTCCGGATAAGGAACCTTGTCAAACTGGTCATCTCCCGATATATGAGCCCAGAAGCCTGGCCCATGCCCTATGAAAATCGTCTCTGGACAAGCCCTTATCGCCCTTTCCAATGCCTCTATCCCTCCCCCATACCACCAATTGGGACGGGGATATTTCGTTCCCGTTGGGAACTCATAATCTATATGCACTAAGACGGGAAGACCCTTTTCAGCGCAGAAGCGATACATCCGCAGGGCGTCGGGATTGTCCAACACCATCCTCAACTTGAGTTCCCCATAAACACGCACATTGTAAGTGGAAATAGCGAAGGCAAGGCGGTCTATTGCCTCGGGACGGCGGGGGTCAGGGGCATAGCCCAAGACGAATTTATCCGGATATTTCTCGAGGAAGGGAATGGCGGAGGAAATGGGAATGGGTCCATCAGGAGCGCCAGGAAGAAAGGGGAGGAAGTTTGGGTCATACTCATCAGGTGGGCATATCCAAGTGAGAAGCCAAGTTCTATCTATCCCGTTTTCCTTCATATTCTCAACGAGCCGTTGGGGAGTATAGCCATACCAGAGAGGATGATTGTGAACATCAATTATCATTACCACCGCCCTCCTTGTTCAGTCCATCTGATATGCCTCGCCGACTTTCCGCAAACACCTAATTATGTCCCTTACCTCCTCTTCTCCCCAACTCTCATATATAGTGAGATTGAAATTCATCTCCATAGCACCAAGAGCATTTGGTGTGGGGAACTCCCTATGGGGGTCGCCCTTATAATCCGGGCTTGCCCAGGGATAACCCGATTCCCCAAAAACGGAGCGATTCCTAAACCAATCCATAAGATGGGGGAGGGCAAATCTATAACTCGGCATAACGAGGAGCCCTTCCCCCGATAGGGCTTGACAGAATTTTTCCTTCTCCACCTTTGATTTCTCCCTGTGGAACTGTATTCTCAAAAACCAATAGTTCGGCTCGGCGGGGGGAGGTGGTTTAGGCAAGGATATGATTTCCAAGTCCTTTATCCCCTCCGCTATTTGAGCCACGATTTCCCTCCTCCTCTCCACTATCCAGGGTAATTTCCTAAGTTGAACCCTTCCGATTGCGCAGTGTAGTTCGTCGGAGTTGAAATTCAAGGAAGCGATACAATTAGTGGAGCCTTCGGGTAAACCGAAGGGCTTCCCCCTATCCGCTACTCTTTTTATCTTCAAGTAAAGTTCCTCGTTCCTTGTATAGACCATTCCTCCTTGTCCCCCGGTTGAATAGTGCTTGCCGAACATAGTAGAAAATACGGATATGTCGCCGAAACTTCCCACATACTTGCCATTCCACTTAGCGCCAGGTGCTTGGGCGCAATCCTCAATAAGGGGGATATTTTGTTTTTTTGCCAGGGCTGAGATTTCCTCTACATCTGCTGGTTCCCCTCCTATATGGGCGACGACTATAGCGGAGGTCAAGGGCGAGATGAGCTTTTCAATCTCCTCAGCAGATGTGTTATAACATCCTGGAGCGGCATCTGCTATGATGGGGATACAGTTTAGGAAGAGGATGGGCATCATTCCCCCGGGGTCGGTTACAGCGCTGACGATGACCTCCGTGAAGGGTTGGGGGTTAAGGGCGTGGAGTGCGACGAAGAGGGCAGATGTGCCCGAGCTAACCGCATCGGCATACCCTCCTCCCATAAACTCCGAGAATTCTCTGCAGTAAGCTTCCTCTTCCGGACCCTCATAGATGATTGGCTCACCCGAGGCGATGGCTTTGTCAAAGAGGGCTATGACAGCGGATTTCTCCTCCTCTCCAAAGAGCTGGCGAGGGGGCCAAGGTTTCTCCCGAACCTTCGGCCCACCTTCAATAGCAAGTTTCTCCGTTGCATTTCACCTGCCTTTTTTAGGATATACTATTCCCTCAGTTGGAATTTGCCAAGTAAATGTTGAAGTTTCAGAAAAAGTGGGGGAACTCTATTCAAACAGTTTCTCCAGCAATACTTTGTAGTGGAATTCTTTAAATCTTTGGGTAAGGGTGGGGTAGCGGAGGAGGAAGGAACGGAGGGATTGGAGGGAAGGTTTTTCCTGGGCGGAGAGCAGATTCAGGCTTTCCCATCCCTCTTTGAGGTAAATAGCCTCCCCCCTTAATTCTTCCCTCTCTAACCCATAGGCTATCGCCTCTTCATACCCTGAGGAATTCCTCGCCAATTCCTCCCTAAACTCTTTTATTTTCCCTTGTAAAAAATTGGAGAAGGAACGGTTTATCTCCTCTTCTATCCTCTCTTTTTCTGAAGCTGTGGGAACCTGCCCTTTGAAGATGAATTGGGCGAAGTTCCTAAGTTCGTGGAAACCGCTCCTTAGGGGAGGCCAGCAGGTGAAATGCTCGGAGCTCGGCCCCGTGTATATGTTCCTCCCTATGTTAAAGAGCCAGCACTCCCCTTCCTTGGGCTTCTCTCCAAGCACCTCAAAAGGTATCCTGACCTCAACTGCCCAAAAATCCTTCCCTATATGAGCCTTCGCCTGCCAATCCCAGGGAGCCCCCGGTTGACCGCTGGCGTCTATCTCGTTCCATCTGCTCCCTATGGGATTTACCACTAAATGAAGGTAATGGGGGGCACCCCCGGGGAAAAAGAATAACTCCACGCTGTCCTCACGGTAAAGTTCCTCCCCATCTTTGAGTTTTGAGGACACTTTGTCCATCGCTGGCTCCTCACATATCAGGTAGATATAGAGGGCATCCTCCCTCCAACCTGCTCTGAAATAGGTTTGCTTCTCAAGGGCAAATTTTTCTCCTCCAAGGATATAAAAGCCGGTCGCCTCGGGAACGGTTGCCCAGACTTTCTCTTCTGCTTTCCCATCCAGAATTGGCTGCGCATCTATGAGGTAACAGGGATATTCCCTCCCTCCTTTCCCAAAAAGAAGGGAGGCGAAAAGAGGAAGGAGGAAAATGGTCCCCTTGGACATCGTTACTATCACATTGTCTCAACCGTGAATGTCCGTTCAGCGGAGATTCCCGAGGCTGTATCTTTCACCTTGAACCTCCATTTTCCTGCTTCCTCGTTGATAGCAAGGGGAATGTTGTCTTTTATTTTCCCTCCCACTATTGCCAGATTCTCGCTGTAATAGGGCAACTCCTCGCCCTTAGGGGATATGAGGGAGAGACGAAGGATGTGGAGACCTAATAAGGATGAACTCCCCTTGATTTTTATCTCGTAGGGAAGTTCCCCTCCCGGGTGGACCTTTTTAGGTATGTCCAATGTGATAGTTTCCACCTTGTAGGGGAGTAAACTGTAAAGTTTCGCCCTCCCCGGTTCAACACTCGTGCTTATTGTATCGCTATAGCCCAGATATTTGCCTTCTCTTACATCATAGATGTGATACTTCTTGGGAAAAGTTAATTTAACAAGCGAAGGTTTAAGGGGCTTAGCTTTGCCCGTAGCGTAATCCATCCAACCTTCCGGGGGCTCCTGTAAAATCCCCAGATACCGGAGTTGTCCCGACCTAAACCAATATGTTCTCAAACCTTCCAAATCTGGGAAGACCTTGACCTTCTCTTCTATGCCGAGCAAGTTGAGCAGGGATTTGAAGAATGCTTTCCAAGTAGTTGCGGACTCGCTGGTCGCTGAATAAGCGGAGAGGGAGAAGTTGAGGAGAAGGGCGGTTCCCTTTCCGTATTCCTTGAGGATTAAACAGGGAACTCCTTCTGACTCACCCTGAGCTTGACCATTCGTTACCTTGAGAGAGAAATCGCAGAAGGCGTCGGGAAGATTTTGGGGGAAATCCTTCCCCATACGAAGGGAAACCTTCCCTCTTTTTGGTTGAGGGGAAGCTTCCTGGCGGACGCCGAACAACTCGTCAAGGATTCCCTGAGGGTAGGGTTTTCCATGTTCATCGTGGACGCCGGGTCTCAAATCCGCTACGACTTTCCCACCTCCCTGGAGGAATTTCTTAATCGCCTCCGCTTCCTTCACCGAAATCGCTTGTGTATAGGGGAGGATGAGAAGGCGAAAGCCTTCCTTCTCCAAGATTCCCTCCTCCAACTGCTTATAGGAGATTATTTTGAATGAGCATCTTATATCCTCAAGGAGAGCCACGAGGGCGTTTAAAATCTGCTCCATAGGGGGCAATCCCTCGGTTAGAGTAGAGGAATGGACGCTGGAAGCAGAGTAAAGGATAGCCACCTCGGCTTCCCTTTTAGCGTTCATAATCAGTTTTCCTATGCCTTTTTTCAGTTCCTTCACCTCTTCGATATTTGCTTTGAAGAAATCGTAAAAAGAGAGGTCTGGTGCGACCACGCCGCCTTCCATTCCCGGTTCGCCGTGCCAAATCCAGAAGGAATTAGCGCCCCGAAATAGGTGCCGCCAGGGGATATAACGATTATAAAGTTCGCTTCTGCAGGGATTGTAGCCACCATACCAACCCAAACCGAGGAGGCTTCCCGGTCGGCTGAAGTGGGAAACCGCATAGGGGATAAAGGACGCATCGTAGGTGTTGTTGAGGTTCATACTTTGCATAAGTTTATAGAAATCCGCAGCGTTGAAACTGTTTACGCTCATATCGCTTCCTTCGTAGCCAACTTTTGCCTCAGGCACCACATTTTCTATTATGCTTCTGCTGAACTTATATATTCCCGCCCAAACATCCTCCATATATCTTCGGTAGTCAACCCAAAGAGGCGCGAATTTTGGGCTTTCCCTCACATCCTCAAGTGTGAGGGGCTTCACATCTTCAAAGGATTTGTAATCCCCTTCATACTCCCTGTTGAGGTTCTCTATTGTTCCGTATTCTTTTTGAAGGAACTTGGCGAAACCGGATACACAATAAGGGCAGAAACATAATTCATAGTTTCCCCCTACGAAGTGGCATTCATCGCCCATAGAGAACTCCCTTGTGGAGAACTGTTTGAGATGCTCTGCGATTTTGGTAAGGTCGTTGCGAACTTGCTCAAGATAGGAGGGGTCATTAAGACAGGGAAGGCGGATGTGGTCGTCCTTCGTCCTATCGGGGACATCGGGATGGGGATACCAATCCGTTTTGCGGTCTATGAACCTGGTGGCATAGGGGAGGTGGTAGAGATTGCCTAAAAGGACTGCCTCCGAAAATCCGGTATATTGGGTATCAATTCCTTCCTTGAAAAGTTCTCGGTAAAAGTAAGGGGTTAGATAGGAGCCAAAGGCCCCTACCCATAGAATATGTCTTATATCGTCCTTTGGATAAAGGTCGGAAATGAAGAAGACCTTGCTTTTGCTATCTAACAAATCAATTCCTTTTTGGCGTTTACAAAGGATTACATCCAGGTATTGAAGGACGGATAGAGGTTTTGTCCTTGGGAGAGAAAAAGAAATCTCTATCCTCCGGGTGGGAGGAGAAGAGGAAAGGTCCATTTCTTTCATCGCGGTTATCCTACCGAAATTATCCCGTTGAGCTATCCAAAGGGCGAAGCCCTTCCAGTTTTCCATCTCATTCTCCAGGGTTATTTTCCCCGAGACTGGTTCCCCCTTTTTAAGGACATTCTTCATATCTATGCTTGAGATCGTGATGTTAGAACTTAGCCTTATGAAGGTTGAGCCGAAGTTCATAACCTTGCCCTGGGTGCTCACCCAGAGGTCGGCGAAGTATTCCCCCGCTGGAAGTTTATTGAATGAGAAATTGAGTTTGTTTTCACCCGGGGATAAGGATATGTCACGGGTTTGAGTGGAGAAGACCTCGTTGTCCTTGCTTCTAATGATAAACGAACAGGATGCCTTAATGTTTGCTTTGCTCTCCAAGGTGAAGAGGAGGGAGGAGAAATCGTCTCGGTTCAGACTTAGGAAATCGGGAGCTTTGATCTGCACCTCGGGTTCCTTACCACTGACGATTAAGAGGAGATGAGAGATATAGGCGAGGTAGTAATCGTATTCCAAATACTTCACATCCAGTGGGTTGCCCGAAGGTGAAGGGGTGAGGATTTGCATCCTGTAGGGAACATCGTAGCCTTTGAGGAGAAAAATCTTACCCTCTCCGAATTGGTAGACATCGAGAGTGGAGTTGAGGAAGGTGTTGAAGTCATCATATTTTTCAAAATGGGAGAGCCCCTTGTAGGGGAAAAGAAAGGAGAAGTCGGGGGAGATTTTTCTTTCCAAAGCCCTGTTTAGATATTCGTCCTTCCCTCTTATGATGCCGAGGAGCGATGTTCCTTCCTTAACCTTTTTAAGAACGAGGTAACGGATGGAAAGGGGAAGGGCGTTCCAGTTTATGTTTCCCAAGACTATGACATCGTAAGAGCTTCCCAGTTTGTTTTCCCCATCTGCAGTCATAGACTCGGGAGTAAGGGTGGAAGGATTAGCGGGGTCCCTTTCGTAGAAGACATCGGGGCTATGGATGGCAAAGACAGTATAGTGGATGTCCATTCTCTGAGCGAGTTCCACAATTTCCCTCATACCACCTCTATGAGTAAGGAAGAGGATGCTAAGGGGTCCTTTGCTATAGGGGCTTAGCCATTTAATATGGGGAGTGACGACTTCACGAGTAGGGGAAATATGTTTGGGACCATAGTCCACCTCCTGCCCAAGAAGGGCAGTGGATAAAATAAAGACAAAAACCAGAGCAATTCGCCTCATAATTCTTTCTAACCCCAAATGCTTTTCCCTCTACTATCTATGGCTACAAGGGCAGGGAAGCGTTCCAAGTGAACCTCATATATTGCCTCAGGTCCAAGTTCATAAAATGCTATTGGCTTCGCTTCCTTTACGAATTGAGAAAGATACGCTCCCGCTCCTCCCGCAGAAAGGAAATATACCGCCTTGTGTTCTTTTAATAATTTCCTCACTCGCTCGCTTCTTCTTCCCTTTCCTATCGTTCCTTTGATGCCTCTTTCCAGAAGCATAGGAACATAAGCATCCATCCTGCTGGCGGTTGTTGGCCCGAGGGAACCTAAGGGATGCCCGGGCTTGGGTGGGGTAGGGGCAGCATAATAAATGACGGCGTTTTGCGTGGGGAAGGGGAAAGGTTTATTTTCTCTGTGAAGTTGGAGGAGTTGTTTATGAGCAGAATCACGCAGAGTATAGACAATCCCAGATAACAAAACTCTATCTCCCGCTTCTAACTGGCTAATCACCTCTTCTCCAAGAGGTAGTTTTATAGCCTTTTCCATTTTCTATATTTTCCTCCTATTTTGCTTTTAGGTCAACTTCGTTTTTGTTCTTCTTAGAAGGGTTTATCGCATAGCGCCTCGGGAGACGAAAGTATATCAGGGGAGACCAACCTTATTATCTTGAGCAAAACCCAGTATCTTCTACGGGGTCCTCGGTTATAGTATATTTGGAAGATATTATGGTTTTCATCCTCAACTATGTAGTAATCCTTATGATGTCTTTGCCACCACCGTTTACCAAAATCTAACTTCCTACCTTGGAACGAACACTTCACTATGTTAAAAGTTCTCCCGCGCCAAGTGAACGATGTGGGCGGTCCCGGTTTTCGGGCGAAGGAAACATCTATTTCCTCGGAGACAAATACATCTTCCTCCATCTAATCGTTTGTTTGAGTGGATTGGGGGAGCTTCACACCATATAAATTTAAATAGGTGATTTCTTCCAACCGCTTCTTCGGCGCTTGCTCGCCAGATGTTAAAGGCACCCCAATTGGAATTAAGGCGAACAATTTCTTCTCTTTAGGTATGCCCAGGAGTTCCTTCGCCCATTTCTCGTGGGGTATCAGGGTCCCTTCTATCCAGCAGGAACCATAGCCGAGGGCAGTAGCAGCAAGGAGGATATTTTCAACAGCTGCTGAGGCATCTTCAATGGCGTATTTGGTTTTCTCAACGATTACCGCTATGGCTGCTCCCGCATCGAAAACAGGTTGGATATCGTTGAGACGCAAGAGAATGCTCTTATCGGTTATTATGATGAATTCTCGTTTTTGAAGGTTGTAACCGGAGGGAGCAAGCCTCCCTGCATCCACTATCTTCTTCAAATCCTCCAGAGGAACAGACTTATCTTGAAAGAGGCGGACACTTCTTCTATTTTTAATAGCAGAAAATAAATCCATTTATTCTTCCGCTCCTTCCGCTAATTTTTTATCAAGAGGAGAAGAGGTTTGGAGAGAAAGGAGTGTTTATTTTTATGTCCTTGAATTCACCCTCCCCTACTAATTCCCCATCGGGGGAAAACATCTTTATTTTTCTGGGCACCACCACACCAGAGGGATGTTTAAAGTGATTCTCAAAAGTGTATATGACATTGACCTTTCCTAAACTATTATATTTTACCGATTTCTGGAGGGAAAGGTCGCTGGGATTGAGCCAGATAACCCTCTTTCTACTCTTATCTTTTGGGATTGCCTCAATCTGAATGCTTGTCTTGGTTTGTTGGAGGATTTTAAGGGAGTAATTCTCCCAGAAATCGGGACCAATTATGCCAAAGTCAAGGGACAGGGTCCTTTGGTCTATGTATTTAAAATTCTCTTCCTTTCTAAAAGCAATCGCTGGTATTAAAACGGTATAACCACCTCCATTAATTATATAAACTACCCGCAACACGCCATAAGGAGTGCCCTCTATTCTGAGAGAATGAGGAGCTTGGTAGTAGATGTTCGTCTTCCTCGCATTGAAGAGATACTTGTAATCGGGGTCGAGCTGGGAGAGCTTGGCTGTTTTGACCTTCTTAACTTCCAGGGTAGCAGAGAAGGTCTTAAGAGCGGACCACTTCTTGGCTATTTCGTTCGTTATAGATTGAGAAAGAACGACGATAAAAAAGGTTAGAAAAATAGCAAGCTTTCTCATAGTAAGAATTATTTTAACATAAAATGGAATGAGGGTGAATAATTCTGTTGTTTCTCTTTTTGCTCAATCTCTATAATAATAGAGGATAAAATGCTTACCGTAGGGAGGTTATATAGGAATGAAGAGCAAGAAGATTCGGGAGATATTACCCTTAATTTTCATTTTATTTCACCTTCCCATTCTTTCCGCCCCTGCTACAGCAAAGGTAGAGATAAAGAGAGAAGGACAAAAGGTCATCGCCAAGGATGTTCGCTTCACCGTTATTTCTCCCTCTCTTATTCGCCTTGAATACTCCTCGGAAGGGAAATTCATAGATGAGCCGAGCATCCTTGTCCAAAGTAGGGATTGGGGCAAAGCCGATTACCAGGTGACCGAGGAAAAGGAATGGCTTGTTCTGAAGACGAGGATGCTCACTTTAAAATATCTTTTAGGGAGCGGACCCTTGGGCAGGGAAAATCTGAGCATTTCCTGGAAGGTGGGCAATAAGGCTATGAATTGGAAGCCGGGTGATGATGATCCTCAGAATCTCGGAGGAACGGTAGCCGCCTTGGACGGTGTTTCCCGGGATAATCTGCCCCCTTTTCCTCCCGGCGTCCTCAGTCGCTCCGGCTACTTCTTCCTTGATGATACCCCCCATCCCCTTTGGGATGTAAAGGAAGAATGGTGGAAACCTCGCCCCCCGACTTCCCAACAGGATTGGTATTTCTTTTGCTACGGAGATAACTATTCCCTTGCTTTGAAGGAATATACTCGCCTTACAGGACGTATACCTATGCTACCTCGCTATGCCTTCGGCGCCTGGTATTCCCGATATTGGCCATATACGGATAGAGAAGAAATGGATATCATAAATACTTTCCGCCAGAAAAGGATTCCCCTGGATATCCTTGTGATAGATGTCGATTGGCATCTGTATGGTTGGGAGGCTTACGATTGGAATCCCCAATACTTCCCCCATCCCGAGGAATTTATAGAGTGGTGTCATAAGCAGGGCATAAAAGTGACGCTTAACACTCATCCCGGCACACCTATACCTGCTGAAGATAGCCATTTCAGGGAATTCTGTGAGGCACTGGGGGTTAATCCCGAGGGACGAAACTCCGTAGGCTACAACTTGGCAAACAAGAGAGATGCGGAAGCCTTCGGGAAAATTCTTTTGCATTCGGTTTTGAAGCAAGGGGTTGATTTTCTCTGGATAGATGGGGCTGGAGCAAGCGCCCCAGGGATAGACCATTTCGCCTGGACTAACAAGGTCTACTACGAAACGGAGCAGAATTTCAGCAAGCGGAGGGCTTTGATATTTGGCAGGCAGGGGTTGGTCGGCTCGGGCACACATCGCTATCCTGTGGGCTTTTCCGGGGATACCTTCTCCCAATGGGAAGTTCTGAGATATGAGATTCCCTTTACCGTCAAGGGAGGCAATGTGGGAATTTATTGGTCTCACGATATAGGTGGATTTATGGGCGACAAGATTCCTGATGAACTCTATGTTCGCTGGGTGCAGTTCGGCGCATTCAGCCCTATTCTCCGACTCCACAGCAATCACGGAAGGCGCCTCCCCTGGGATTATAGCCCGGAAGCGGAAGAGATAGCCAAAAAGTATTTCCAAATACGCTATAGTTTATTTCCTTATATCTACACCGTCTCCCGGGAAGTTCACGAGAGCGGAGTTCCCCTCTGCCGAGGGCTTTACATCCATTATCCAGGGTTAGACGAAGCTTATAAATATGAATACCAGTATCTCTTCGGTCCCAATCTCCTCGTTGCCCCTATAGATCAACCAACACAGGGCGGTGTCGCTACTAAGGAAGTGTATCTACCTCCTGGCATTTGGTATGATTTCTTCAACAACAGGGTCTATAAAGGACCTCGCACCCTGCTTTACAAGGCGAAAATAGACGAGATGCCCGTCTTTGTCAAAGCAGGGGCGATAATACCGATGCAAAAAGAAATGCAGTATATCGGGGAGAAGCCGATTGACCCTTTGATACTCAACATCTATGCGGGGCATAAGGGGGAATTCACCCTCTATGAGGACGATGGATTGAGCCTTGATTACTTGAAAGGCAAGTTTGCCACCACAAGGATTGTCTATGATGAAAAGGGAAGGGATATAAAAATTATAATAGAAGCTACAAAGGGGAATTATGATGGACAGAAAGCAGAGCGTTCCTATCTAATAGTGATAAACGGTGTTGCCCACCCCTTAGAGGTTAAGGTTGACGAAAGGGATCTAAGAAAAGTAAGGAATAAGGAAGAACTTGTTAGGGGCAGTTGGCATTACGACCGTGATATGATGAAGCTCTATATCCAAACGCCTTCTTATTCTATAAGAAAGGAGACAAGGGTAAAGGTGAGCCTCAGTAGGTCGATCAGCGAAGCAGTGGGACTTTACAGTGAGATAGATAATCTTCTCCAAAAATTATCCTCTTTAAGCGATTATTCTCCCTCGCTTCCCGCTGAAGCTCTGGGTTACTTAAACAGAGCAATTGAATTTAGCAAATTGGCGAGGGACAAACTAATAGTAGGAGATTTTCAGAGGGTAAAGGAAGACCTGGAAAGGGGAAAGGAGATGTATAGTAGGCTAGTAGAGTCGCTTTGGACGATGCCGGAAGTCAAGGGGAGAAACCGGATTCTTTGGGAAGCCCTGGGGATTTCTCTACAAACCTTTAAAGTGGGATATAAGCTCCGCTTCAACCTATTCATCCCCGATGATGTAGAACTGCCGAGCTTGGTAAGGGTGTATCTTGTTGATGGGGAAGGGAAAGGATGGAGCATAGTGGGGGGAAATGTATATGATTTTGTCAGAGAGGAAATAAAGGGGACAATGAGCGGAGAGTTCGAGGTGAAATGGGAGGGTAAATGTTTACCATTGGGTGGAATGTTGGGGAGTATAAATGTAATGATAATCTTCCCTCAAAATAGAGTTTTAAGAAGGGAAATACCCTGGGAGTTGGACTGCTCCTATCTACAGGCATTCCGCCTCTTTGGGGTTTACGATAACATAAACAACGAGGGGATGGGAAAATTTTATCCACCTGAGGAGTGGTTAGGAAAGGAAATCCCCACCAAATTGGAGGGGGTGGAGGAAAAGATGACAAATGTGAGGATGCCATCGTTTGACGAATCTGGAGCGGCGCCCATTTATATAGACTTGCTTGGATATTTTGGAAAGCATGATAATGTCCTTGCTTATGCCTTCACTTATGTCTACTCGCCCGAGGATAAACCAGCCCTCCTACTACTGGGAAGCGACGATGGATGCATTGCCTGGGTGAATGGTGAGAAGATTTTCGCTTATCTTTCCCCTCGGCCTGCGAGACCAGATGAAAATAAAGTCCATATCCAGCTGAGGAAGGGATGGAACCAAATAGTTTTAAAAGTAGGGCAGTTAGGAGGGGATTGGGGATTTTACCTCCGCATATTAGGAAGGGACGGCAAGCCTATCCCCGATCTGTTGAATTGGTATGAGCCCTTCTAAATTCACATCATTCCTATGCCCAGGACAGAGTAGAGGACGAGGGAAATGGTGCGTCCCAAGTAGTGCCCCACAACCAGACCGATGAAAAAGGGCATCGCCTTATTGAAGGCTCTAAGCCCGCCCCAGTGGAGGATGGCCGTCTTCACTAACCAGGCGAAAAATGCACCCAAATAGACCGCGTATATAGTGAAGGAAGAAGCTACCGCTAAACCGATGGGGTGAATTGGCCACCAAACGAAGCGCAGATGAAGATAGGTGAAGAGAAACATAAATACTGCTCCGCCTAACGCCCAGAGAAAGTAATCGGTTTTGAACCCAAAAGGATTTCTTATCTGGCTGAGCACTTGCTCATAGGTGCTTGGACCCCAGCTTTTGAATATCCAGGTGTTCCAGGTCAGGGTTCCTTGGTTATAGCCCGTATAGATGATGAAAAGTGGCGCTACTATCAAACCTATGCCGGCGGTCAAAAACAAAGCAATTGAGAAGTGCCAACCTTTGACTGTCTTAGTTTCCCAGAGCTTTGCTCCCTCGCTAGCGAATACCGAGAAGACATCCTGGGTGTCCCCGTGCCATGAGTAGGATAATCCAAGAGCAACCATCCCCTTATGCCCCAGGGTTTTGCTTCCAAATCCATAAATGCAGATATTCTGAGCTATAACGGGAGGAACTATATAAAAGATTCCAGCTTGGCATATTATCCTTGCTAATCCGGTGTAAATCAAAAGGAGGAAGAGGAGGAAGGTTATGGCGACTATAAGAGGAACTCCAGACCAATTGAGCCAGAGGACGAGGTAACCAAGTGAGAAGATAAAAAGGGGCAAGATGAAGCGAGGTGGTATAAGTTCTTCTCCATAATTGTCCTTACGGAAGAAGCTCAGAAGGAGCTTTATGATATGACGCCGAGCAAGTAGTATAAAGGAAACGGTGAAGACGAGGAAGGCTCCCAAAGACTGCCAGGCGATGGCTGCATTTCCCCAGACGAACATTCCTCCCGAACCTGTAGCTATGGCAAAGCGGTGGAAAAGCGCTTCCTCAAATAGAGTTAGCACATAGAAGAACCAAATTCCACAAAGCACATCTGTGGGGACGAAGAAACCCACGCCGAAGGCAAGAAAATTGAAGCAAAGAAGGGGTTGGCTGCGGACGGGCGCCCATCCCCAATCCAAACAGCCCAAGTGGTCAACGGGAAGGGAAGGTAAAGAGGGAATATAGAGGTGGAGTGTATGTTCAGCCATAATAAGGAATGGGATACTCACCCCACTCCAGAAAAGAGGCTTGTGAAAGAGCCTTTCCCTTCCGCTTTTCTCCACTAAGAACAAAGGAACCTGCATCAGGGGGTAAGCAAGCTTCTCATTCTCCATCCAGTAGCGGCGAAAGAGAACAATGGCTATGTATGAGGCAACGAAGAGAACGAAAAAGAAGGGAAGCCAATGGGAGAGAGGGGTTAGCCATGCTTCCCAAGGAATTTTCTCTCCATCTGGCAGCCCTTCAAAAAACCACTTTGCTGCGATCTTATCATTTAGGAACAACCCAGGCTTCATATAGGGGGGTAAGTTCTTTCTCCCATTTGTTCTCAGGAGAAGAGAAATATAAAGGAGAAGCGATCGCAGATAAGAACATATAGATAAGGAAGATGGGAGTGGAGTTAGCAACAAGCGCCATAGCGAAGATGACAAAAAGTTCTCCTGACCTTAAAGCAATCTGTGGTTTTAAGCATTGGAGGAGAAAATTGAAGAAAAGAAGAAAGAGAAAAGGAATTACTGCGCCTTCTGGAAGGTAACTCCAGGAGAAATTGCTGAAAGCCCTGCTCTCCGTGAGTGGTGAGCAGGTGTTAACGAAGATGGAGAAGCCTATGCCTATCAGTAAAGCTCGTAAAGTAACCGCTTTCATTATTTAAGGATGAGAATTACCCCCATTCTCGTTGTGGTTTATAGAGATACCGTTTAGCTTAGCATTTATCCTCCCACTTCGAATTGGACGAAAGAGACGACAGCGTTACCACCTTCTTTCAAGTTATCTATAACTATGCGTATGACGCCGTCCTTCGTATCTTCTGAACTTATTTCCACCTCTACCCACCTGCCTTTCTGGAAGTTTTCAAATATTCCTATCTCCCTTCCTGCAACGCTTATCCTCTGTTTCCTCCCACCGGCGAAATTATCGGGGTCAATTATGAAGACTTTTAGTTTTCCTTTAGTTCCTTTGGGACATAGAATATCAAACCTCAATTGTTTCCAACCTGCCCAGCAGTGATTAACATCACCAGGCCATAAAGCAGTTGAATAGAAGGAATATCCTTCCTTCCAACGATAATCCCATCCCTTTTCGATAAATTCCACATCCCCATCAGGATGACCACAACGCAGGCTCAAAGTAACCCCCTCTATTCTATATTTCTGTGCTATATTTTCCTTTTCCCTTACCTGCTCCACATCGGGGGAAGGAAGGCGAAGCCTATAAGGTGGAAGGGGTGAATTAGGATAATGGGGTTCCTTCTGATACCAATAGACTGTGGTGGAGAATTCCAGAGTGTGAGTAGGTTGAGAGAAAATTTGTCTGAACACCGGATGTTCGTTCTTACCAAAACCTATGGAAACCTTTAGCGATTTGGAGAAGGAGATACGGTCATTTAGGAGGAACTTGTAAGCGAAGGCGCCCGTTTTATAATAGGGGTGCCATCCCCTGTAAAGGAACATCGCCTTCTCCTCTGGGAAACCGTAAGAAAATCCGAAAGCATCTTCCATTCCTTGCCATTCTATGGAAGGCTCCTTCTCCCCATCTATGTAGAACTTAACATTCTGGTCAACGGGATAGCCGATTCCACCAGGGGAGACACCTCGGACCGTCACATTTAAGCCTACTAAATGTCCCTGCCCATTTGCCTCTAAAGCTATAAAATCCCTTTTGCCGAGAAGTATTTTCTCCTGCCGCCAGTAAGCGTGGAAATAATAAACATCAGGGGGTAGGGATTTAAGAGGACGCCACATCACATAGGAATAACAGGGAGTATAGGCATAGATTGCTTCCTCAGGGATATGCTCGTCGTCGAAATACAAGACTACACGAGCGGATTTCCGAAATGGCATAGGGAAGTAGGCATTCCAACCTCGCTTTTTGTCCACGAGGATGGTGTCTATATTGTCCATCGTCCCATTGGGGTCACAGAAGAAATCTACAAGGGGGACATCAACACTGGGGGTCTTTTCTCCATCCCAATAGATACGCATAATTACGCTTCTATCCAGCTTTAATCTCTCTGGCATAGCGAAGTGAATCATCGTTATGACACCCGGCCCTTTCAAGTCCGCGATGACCACTTCCCTTTTTGTAAATCGCTTATCTTCCGGATTCTCCCACCAAAGCGCATTGGCTATCCTTGTTTCTCCTCCTGCTGGAGCAAAAAGTGAGAATATATCGGGGTGGAGAAACTCCTTACCGAAGGAAAAAGAAGCAAAGAATAAAGTTAGTAAAACGATTCGCCGCATAATCACCGCCTCTGTATTATATTGTACCTTAATTTTAGGAAAGAGTTTTTAAGTTTCAAAGAAAATTAAAAGCAAATATGAGTATCCTAGAAACCCTTTGAAGAATAACGGTGAAGGCGCCCGATTTTTATTTCCTTTGCCATCCCTTGTCCTTATTTCTAACTCGCTTGGTCCTGAGTAGAAATTTGAGGTTTCATTGTTTAGGTAATTAGGGAAACAAATTTTGGGGTTTGTTGAATAATTAAGTCGAAGAGCTTACGATAGGTATTGATGGAATATAAAAATAGGAGATAAGTATACTTGGCCAAGATATAACGAGGCATTAGTTAAAAGAGGGGAAGAAGAAAGGGGAAGACCTTTTTCTCCCAATAATTTTATAAAAGTCTTTGCCCTACTTCGGGTTGTGTTCAGGATACCTTATCGCCAGTTAGAGGGAATAGCTGAATCTCTCGGGAAAGTCCTAGGAAATCCCGCACCAGATTATACCACCTTCTTGGTTCGAACCTTCCAATATGAAAGCAGGTTATAGCCTTTGAGGTAACTGATGAAAGAACCTGTTTCTTAGGGAAAAGGGAATATATCCGGGCATAAAACATAGAAAAAATGCGAGACCTAAAAGTGAAACTGCAAGAGCACATTGTTCGCGAATATAAAGGCGATGCACTTTCCTGGAAAAGGAAGGTGGGTTATAGTAGCCGAGCAGTAGCTGAGAATTTCTTCTCTGTCTTCAAGAGATTGTTTGGGGAGACAGTCTTAGGGGGGAAGGATATTCAAGGAAATAAAGCTTATGCTTTTCTTTTATAACCTCATGGTGGTAATGAAAGGGGGCAGGGCGGTTATAATTTTTGAATAAAAATGTTTATTCAACAAAATCAGGTTTTATTATTTGGGAATGTTGAATAGGGAAAAGAATTTGGTTAGGATTTTTAAGAAAGAAAGGAGGTTATAATTTTAAAGATGAAGAAAGCCTGTTCAATGAAACCTAATTTATTAACCGGGCTTACTCTATGGTTAGGATGGTGTGCTATTTCTTTTGCTCAACATATACAGGTAGCCCCACTTAACCCGCAATTTATAGGATATCAACAGAAGATCCGGTCTGGGGTGATCCCCCCTTTATTCACTAAAGGGGGACACCCCTTAGGTTTTATACCTCCTCCTATAGACATATCTTATATAAGTAAAGGTAGAAGGGTAAAGATTGTTCGCCAGCCCATGCCAGCTAAGTATGACCTGCGAACAGAGGGAAAGTTGACACCGGTAAAGGATCAAGGTGAATATGGAACTTGTTGGGCATTTGCGACCTATGGTTCCCTTGAATCGTGCACTATCACAGCATCTGGGGAAGTATGGGACTTCTCCGAAAACAACCTCGCTAACTGGGTGCAGGATAATTATGACGGTCTTGGCTGGGATAGTGGAAACTCTTCGCTTTCCACAGCTTATCTCAGCGGATGGATGGGACCTGTGGCAGAAGTGGATGACCCTTATCCTAATCCTGAGCCGTGGACACCAAAACCTGTGAAGAAGCACATTCAAGAGGTATTATCCTTACCTGACCGCACCGGACCACTTGATAATGACATCATAAAACAGGCAATTATGCGATATGGAGCGGTCTCTACAGCTATGTATTATGACGATTACTATTTCAACTCCTCTACTAACGCTTATTACTATGATGGCACAGAGTGGGCAAATCACGCAGTATGTATCGTGGGCTGGGACGATAATTATCCTCGCACTAACTTTTCGCTCCAACCTCTCGGAGATGGTGCCTTCATAGTTCGTAATAGTTGGGGTCCTAGTTGGGGAGACGGCGGCTACTTTTATGTTTCTTACTATGATTCCCAAATTGGCACCTCTAATGTTATCTTCCCCGCTGGTGAAAGTGTGAATAATTACGCCTCTATGTATCAGTATGATACATTGGGATTTACCAGCCTAGTAGGTTATTCATATAGCTCCACTGCCTGGTTCGCTAACATATTCGCTGCTATACGCACTGAGTCAATAATGGCGGTGAGCTTCTATACCCCTGTGCCTAATTCTATCTACGCTGTCTATGTGTATACGGGAGTCACACCTGGGCAACCAATAAGTGGAACACTCAAGAGTTCCAAAAACGGAGAGTTTGCTATCCCTGGTTATCATACGGTAATATTAGATTCACCTGTAGTTGTATCAAGTGGGCAAAGATTCTCAGTGGTTATATACATCAATACACCAGGATGGGATCTACCGGTTGCTGTGGAAACGCCCATTGGAGGTTATAGTAGCAAGGCAAGAGCGAACCCCGGAGAAAGCTTCGTAAGTCCAGATGGCAAGCAATGGAGCGATATAACAACTTACCTCCCTAACACAAATGTTTGCCTCAAAGCCTTCGCTACCCCGCTTCCTGTTGCCCTCAAAAAGACTGTTGATAAGGAGATAGCGAAACCAGGAGGAGAGTTGACTTACACAATAACCTATAAGAATAATAGTAATTACAATCTTAAAGATCTTACCTTAACTGACAAAATCCCCCAAAACACAACCTATGTGGAAAATAGCGCTACGGGAAACCCCATATTTGATGGTAGCAAGCTAAAATGGAAGTTGGATCTACCCGTTGGTGCCCAGGGGAATGTTTCCTTTAAAGTCAAGATCGGTAGTTCTGTGGCCAATGGGGTCATTATTTCAAATAAAGCTTCCCTGCCTGATATATCTATTGAAAGCAACATAGTTTCCACTACCGTGGATAGCATCCCGCCAAAAATTGAAACAATATCTCCCTTGGGGGGCAATGTCTCACCTTATCCTCCTATTGCGGTTCGGATAAAAGACGACCATTTAAACGATAAAAACTTAAGTTTTAAGTTAGATAACCAGAATATTACCCTGACCTATGATGCTCTAAATGACTGCTACATTGGTTTCCCTCCTTCACCGCTCTCCTCAGGCAGCCATTCTCTTATCGTTTCTGCCTCCGACTTGGTAGGTAATGTCTCTCAAATAACGGTTAACTTTAATGTTCCTGCTACTTACCTCCCTTCTAAGACAATAGAGCTCGTTTCAATACCTTTCAAAGTCAAAGATAACAAAGTTAGAAATGTTTTGACAAACTTGGAGCACTCGGCCCTGTGGAGGGGGGTGGGCTATGAGTTTTCAAGCGATCCCACACTTATCCCTGGTGGAGGGCTGTGGGTCAAGTTCTCATCTACTCCTCCAAACATCATATTCAATGGAAAAATTGAAAAGGGAGATAAACAGGTATCGGTCTACCTCGAGAAAGGTTGGCAAATCGTTGGGCTTCCCTGGCCCTATGTTATCCCGGTAAGTTCACTAAAGGTTCAAGTAGGAAGCAACCTGCTTCCTATTTCCGAAGCTACTTCTTACATAGCTCCTCTATTTTATCGTTGGGATTCTCAAACAACGACCTATAAAATAGCCTCCTCTTCCCTCCAGGGAGCGGAGAGGTACCTTTACCCTTGGTTTGGCTACTGGGCAAGGGTTAAACAAAATTGCACTCTTGTGTTTCCAGTTAACCCTTGGTCCTCTAAAGAGGTGCGACACAAGGATTATGGTGATATGCTCTGGAGCATCGGGGTGCAAGCCTTATTCCCTGATGGAAAAGACGAAACCGTTTACATAGGATTGAGTAGGAGGGAATTTCAAGCTCCATTACCTCCTTCCCCGCCCTCATCCACTTATTCTCCCCGCTTTTTCATACTCAAGAACAATCAACCCCTCCTCATTTCTCTTGAGGAGGAGAAGGGTCCAACACATACCTGGACATTGTGTCTCCGAGATCAAGGAGCTGTTACCCTTCGCTTTACTAACTTGTCGCAACTTCCCAAAGGAGTCCAGATGATTTTAAGAGATGGTAAGAGACGGATTTATATTCCCACTACGCCTTCCGTAGAACTCGATATTGAAGGGGAGAAACGGATTATAGTTGAGGCTGGGAGGGGTCTTCTTCCCAGCCTTTTGATAAGCGGATTAGAGGTGCGCTCTACAAGAGGAGGAGTTAACATCTTCTGGAACTTAAGCGGAGAATGCAATGTGCGATTGATGATAAAGGGTTTAGATGGGAGAACTATAGGAGGTATAAACAAAAGAGGTTTCGCAGGGATAAACAGCTTCTTCTGGGATTGTAGGGATAAAGAGGGAAGGCGTTTGCCCGCTGGTATTTATATAATAGAGTTGATGGCCCAAGATGATGCAAACCAGATTGTAAAAGCTATAAGGATGGTGAACCTGCGATGAATAAAACCCTTCTATTCCTTACCCTTGGTTTGGCTTTGCTTCTCACCTCCTGTGGAGGAGGTGGCGGGGGAGCACCCTCTCCACCACTTCCTCAAAATTTCTCCGTGGAGAGGGATTGGGCAAGGGATGCCTCCGGACATTACGATTACACTAAGCAGGTGGTGAAGATGCAATGGGATTCTGTGAATGGAGCAAGCTCGTATAAAATCTACAAGCAGAGGGAAGACGAGAGTTCTCCAAAGTTTATAGACACCACCTCAAACACTTCCTACACCCTCGCCCTTTACGACAAGGACGACCTGATAAAGGATATAACATTCTTTGTAAGCGCACTATTGAATGGTGTGGAGGGGAAGCCAGCCTCCCAGCTAACCTCTCCCCTTCCTCCTGCTTCACCTTGGTAAGGCCTTAGAGGGACGGTTTAAGAGGGAGGAAGGGATGTGCTTTCTCATAGGCGAGTGCGGCGCGTAGAAGCGTGGTCTCCTCAAAGGGTTTGGCTATCATCTGTAATCCTATAGGTAGTCCCTGAGGATCTAAGCCAGCGGGGATGGAAAGAGCGGGTAAGGCAGCAAGATTAATAGGTATAGTGCAAATATCAGCCATATACATTTTCAGAGGGTCGTCTATTTTCTCCCCAATCTTAAAGGGGGGAATGGGAGAGGTTGGAGATATAAGGATGTCGAATTTCTCAAAAGCTCTGTCGAAATCTCGCTTTATCAAAGAACGCACCTTTAATGCCTTGAGGTAATAGGCATCGTAATAGCCAGCTGAAAGTGCATAAGTTCCCAGCATTATCCTTCTCTTTACCTCGGGGCCAAAGCCTTTGTCCCTTGTCTCCATATACATAGGTATTACTCCCTCCGCATCCACCCTCAGCCCATATTTTACTCCGTCATATCTCGCAAGGTTAGAGGAAGCTTCTGAGGGAGCTATTATGTAATAGCAGGGGAGGGCATAAGAAAGGTGAGGAAGGGAAACCCATTCCAAACTTGCTCCCATTTCCTCAAAGTATCTGACCGCATTTAAAACTCCTTCCCTCACCTCTTTCTCTATTCCCTCACCAAAAAGTTCTTCAACAAGTCCTATCCTTAAGTCTTTGGCTTCTGGAATAAGCATTTCCTCCAAAGAGGGTGTGGGAAGCGGAGCAGAGGTGGAATCTAATGGATCGTAGCGACCTATAACATAGAACAATAGTATACAATCCTCCACATTGGTGGTTAAAGGACCTATCTGGTCGAGACTGGAGGCGAATGCGACCAATCCATAGCGGGATACTCTGCCATAGGTTGGCTTGAACCCAACTATTCCACAGAATGAAGCGGGTTGCCGGATAGAACCACCTGTATCGGAGCCGAGGGCTAAAGGTGCTTCTCTTGCCGCTACGGCGGCAGCCGAGCCGCCGGAGGAACCACCCGGCACTCTCTCCAAATCATAGGGATTGCGGGTAGGGAAGAAGGCGGAATTCTCTGTAGAGGACCCCATAGCGAATTCATCCATATTGGTCTTCCCTATTATTATCGCCCCAGCCTTTTTTAGAAGATTAACAACTGTGGCGTCATACGGGGGAAAGAAATTTTCCAGAATACGGGAGGCACATGTGGTGCGCATGTTCTTCGTGCAAATATTGTCCTTTATTGCTATGGGTATACCCGCCAAAATCCCAACATCCTCTCCCTTCATCAAACGTTCTTCCAGACTTTCTGCCATTTCAATAGCAGTCTCGGAGGCAACGGTTATGTATGCTCTTATCTTTGGCTCTATAGCCTCTATTCGCTCAAGGTATGAAGATATAATCTCCCTTGGACTAATCTCTTTTTTTCTTATCTTTTCCCTAATTTCCCTTGCGGTGAGTTCAAATATCTTCATATTTTTCAATCCTCTACTATGCGAGGGACTACAAAGTGGTTATTTTCTTGCTCAGGAGCGTTAGCAAGCGCTTCCTCAGTCGTTAAACTTTGCCAATCCTTCCCTTCGTCCTCAGCAAACACATTCTTGAGGGGGATGACATGGGAAAGAGGCTCAACATCCTCTGTTTGTAATTCCTGAAGTTTCGCAAACGCTTCCAATATGCGGTTTAACTGCTCTGTAAACATCTCCTTTTCCTCCTCGGTAAGGGAAAGGCGCGCTAAATAAGCAACATGCTCTACTTCTTCTCTCGTCAAACGGGGCATATCTTTCACCTCATTTCTCCCATTCTTTACATAGCTCAATGTTTCTCTTTAGTTTTTCTTCAAGGGGAAGGGGGGAGAAATCCTCAAATGATATCCAGCTATCGTAGCCCACTGCTTGCAAGCTATGAAGAATATCTTTCCAATCTGCTATTCCCTCGTCCATAGGGACAAAGGAGAATTTCCATTCCTTATCTTGTTTGAACCACCCTCCATTCTTAGCGTGGCAGTGAGCCAAATGCTCACCTAATATCTCCAAACCCATCTTCCACGCTTCATATCCCTCCGCTATCATATTGCCCGGGTCGAATATAGCTCCCACATAGCGAGGGTTGAAATCTTTCAACAGCCACTTGGCAAGACTGGGACTGGTGGCAATGTTCCCCATATGAATCTCTATTACTCCCTTAACGCCCGTTTTCTCCCCGACTTTCTCAAATTGTTCCAATTTCTTCTTCGTTTCATCGTAGAGTGTCCAATAGCAAGCCTTCCCTGTGTAAGAAGGGACTCCTATCCTTACTAAAGGAACGCCATATTCTCCAGCGGCATAAACGACCTTTTCCAAAAGGGGTGAGCCGAGTGGTAGATAAGGAGATAGGGCGACTATTTGCAATCCTGCTTCTCGACATATTTTGCTTACTTCCTTCACTTCCTCCTTCATATTCTCTGGATTGAGATGGAACTCAGGATGAACCCGCCATTCTACTCCTTCATAGCCATAGCGAAGGAGGAGTTCCACAACCTCTTCTCGGGGAAGAGGCCCCATCATAACTGTGAAGACGCTGTATTTCATCTTATCATCACCGTTTTTAATTATATACTACGGGGTCGAGTTATATGCTAAAAATTGTTTGTAAGTTTTTGAGAAAAAGCAATAGAATATTGCCAGTATTTTAAATTTCCTTATAGAAGGAGGAGCTCTCTGTATGCAATGGAAAGCCCAGTGGATTTGGGATAATAGCGGGAGACATCCCCGCAATTACTGGCTCGCTTTCAGAAAGGTCCTCGAAGTGCCAGAGGATTTTGATGAAGCGGAGCTTCATATAACTGCCGACTCCCGTTACTTTCTTTATTTAAATGGACAATTTTTGGGTTGGGGTCCAGTTCGCTCCTGGCCTTTTGAGCAATCATACGACACCTATTCCATAAAACATCTTCTTAAACAGGGCGAAAATATAATCGCTGTTTTAGTAACCCATTATGGAATCAGCACATTCCAATATATAGAAGGAAGAGGGGGACTCTTAGCTCAGTTGGATTTCAGAAGGAATGGTAAAGTAGTGAAGAGCATAACGACGGACAGTTCCTGGAAAACCACAGAACATAAGGGTTTTAAGAGGGCTTCGATAAGGATAAGTTGTCAGCAAGCATGGGCTGAGGTATATGATGCCAGTAAGTTTCCCCCTAATTGGACAGAATTGAATTTTGACGATTCTGCCTGGGAAAACGCTCTTGAGATTGGTCCAGCATTCACTTCTCCTTGGACCTCACTAATTCCCCGAGACATTCCTTTCCTCACGAATGAACCTTTTTACCCTAAACGAGTTATATCTATGAAGGAAGTTCAACCTGTCAAAACCTCTATCGCCATAGACCTACGTCCCAATTTCTACCCTGAGGAATATGATGCCAATGTGAAGAAGCATAACGGCTATATAGCTACTATCATTCGTTCCCCCAGAGATATGAAGGGGAGGCTCATCAGCCTTAGTGTTATGGGACGCTTTAAGTTAAACAATATCCCCTATCAATTTGGCCTCAGCAACTCACTGGAAATAGATTTGAAAGAAGGTGATAACTCTTTCCTTTTAGATGTTAGTGGCACATTTCACGACCCTTTCGTCAATCTCTCTTTTGATTTCCCTGAGGAAATAAAGTTCGCTTCCCCCTTGGGCGAAGGGGAATTCATAACCATAGGTCCCTTTGATAAAAGGACAATAGCCCATTTGGGCACCACGGAAGACGCACCCCTCAATCCTCACCCAGATTACGAGAAAATTTGGATGACAGATTTTAGCGAGATACTCCATAAATTTGGACACTGGATAAAGCCTGTGATGCCCGAGCACACCTGTAAGGATATCGTTTTCAACCTTTGTGTTCACAAGAAAACACTTAGAGAAATCGAAGTTCTCCCCCAACATCACAACCTCGTTCTTGCTAACGATTCCTATACTGAAATAAAACCGGGTGAAGGCGATGTAGAACTAATCATAGATTTTGGTAAGGAGCTTAGTGGATTCCTGGAATTTGACATTGAGTCACCAGCGAATGTTATCTTGGATTTCTATGCTTTTGAAAGTATTCACGATGGCTTCATAGAAAATACGGATGGTCTACATAACACCCTGAGATATATAACGAGAGAGGGACGCCAAACCTATCGTTCCTTGGTTCGCCGGGGTTTCAGATATGTGATGCTCACTATAAGAAACCTTGGAGCACCCCTCAAGATTTACTCCCTTAAAACATACCTTGCCACTTATCCTGTTGCCGAAATAGGGCGTTTTCAATGCTCTGATCATATGCTAAATCGCATTTGGGAGATATCCAAGCACACGGAAAGACTTTGTATGGAGGATACATATGTTGACTGCCCTGCCTATGAACAAACATTCTGGGTAGGCGATGCCCGAAATGAGGCACTAATAAATTATATGACCTTTGGAGCTTATCCTCTTTCCAGGCGCTGCCTCAAACTCGTGCCGAAATCCCTCTATCGTTCGCCACTTCCCGAATCACAGGTTCCCAGCGGATGGCAGAATATCCTTACCGCTTGGTCACTACTCTGGATGATTGCTTGTAAGGAATATTATCTATTCAGCGGTGAAAGGGAGTTTCTCGAGGAGATATACCCTTCTCTCCTTCAGACGGCGAGGAATTTCAAACAATTCATCAATGACAAGGGTTTACTGGAGATAGAAGCCTGGAATATGCTTGACTGGGCACCTATGGACACTCCCAGTAGGGGTGTCGTTACACATCAAAATGCTCTTTTGGTGAAGGCGTTAAGGGAATTATCACAGATAGCGAAGTTATTAAATAAAGAAGAAGACGAGCAATTCCTCTCGAGATTCGCTGATGATTTACAGAGAGCAATAAACGAAAATCTTTGGGACGAGGAAAAGAAAGCCTATATAGATAGTATTCATATCGATGGAACTCGCTCTGAAGTGTTCAGCCTACAAACACAAGTCATCGTTTATCTCTCGGATTGCGCGACGGGGGAACGGAGGAATATCCTGGAGGGTTACCTCCTCCATCCCCCGGAGAGCTTTGTCAAAATAGGCAGTCCCTTTATGTCCTTCTTTTACTTTGAGGCGTTGGCAAGGCTAAACAAGGTAGAGGATATTTTGGAAAACATCAGGAAGAACTGGGGGATTATGCTTGAATACGACGCCACTACCTGTTGGGAGACATTTCCCCACGCTTTTGAATGGTTGGGACAAAAGCTTACCCGCAGCCACTGCCACGCTTGGTCGTCTGCTCCCGCCTTTTTCCTTCCTAGTTATATCTTGGGTGTTAGGCCAATTGAGGCTGGTTTCAAAAGAATTTTGATAGAACCCAACCTTTGCGACCTAAAATGGGCAAGGGGCACAATTCCCACTCCTTATGGCACGATAGAAGTGAGTTATAAGATAAAAGAAAAAATATTAGAAGCAGATATACATATTCCCAAAGGATGTCTCGCGGAGGTCCGTTTCCCCGAAAATGTCGCACAAATAATCCTTAACGGGAAAAAATTGGAGAATAAAGCCACCATAGTAGAAGGATAATAAATACAAGAGGTTTTCCTACTTCAAAAGGTAGAGCACAGTAGTATGGGCGGGAAGCTCCACTTCCCACTCCTTTACTCTGCCTATTCTCCACCCCGTAAAGGCATCTTCTACTTCCTTTTCTTTTGGTAATTTTATTCGTTTAATTCCCTCTTTCGCTGTGTGAATAGCGAGTAAACTCTCGTGGGCGTAAAGAACATCCTCGCTATCTATGTATATATGAACTCCTGCCATCTTTAGCAGTTCCCTTAACACTGATGCGGGAGTTGGAGGAGTGAGAATGTAGAGGGATATTAAATTAGGGAATCTTTTAAGAGCAAAGACCGATTTCCCTTGAGGAGAAACTCCAAGTGTTTCTACGGTGTCATCCTCAACCCATATCAGGGGTGAGATTTCCTTGCCATTAGTCCACTTCCTACCATCCATCATTTCCACTGACAGGATATTGGGTTCAAGAGATAATCTCATTTTCATCCCCGTTATTTCCTCAACATTCTCAACTTTTATATCTTTCTCATTCAGCAATCCCGGGGCATAGAACCAGATGAACAACCCTCCTTTTGCTTTCAATTTAGCAATTGCTTTCCTCGCTTTTTCGTCCAAATAGAAAGTATTCAAGAAGATATAACATTTATATTGGGGCATCTCTTCTATATCGCTTATGTCATAGAGGTCAAAAGGAGCACCCATTTTGAAAAATTCTCGCCATTGCTCATTGAGTAGAAGGCTTGTTACACTGTCTCCCATTGTGGAGCCATACTTAGAACGCCAATGGGCTGTATAATAGAAGCTATTCAATCCTACTATTACCGCTACTTCACTAACTCTCTTGCGGGGGAGAGACAAGCTTATATCTCCTATTTTCTTCATTTTGGCTATCTCCTCCATTAAGGTTGGCTCATCGAACCAACAAGAGTCCATATCGAACCACCACAACCCGCCATTTATAGATAGAGCTTGAACGAATTCTCGCCTCATTAAAGCTATCGACTCTTCGGTGCTTCTCGCTAACTTGTGTATTTGAGAAGCAAGGTGGGTACCATCATCTGCTTCATCTATGAAGATCTTTCCAGAAAGGGCGATAGAGCCTGGTAGAGCCCTAAAGCCCCCGTCTTGTCCCAACGCCCTTCCGACATAAGTGTGAGGTGAGCAGAGGAAATCTATATAAGAAGAGGTAAGAACTCTCTTAAGTTCAATGTGTCCACCGTCCTGTGGCCAGAGCATATTTGATGTGTAGCCAAAGAAGACACCGACCAAGGATCTACCTTTGGAAGTTTCCTTCACAATTCTGGCAAAGTGGAGAATAGCATCAACAAGGACCTTGTGATGGCACATATAATAATCAATTACCTGACGGTTCTCGTTGGGATGGTGAAACATACCAAAGGAAGTTTGGAGGCGTTCTTCAAGAGTAGGGACCTGGGCATTCTCAAAAGTGACATCTTCCCTTCCCCAAGCTTTACGGAGGGCATTCACATCGTTATGGTAATGTTCCCGAAGCCAGTTTCTAAAAGTCCTCGTCATAGGTTCGCTCATATCAGGTAAATATTGGGCACCCATATAGTGCCATTCCCCATAGATACCTGCACCTATATGATAGCCGATGCACCTTTCGGCATAAGGAGAAGACTGTATATGTTCAACGAACTTCTTGAGCGCCTCGCCTTCCTCTTTCAACCATCGCTCCGAAGCAAAGGATGGCCACTTCGTCCCTCCAAATACATCATTTTTATCCCATGTAGTTCCATCAGCGTATCTTTGTAGTTCCTCAGGGTGTGCGTCTATCCACCAACCGGGAGGTTCAAGCCAGAGGCGGGGAAAGAAGTAAGCCTCGGGGTTAACTCTCAGAAGATTGAAGATAATTCTATCAAATTCACTGAAATCATATAATCCCTCGCCTTTCCATCCAAGCCTCACAAAATCGCCCAGAACAAAATTTATCTCATAAAGTTGAATACCTGCTTTAGTAAATTGTTCAGCATGTTTCTCATCTATATGAGGAATTTGAGAATAAATCATTGGGAAGAAAGGTTTTCCATTTATAAAGAGCGCTGGCGAACCATTTAAATCTTTAATTTCCGCCCTGGGTAGTGCCCCTTTTATCTCCTCTATTTCCATCTCGCCCAATTTAAAATCCTCCTTTACCTTCATCTTGCTACGGTGTAGGCCCATCTCCAAAACATATTTACCCCTAGGAGCGTACTTGGGAATTGCTAAAGAGACGGATATATTGAATACATTGCCGATGGAACAAGAGGAAAGGGGGGGATAGGGGCGAATCGCTTTATTTTCCCAAAGGGTAAAGTCTCCTTTGCGCAAGGCGATAAAACCGAGATTGTCGCCCTTAGGTAGGCTGAGAACTTTACCCTTGAGCCTAACATTCACCGTCGTTCCCGCCTTAACCTTTTTAGGATATTTAATCTCCAGAAGTTCCCACTGAAGGATATCTTGTCCCAAATACTTGAAAGGAAGGTCAAGCCAAGGGGTAATAGGAGGCTTGCCGATTTCAACCGCGTTTTGCCAATGTGAGTCGTTAAAATCCGCTTCCAACCACCCCTCTTCTGGTGAAGGAGAAAATTTCCAACTGGAATCAGTGACGAAAATCTCGGTTGAACCATCCTTATAGTTAAGTGTGCACTCCAATATAACCCCAGCAGGGTCAACGGGGCTGTAATCCTCAATCGCCACGACATTTCTCCCTTTTTGAATGAAGGAGGTAATATTAAAAGTGTAGATTTTTCCCCAACTGAAGCCCCCGGAGGCTATTTTGCTCCCGTTCACGAATAAGGTAAAACCATCATCTCCCGTCATTTGGACAAAGGCGTCTTTTATATCCTTATTGATGAAGAATATTTTGCGAAAATACCCCCTTTCACCGAAGGGAGAACGGTTCGTTCCCCATATCCAATGAGCGGGAGAAGTATATTCTCCTATTAAATTTTCTTGAGGAAGGGAAAAGAAAGAGAATAAACTCAAAACACATAAAAGCGTTTTCCTCATAATTCTTCCCAAGGGAATCTTGTCTGAAGGAGGTCCCACTGACCTGCTCCAAGTTGAGGTTCCGCAAGAGTGAAATGAGCCTCGATAGGTTTATCCCCTCGCTCCAATTTTATCAACACGCTGTTCCATCCCATTTTAAGTTTTACATCCACATAGTTGCTTCCGTCCCCTCCATAGTTGGGGCGGAGAGGGACGACGGTTTCCGTCTGCTTAACCATAGCTCCGTTGACCCAGAGCCTCATCTTATTGGAGTTGGGAACCCCTATGCGAACTACACGCTCACTTGGAGATTTAATGAAATGGCGAAGGTAAACTACACCTTGTTTCCCTTCAAAGAATGGCTCTACCGGAAGCTCGTTTTCTGGCCAATTTTCAACACGCCAGCCTACTGGGGGACTATCTATCCAACCAGGTTGTTCTTCAGGGGGAAGTGTAGTTCCCAGGGTGGCGTAGGGGTATACAGGAGATACTAACCATCTCCTCGCTCCGGCAAAAGTTACCGGTAAGCTTTCTACACCCGGTCTCTCCTTGACCTCCAACTTTATCCAACCCTTGGGAGCGATATCTATTAATCTTGCTTCCTGAGGCGCTTGGATACTAAAACGAATTCGGGACTCCCCAGCTGGCTTCAACTCTATGCTGACCTTTCCCTCTGGTTCTACCTTGAAGTTATCCGGCGCTTCCACCCAAGCGTCCACCCATAGAGGTTCTTGCTGACGATTAATCAAGCGAAGCTCTATAGGTGTCTTACCACCGACATATACAGCGGGCCCTTCAGGATAACCAAGGTAAGCCACCAGAGTTGAGAGGATGAATTTAACCTCCTTAAAGGGTTGGGTGTAAATCCTCTTCGCCTCCTCTTCATTCAGGAGAGGTAGATTTTCAACATTTGAAAGGTCGTCTTCACTTCCTATTGTTATTAAGTGTTCAAAACGGGCAGTAAGGAGTTTACCTATCTTGACAACTCTCTCCGTGAGTTCATTCAGGTCTTGAGGGAGGCGCACATTGCGTATACCTCCCCAGGAGGCGTTAGTAGCAATTGTGTTGCCGAGCGGTTCAATCCATTTTTGGGGAAGATTACTTGCTCCAAGGATTATACCAAGTATCGCCCCCACTGTTGCTCCTGTGCAGTCTGTATCATATCCACAGTTGACGGCTTTGCAGAGGGCATCTCCGAAGTCTTCCCCATAGAGAAGTCCAATAGTCTGGAACCCCAGATTAATGGGCGAGAACTGAGCGATGGGGCTATAGGCACATTCCATAACCTTCTTCCTTGCCTCAAGCCAATCTAATCCCTTTGCCTTTGCTTCTATAGCCGTGCGAACCGCTTTAGCTGTAAGGCAATCTTTAGGAATCATTGCCAAGCCTATCTCAAGGAGACGGTTAATATCTGAGATGACAAAAGCAGCGGATTCAACGGCTGCGTTGAACATCTCCCCATAGACCGATTCTCCCCCCGCATGGTCACAAACCGCGTCGTGCCAGGCGTAGGCAGCAGCTATATGGGGAAGTCCTGGGGCTATACAAGCCCAAATCTCCGAGCGAATCGGTGAGCCCATACAATGCTTAAAGAAGTTATTAAACCACCCAGAGAGGGGAGGTTGGAGCCCCAAGCGGAGATTAGTCTTGTGTAAACCATATTCATCAGGATTATACCAGATGCAATCAAGCCAATATTCCGCCAAATCCTTACAGGTTATATCCAATCCCCTATCTTCAAGCGCTTGCAACCAGATGAGTTGGATTTCCAAGTCGTCATTGGGCACCCCTCCCTCTTGAAGGACAGGATACCAATCTACATTGAAAGGTTCCTCTTTCCCCCAACCGCTTTCTAAAGGACCTCCTAACGTTCCACCTGCATTCTTTCCATACCAGCAACCCATTACTTTGTCTCTATAAGTTTTCTCCGATAATCTCACTATAGCCACTGTCGTTCACTCCTTTCGTTAATATATTTTAATACCTTGTTAAGTAAACCAATTAAAATCGTAACCGCCTTACCTCCTTTGTAAAGTCAAATTTTACATATGCTTCCTCATCTTTCGGTGAGTTTTCTGAAACGCAGGGCATCTTGAAACATATTTGTGTTGTTAAACATCACATACACGGGCCTTTTTTCATCTTTTATAAGCTCTCTAAGGGCGAGTAGTTCCTCCTCGCTATAACTATAACTATATCCGCCTATACCATGAAGACGGAGGTAGAGCATCTCTCCCCAAACGCTTTTTCCCTTGAAGGGGTCAACACAATGAGATAAATTAAGCTCTTGACATAATGCTTTAATTTCTTCCTCCTTCCACTCCCCCCTCGGTTCCCAAACGAAGTTGAAATGACCCCTCCTTATCTTACTGAAAAATACCCTTAGGTTATCCTTATTCTCCTCCGTCGGCTTGAATGAAGCAGGACATTGGAAGACTATGATTTTACACTCCAGTACCTTTGCAATCTCCACTGTTTCTTCAAAAGCTTGGAATACCTCATCTGTGGGACGGAAAAAACCATATTTGTCCTTTTTCTCTTCCGAAATAGAGAGCCCTGCTTTTTTATAAGTTGGACTGGAAGGAGGATGGGTGATGAGTTGGGAAGCTTTTATGGTGAATTCAAAGTTGGTGGGAGCTTTATCTCGCCAACTTTTGGCAGTTTTTATATCCGGCAATTTATAGAAAGTTTGCTGTATTTCTATGACATCGAAGTTTTCAAAATATTGTTTTTGGCTTTTCGCCCATCCACAACAACCGACTTTCACCATTTTAAAACTCCTCCTCTCCTATGTGAGGAAGAGTCAAAAGGGCTCCCTTTGGGGGAATCTGAAACTTTATCTCGCTCTCTTCTATTGCTACTTCCCCACCCAGGATAGGTTCCCCATAGGAGTTCAAAAGGATCGTCTTATTCCTCCTCGCCTTTTTAACCATATCGCTCTTTAATCTCAAAGAGCCTGATACTGTTTCATCGCTTTTGTTATAGACGGCTATAAGAAGTTTTTCATCGTCCTCCCACCCACTTGCCCAAATTCTTTTATCCTTTACCTCCAATCTAAAAGAATCAGTAATGGGAGGGATGGCCATAGCTTCTGCACTGAAAGATAGAATTTCTGGGAAAGGATACCAAACATCCCCTCCTATGCACGCGCCTAAGCTCAAAACTTTCATATACTCCTGCGCTATTAATCCCTTGTAAGCCAAGAATTCCCACTTCATCCCCAATCCTTTCCCTTTAACTTCAAATCTTATGTAGTCGCTTTCTCTCTTAACCGCAAAATCTTGGGAAGGATTTTGTAGCCACTCCCGGTGACTTAGCCAAAAAGAGGCAAAACGGTTATCAAGGAAGGAAGGGAAAGTGTTCAAAGGCGATTCAGAAGGAGAGGTAGGCGTAGGAGAAGAGGAAAAAGCGATGAAAGCCACATCTAAATAGGCATAATCATCAGCGCATTGGACCTGCAAGGCCAGTCCTTTTATTTTCTCCACATTGGGAATTGTATCGAGGTCAACCACAGCGATATGCCATTCACCATCAGCCAGGAGTTCGCTCAACTTGATAGCTGTAGCCTCCCTTCCCGGAACCCCCTCCGTAATATATATGGCATAATCCTCACTTGGTTCTATCCCCTTCGCTCTGTATTTAACGATCAAGAATCGCTTCTGATTTTTATCGAGCGCTTGGATAAACCCTCTGTATATAGAGGGATATTCATAACTTATAACCGTAGTAGGTATAGCTTTAGCTGCCTCGTAATCCAGTTCAGTTTTCCCTGCGGCGAAGCCCCCTTCTATTAGGATGCCATCGGCGAAAAGTTGAGAGGGAATGCCTGGAGCCTCGTTAGTTATTATACGCTTCTTCGGGTGCTTCTCTCTAAGCCAGTTCCAAACATCCGCCTGTAATCTCAAGACTGCGTGTGGATTGCTGGTATCGGGATTAGCACGGGAAAACATAGCGCTGTTTGGATACGCCCAGCCCATATCAAAGGCTATGCCGGCAGGTTGATACAAATCTATGCATCTTTTCAAGTTTTCAAGGAACCAAAGGCGGAAGGAATCGTTGCCGAAATCGGCAGGGAGAAGATGGAGTTTTTCGTATCCTATTAACTTCGCATTTTCAGCTGAAGGAGCCCATTCGTATCCCCAGAGCACCTTTCCTTTCTCGTTTATCGCTACCCAATCCTTATATGGTGGTCCATCGTCCCTCAATCCTTCCTGAGCCAGCAGTTGGCGAAAATAAAGAAAGGGATGGACACCTACAGATAAAAGGGCTTTTATATAACCTTTAATTTTCTCGGGACTGTTCTTAACACCCATCTCCCCAATCCATTCACCCTCGGTGGGATAGGTTTCATCCCAGCGATGCCACGCATAATACCAGCAGTTTCCTATCTTCTGTGCTTTCCAACCTTTTGAAAGATGCTCGCCCCACTCGTTTAAGTTTCCTTCCTCATCCGCTATCGGTTCTCCGCCGGGAAATCCCGCGAGATTTCCCCACGGAAGCCGCCGTGGATTCTTTCTCTTGTGTTCAAGGATTGCTTTGGCATTGCCTAGGATAGCGCCGGTCAAAGGGTCGCTGTCCTTCCAGTTCTCTATATACCAGCGTAGAACATCCCTATAGCGGGGGAATTTCGCTTTCGGGAAGGATTTTATGAATAGATCCAAGGTGAGTGTATCGCTCATTTTAAGTTTGAGAGGGCGAAGGCACATAGCTGGTATATTATTGGGAAGAAGATTTGGCGTTAGAAGGGCATACTTCCCTATATCTATGGAACCCCAAAGGAGAAAATGGGTCTTGTTCTCTAAAACACCAAAGGGGTAAAAGTATACACCAAGCTCTTGGAGTTCGGTCCAATCGTTCTCTATGGCAAGAAAGCGGATGGTAGCGGGTGAATCAGGTGGAAGAATGAGGTAGGGAAGCCGAGGATAGAACTGTCTTTCCCAGCTCTTTGGTTTAAAAGGAGCGGAGAGGAGGAGTTCATAAGGGGAGTTGCTCTCTTGTTTTAACGATATTTTGCAGGAGAGGAGAAGCCCACCCTTATAAATTGAGGGGGTCAATCTTACAAAGAAAAAGGGGACACTTGCCTCAAGGACATTTCCTTTAATTTGAAATGTCGAACTATGCCATTCGGTGTCCTTTTCCCTCCAACTAAAGGTCAAGGAAGAGGGATTAGACCGGTAGTATGAGAGAAAATCCTTGATAGAGAGCCTGTCCTCTCTTTGAATCAACCAATCAATGAGCGAGGTAGAGAATCCCCCCTGGACGAGGAAAAAAGAAAGCAGAAGGAAATTTACTTTGCTTACTTTCATAACTTGCTTCATCTCCTTGAAAAAGGGATTTTGCACACAAATAATTTACTTAATTATAAGATTGGTTTTGAAATTGATGAACATTTTGAAAAAGGAGGGAGCAAATTGAAGGCGAAGCGAATAGTTTTTCCAGCTCCGAATAAGGTGGAGTTGGAGGAGTTTGATTTTGACCCCACACCCAGAGAGGGCGATGTCGTTATTAAGGCTATTGTCAGCGTTATAAGTGCGGGGACGGAGCTTTCCTGCCTCGCTGGGCATGCAAAGTGGGCATGGTTTCCCTTCTACCCAGGTTATGGAATGATTGGGGAAGTTATCGGCGTGGGGGAGAATGTGCGAGAAGTAAAGGAAGGGGACATCGTCCTCACCCACAGCAATCACGCGAGTTATGCTAAAGCGCAAGTTATAGCGGTGAAGGTGCCAGAAGGTTTAGACCCTATTAAAGCTGTCTTTGCGCGGATGGCAAATGTCTCCATAACTGCCCTTCGGGTAAGCAATGGGGAACTGGGTGATAGGGTAGCGGTGATAGGTTTGGGATTGGTAGGAAACCTTTGTGCCCAGTTATTCGCGCTTGCAGGAAGTGATGTGATAGGGATAGACAAAGTGGCCAAGCGTTTGGAGATAGCAAGGGCTTGCGGACTTGAGAAGTTAATTAACGCAAATGAGGTTGACCCAACTGAGGCAGTGAGAGAATTAACAGATGGCGAGGGATGCGAGGTCGTAGTAGACGCCACAGGCAGTGCCCAAGTTTCCGCCACTGCCTGGCAGTACTCCGCTCCCTATGGTGAGGTAATACTCCTTGGTTCTTATTTCCAGCGCCCCCACCAGATGAATGTTACCGAACTTTTGGAAAGGATCCATCTATCGGAATTTGGCTGTGTAACATATAAAGGGGCACATGAATGGCGTTATCCAGTGAGGGAGGAGAGGAAGGATTTCTTCGTGGTTGACTGGCCGAAATATGAAAGACCGAAGCACAGCGTGGAAAGAAACGCGAGGATAAACCTCTCCTTAATAGCAAGGGGTAAATTGATAGTAGAGCCTTTGCTCACACATCTTCTCAAACCGGAGCAGTGCGAAGAAGCATATTTTGGGTTGAGGGATAAACCGGAGGAGTTTCTCGGCGTTGTATTTGATTGGCGATAGATTGAGGTAAGGAAGAAAATAGTAACGGCTAAGAACTTCAGTTTCCGAAGAGGCGGAATCCTCTTGTCCCTACGAAGGCGTCCGTAAGAAGCCAGAAGCCAAGCATAAGGAAATCCCCCATTATGAAGCCGAGGAAGAACAACCTCGCTCTCCGGTAGAGCTTCAATCCACCTATCTTCATTATCACGAAATTGAAGAAAGAGCCCAAAAGAAGGGAGAACCACATATAATTCGTTGCCCAGATAGTGCTGGTTACATAGCCTATTGGATGAAACCGCCACCAAAGGAAGCGCCAACGCATAGTGAATAGGAAGATGGTGAAAATAAAGGATAAGACAATCATCAGAATCCTTGCGGGGACGATTTTCTCGGGGTGATCGGTCACAGAAACGAGTTCCATAAATGGTCTCTGCCCCACATGGACAAAACGATAATCGCAAAGGGAGACCCCTCCTCCCTTTGTATGGACGATGTAAATGACATAGAAGTAAGCAATACCCATAGCCAAGAGCATAGCTATGGGGAAAAGGTAGAAAAACAATTTAGGGGAAATTTTAGCTTCTTGTGCTATTTTAAAGGATTCAAAACTTTGCGGTCCCACTGGACCCTTGAAGTTCCAAATGAAATAGGGTAAGGAGAGCAGGACAAGCCATTCCCGTATTTTAAGTATTCTCCCCCCCTCAAGGGCAAATATGAGGTAATTTGGTCCACTCTGTGCTGCCCAAAGGAAGTTCACCCCTCCCTCTGCCATCAATCTATTGACTCCTAAGGCAAAAAGGATTGATAAAAAGAAGATAGAAAAGGAAAGCCAAATAGACATTCCCGAAAGGACACCCCAAACTGTCATCCCAGTGAAGCCCACCATACCCCCTATGAGGGAGAGACGGTAGAGGGAAGCTTCTGGCTCACTTTTTGCTCTCTTGAAAGCAATACCCCATATCTCCTTTAAATATTTCCTCGTTCCCCACAATCCCATTCCAACCAAAGCAAGCATTGAACCTACTTCTTGAGCTTCTACATAAGGAAAAGAAACTCCCCGCAAGCTCCTATCTTCCCAACCTGGGGTCCATCCCACAGCGGAACCCATAACACAGGTGAGCTTATAGAGAAGAAAGAAGAACCATATACTGAAGGGAACATCCCTACTGGCAAGAAAGGAGAAACCTATGAGGCAAAAGTGGATATCTATGAAGAATGGATTCACGGCGTTCCAGGGTTTTGTAAGGAAATATGTTCCTACCTGGATGCCCCGTAGGGGAATGGAGGGAATAAAGGGGAAGCGGTAACTCAGACCATTGAGAAGGTGCACCGCTACCGGTATAGCAGTGCCAATCCGGAAAATCTTGTCCCTGAAAATATTTTGTGCTTGACTGGTTATTTCCAGAGGGAGTTGGACAAGGGGAAATGTTAACTTCTCATTCTCTATCCAATGTTTGCGCAAAATGAAGGATATACAGAACATAGTGAAATAGAAACAGATAACCATAGGAACAAAGGCAAAGAATGGGCGTGCCCATTCTTCCCAAGGGATGCTCTCCCCAGGAGGTAAGCCTTCGTAAAACCACTTGATCTTTCCCTTATCAAGGGGTGTCCACCAATTAGGAATGTATTTGGTCAAGGGAAGCCATTTGTTCTCCGGGGTACCGAAGTAGAAAGGACCCGTGACTACGGAGGGTAGCCACTGGGCAAATTGGCAGGAGGGAAGGACAGCGACGAGAAGAAGAAGAGCATAAAGGAAAAGAAGGTTACCTCTGGAGATTTCCTTTTTGAAAAGGCGTAGAAGTAGAGGGTTGATAAAGAACACCAAAAAGAAAAGGATAAGAAGAGGACCAGGGGGAGGAGTAATTGATCCTATCTGTGTTCCCCAGATGACTATCTCTATGTAAGGAGAAAGAAAAGCGAGAACGATGACGCCGAGGAGAGATAATAAAAGGAGCAACATTTTAACTCTGCTTTCATTATATAAAACGATTTTATCACATCGGTAAACAAATTTATCGCATCACGCTCCCTTTCTGCCTATTCTTGACAAAATAGGCAGAAAGAATATAAGATTTTTAAAGAAGGGAGGTGATACAAGTGAAAGGACCGCTACCTTTGGATATGGAAGGGCCCTATCCTTTGGATTGGGTGGATTACTTCGTCGCTGATAACACCAAGCCCGGCACATTCATTCTTTCCCAAGATGGCAAGGTCCACCAATACATAGGAAGGGCTGATTCGTCTTTAGGTGAGGCAATAAAGAACAAAGCTCGTTTAGGCAACTATTCCTTCTTCTGGTTCAGATTCGCCGAATCCCCCGAGGATGCCTTCCACACTGAATGTCAGTGGTGGCACTTATTCAATCCACCCCACTCACCTAACCATCCTTCTCCTCAAGCAGGGCAGGACTGGAAATGTAGGTTATGTGGAGCCTAATATATTAGCTTAACCATTCCTCCGATAGGCACTCTTAAAGGAAGGGAGTTTTCCTGAGGGGGTAATTTTATTTCCTCAATGGGCTGAAGGAATTCATTATGGATAATCGCTTTCCTGAAGCGAGATATACCCTTGAGTGGGAAGAGAAGATCCTCACTTTCTGAACAATTGAAAATGTAAAGCTCTCGGGTTTGTTCTTTTATCTCTACTGGTGGGACCTGCACTTGACCTATGTAAAGAAAACTCGTTTCTCCCTCTATTATATTGACGGGGAAGGAAGGTTGGGTTGCCAGGGGACGGAACTGGCCTTTTAAAAGGGCATCCCTATGAATCCTATAAAAGGAGAGATAAGCGGCAAGGATTCTGAGGTGTGAGGAGGATAAGGAAGGGAGATCGAGGGAAAAGGCGGGAACACCTCCCATTATCATTGTGGCACAATGTTTTGCTACCTCCTGGGGAGGACATTTAGGGCTCCACATAGTGGGGTCAGTCTTTACTACTACCCCTTTGGAGAAGGAACGCACATAGACGCTGAAACGGCGGTTATCATCGTAGTTGTGGGGAGTGTCCGTGGTTTCCAAAACATTGAGAAAGCGTTTATTGTGGAGATTCCCATGAAAGATACGGTACTCTATCACCGCCTCAGGATGTAAGGATGTAGCGACCTCGTAAATTTTTTTCAGACAGGCTGATGCGCCCTCTCCAATCGTTTGGAATATATGTTCATGCTCCGCGGAGCATTCCCAGGGGAGGGAATCCACAAAATCCACCCAAATCCCATCCACACCAAGCTCCTCAAATAGATAGCGAACGATTTCCTCCATCCTCTTCAAAGTTTGAGGGTTTTGGGGACAAAGATTTATGTTTTCCACCAATTTATTTCCTTCTCTAACTTTGCACCTTGCGACCCCTAAACCCTTCTTGTAAGTTTCGCTGTCCGAACCAAGCCAAAAGGGAGCGAGCCACACTTCTACTTTCAAACCCAGTTCCTTTTGCATCCTCCTTATCAACCCTTTGAAATCAGGAAACTTCTTCTCACAGGGAATATAATCTCCATAGCGCCCATCTATCCAATGCCATTCTCCCTCCCTTTCCGTATTCCAGCCTGCGTCTATGAGGAACGTCCCTATACCCACTTCTTTGGCAATTTTGGCATTCTCCCAAATTATCCTTTCATCTATGTTATCCTCGTAAGGATACCAAGAACAATAAACGGGCTCATAGGCCCAGTCGGGAATAGGGTTTGGCTTATATCTTGTAAAGGAATCCACGAATTCTGAGTAGTCCCTGGCAACATCAAACCAATAAAGGGGAGCTAAGGAGACATAAAGAGCGTCTTTATACTCCCTTGTTTCAATCTTCGTGCTATCAAGGAACAACTTGCGTCCCTCAAGGTGATAGGTGCCCTGGCCCCGGAAGGCAAGATTTCCCCTTATCTGGCTCTCATATATTTGGTCAGCAAAACCAATGGTTAATTTGTTCTGTCCATCCCTCCGCAAAAGCATAATGCAGGGAATCCCCCTTGTGCTTGCAGTTGAATGTTCCACCAACCAAGGGAGACCGGGATTGTCCCATATGCTTAGGGGATAGACACGATGGACCTCTGAAATAGGGATATCTGTATAAAACCCATAAGAGTTGATGGTAAAGGTTCCACCATCTTTCCTACTCAGTTTAAAAGCGATAATTTGTCTGCCTGCTTTTTCCTCCCTTTCCAACTTGAGAACATAATCTCCAGTTGTATACTGATCCAACCCAACCTTTTGCCACTCTTTGGCATCAGGTGAGAGATCGAGGAAAAGGTGTAGTATTATATCAATAGTTAATGCTAATTGGATTTCGCTCATAACTCATTCTCCTTCCTCTCTTTTTAACACGAGCTTCCCAAAGAGGGAAGCGTCCTTGTTTCCACATATACCTCCTGCCCACTCTAGCCATCCCCGAAATCCCTCTCCATCGTTCTCGTTTATCGTAAAAGCCCATCCCAATTCCCTGACCAATGTGGGCTTCTCTAAACCTATAGCCTCCCAGGGAAGCGATAATTGGTATAATATAGAATTCTCCTTCCTATTTATCTTGCAGGAAGCAGTCTCCCAATTTCCTTCTCTGGGTGTCCATTGATATACTTCTTCCCCATTTGCTCCTAAAGCTATGCCGAATTCGTAAACCCCTTCATAAGTTGAGCGATTGGCTACTCCAGCGGGGCGAAGGGCTAATTGAACACAATCTCCCTTCCAAATGTCCTTTCCTGTGTAGGGTTGGTGGAAGATGTCGTCCTTAACCTCCACGAGGAGCTAGAAATTCTTTTCATCCCAGCCGATCCAACTTCTTCCCCAGATGTCTTCCTCTCCTTTCCAATGGGAGACCTTCACCCCTTTCGGTTCTATTAAAAGCGGTTTCCCTGCTTTTAAAGCAAGCAATCCTTCGCCAGTTGGTTTGAAGTAAGGGCATTCAGCTATGGGGGAAGGAGGGAACACTTTCAAAGAGATTACCGCTGTCTGCTCGCCAATATGGGCTTTTACCTTTGCCTCATTAAGGGAGAATTGAGAAGGGATATAAATTTGGAAAAAGAAATCGCTTTTCTCCTGGGCAGGGATAAACACTTGCAGGCTGTTCGCTGGCGCAACCTCCCATTGAGGTGGAAGTAGGAGAAAAAGACGAGCGGAAGAGTCCTGAGTTGAATTATTTTTGATTTCTACCCTCATTATGGCTTTTTCTCCTGCTCTTAGGGTGTCGGCGGAAAGCAATAGCTCAAACCGGGGGAGGACCTTTATGGGAACAACTACCTCGGTTTTATATTTATCAAAATACAAAGTCCCTTTGGAACAGAGGTATTGAGTATCTTGGACGAGTGGAGCCACTTTTGGTATGACCAACTGGCTTATATTCTTTCCATCTATATTGAGGGAAAGGCTCTCTCCCTCAATATGAAGAAGTAGTTTAAGGGGTTTGTTCGCCTTTGCTCGGAAGACGATGTTGTATTTTTCGCCCCCTACAATCTCCTTTTTATCCGTGGATAGCTCCCATTCTAAGCCATTTGCCATCACATACTCTTGGGATGGAGGAAGTTTAATAGTTTGTTTCCTTTGAAGTGGTTGAAATTCCAGAATTCTTACTGAGAAAGGGGGTAGGCTGAGAGTGATAGAGGAAAAACCGCGGTGGAGGAAAGGATATTTTCCCTCGGGTGATATATTGTTTATCAAAATTTCTCCTGTTGGCAGAAAATTTCGGGGTAAGGAAAAGGAGAAAGCTTGTTCTCTGTCGCTGACATTGACGATGAGAGCTCCTATAGTCCCATCCGCCCCCTTCCAATATGTGCCCATAACAGCGGGAAGTTCCGCGGTAAATGTTCCTCCACCCCACTGGAACCAAGTTCCTTTAACTTTGGGAATTTCATTGAGGGGTTCTATTTCCCCGAGCAGTTCTCCATAGATAAGGTACTTTAGAGAAACCATTCTATATTTGGCGAGAGTTCTCAGGAACTCTGCTTTTTCCTTATGCTCGGGAGAAAGAAGTTCGAATCCCATCCAGCCAAGTTGACATCCCCAGAGGAAATCTCTTCCTTGAAGCATTGCGAAGGAAATGGTATCGGAGTAGCCGTGGGTAGGACTGGAGAAATAAATAGTATATCCACTGTAAACAGTGGTCATCATTGGAATTTCGTCAGGATGGCGAGGGTTCCAGATAAGGAAAGCATCAACCCCGTCCATATAGGGCTCAGCGTTGTTCTCCGTAGTTATGGCAACCCCGCCAGCGCATTTTTCCTTGACCTTCTTCAATAATTCTCTATATCCCGATACCCAATATCCTCCTCCTCCTATGGGATGGGTATGGTTCTTGTCAAAGCAAAGCACGGAGCCCGCTGCACCTATCTGATCTATATATATGGCGTTTACTCCACATTCCTTTATCAGTCTCTCTACTATCCCGTTCACCTTATTCTGCCAAAAAGTTGTATAAGGACACATCACAGCATGTTTTACTTGAGGATTATAAACTTCTATATAGGGTTCGCCAGCAGAGTTTTTCGTAGCCCAAACTATGGCCTCGTTTTTGAAACTATCAAGGGAAGAATCCCAAAGTCTACCGTTTATATAAGGCATGGCGATAATTCCCCTATTGGTGAGTTCCTTCACACCTTGAGGGAAACCCGGTTTATAGGGAAAGTAATTTGGGTATTCCGTATCAAAACCGATCTGATGCCAATTGTACCAATGGATTCCGATGGGGACCTGGAAGAACTCCTTAGCTTTAAGCATAGGAGGGATAACTTCTTCCTTTGTTCCTCCGCCCAGCATCCAGAGTCCCAGATTTTTTATTATCTCTGGTGTATCCTTGCGTTTTGTTAGTGGTCCCTTTTTAGTCCAGGGTGCATTTCTAATCGCCCATTCTCGATAAAGTTTGCAAGCTTTAATCCAGTTGCCTTGAAAGACTCCTATGGCGAATGGAAAGGAATGGAAATCGGAGCCTGCTATACCCATATTCTCCGCCCATACATTGAAGTAGAATTGGGAACCCGGTTTGTAAGAGAAGGATTTTGTCCAAGCTTGGGGATCGTAACAAGCAAGGTAAAGCCCACTATCTCTTTTATTAAGAGAAACGAACTGCATAGGCCAATCACAACTTGGATAATATCCGGAAACATTTCCTTCCCACTTCCGATAGAGTAGACCCCAGTTAGAACGAGGCACAGCTACATCGACTTCTTTTGGTTCGCCCAGCGGAGAAAATAGAGGGAAATGGATTTCCCACAAACCATAAACCTTGCTCCGGTTATTTACTGATATCCGCCAAAGGGAAAGGGGAGAATCATCAGAGAGTTCCACCGTGACCGATATATCCAGAACACCCTTTTCTTCCCCTATGTTTATATTGCGCCAAGTAAGTTGGCATTCAAGACCCGATTTTGTTCGTCTCCTTTGTATGTTCTTCAAAGAAGGCACAGTGTTATCTATCGTTAGATTATCCTTTCCCATTCGGGAAAGGATGATTCGCCAAATTAAGGGATTTTCCTCAGGAGGAACCCGGAGGAACTCCTCGCCAGTAAGTTTATTGAGAAGACTTACAACCCCAAAACCGTCTTCTTCTGAAGCAAAACCTATTTGTATGATTTTGTTTTCCATTTTGTATTTAGGGTGGTGAAAGTTGGCGGTGGTAAAGGGTAGGGGATGGATTTCTATTTTTCCTTCCCTTGAGATGTCGGCAAAGGTCTTACTTAAATCGCTCGGAGGGGGTCCCACATAAATCCAGGCGTGAAAGGCACTGACCTTTTCTGTGAAGGGCGCTACGGATTCTTGAATATAGTTATAATACTCGCTTATCCCATCGAAAAGGGAGATATTTTTCTCTGTGTAAAGTCCGATAGCGTCTTCGTAATTGAACATAACCGCCCATTTCTCCAGTAACTTACCTTGACGGGAATCGGTGAATATACCCCGTTGCAAAGGTTCACCACCTGCCCAGAAAAGGAAAGTATTATCCTTGCGGGATATCTGGAGAAAGTGAAGCTCGCTCCAGGAGAAATCGTCGTCCTTTTCTACTTTAGCTAAAACTTCTATATAGGGGCTATAAGCACGATATCTATAGGTATAGGTAGCGCGAGCGTTTCCTGGGGCATAACGATTACTGAAATAGCGTGCCTTAGCTTCAATTACTATTTCCAGGGGACCTTTGGAGAGAACTCTGGTAGAAGATTCTGGGTCTCCTCTAAGGGTGAAGTATCCCTCTTTTTTCTCATAGAGGCGGTCCTCAAAGATAAAGCGTTCTTTGTTGCCCGAAACATTGAAAAGGATGTAGGTGGGGAACCCTCCATCACCTTTTTTGGGATGTTCAACTTGAAAGTAGGTATTGCCAACCAAAATGGTATTCTTCGTCTCCTCGAGTTTGAGGTCAGTGGTTGAATTAGTTTTTCTTTCAAGTTCTATTCGGAAAGTCCTCGTTTCAGCCGGCTTCGTTAAGCCTGAGAGGAGAACGAGCAAGCTTTTGCTTTCCTTATCATATTGGGAAGCCACCTCCTCGCTCTTTCCCCCGGTGCTCTCCACAACAGATGGAGAATATTCTAAAGGGCGAGATAATTGGTAACTAATGATTTTCTGGAAAAGAAGTTGGTCACTCTTATTAACCACCATAAACTGGATAACTTCAGAGGCAAGGGAGTGAAAGGAGAAAGATAGCCATAGAAGAATGACAAATTTCCCTCCCCATTTAGACATTGGTCACACTTCCTCGCTATGCGCGCTTTTCTCTTTTTCCTCCCCTGATGGTTCTTCTTTCTTTTTGATAATCATATTGATTCTGAGGATTGCCTCTGCAAATTCTCCTGCCGTCTTGAGGGCGAATACTTTGACCAATGTAGGGTCTACGATTCCTAATTCCATCATATCCGCGATCTCGCCTGTGTCGCAATCTATTGCGAGAGCATCGTTATTATTTTTCGCTTGTTGAGCAAGAACATCTCCTATCTTTTCAAGGGGGTTGAATCCCGCGTTGAGCACTATGTGAGTTAATGGTTTTTTAAGTGCTTCTATAACGCAATCTATACCATAGACTGCCATCCCCTTTGTTTCTTCTCTCGCTTTTTCAACCTCCTTTATTGCGTAGAGTTCTATCGCTCCTCCTCCTGGAAGGACGCCACCTTTTATTGCTGATTGAACAGCTGCAGCAGCATCCTTTGCGATCCTTTCCCTTTCTTCCTTCACTTCCTCAGTAGCAGCGCCGACAAGGATTGTCGCCACAGGCTTACCTTTCCCCCCCATAATGCGGGTATGCTCGAGCTTTTCATCGTGGTAAACGGCCTCCGCATACCCAAGGAATGTTTGCAATTCATCCTTCGATTTCGAGAGGGAAGTTCTCTTTATTGGTTTAGCCCCGGTATGTTCGGAAAGTTTGCTTATTTCCTTATTTGAGAGACGTCTGAGCACCATAACACCTGCATCTGTGAGCATTTCCTCTGCCAGTCTATCAACACCCTTTGAAACCGCAACGAATTTCACCCCTAGGGATATCACCTTTTCTATCCCTTGCTTGAACTCCTGACGCAACCTCTGATACTCCCTAAACCCACTTTCCGTTGCCAAGGCATCGTCCTCTATTTCCTCTGGTTCCAAGGCATCGTCCACTACCAGAACAGGTGTTTTCTCCACTCTCCGAGGCATCTGGCGGTTCATCCGCTCCTTGTTGATGATTAAGCCAAGAAAAACCTCGTTCTCAGCCCCTTCCTTTGCCACTACCATGTCCTTCAACTTGAAGGCAGGGTCCAATAACTTCTCTTTTCCCATAATCCTTCCTGCTTCAACGGCTATCCTTGCTATATCTTCATTCTCCCGTCCGGCCACATAAGCAGCACGGTAAAGAAGAGGAGAGAGAAAATTCTCTATGGGTCTACTGTTTTGTTCCATAACCTTTATAGCCCTCTTGATACCAATCTTTATTCCTTCTATTAACTTCGCTATGGGCACACCTCGCAGGGCAAGATTAACTCCCTCCGATATGAGGGCAGAAGCCAAAAGCGTAACAGTGGTCGTCCCATCGCCGACCTCCTCATCCTGGGCCTTCGCTGCATTTATCAACATTTTCCCCGCTGGATGGTTTACCTCTATCTTGCTGAGAATAGTTGCACCATCGTTTGTTATCACCACATCGCCAAACCTATCCACAAGCATACAATTTAACCCTTTCGGACCTAATGTCCCCTCCACAGCTGAGGCTACCGCCCTTATAGCTGAGGCATTACTTATGAGGGCAGATAGGCGCTCATCAACCTCAGATTTGGATACATTCTTCACATCGCTTCCCATTTTCTATTCACCTCCACTAAGCGCCCTATTTATTGCTTCCTTTTCCTCATCAGAGAGAGGAAAGCCTGAGGAACCATCCTTGATCGTCTTCCCGTAAACCCTTGAACCTTCCCTCCCATGTAAACTGCTTATTACTACTCCCTCATTCTTGCCGTTGAGAAGAGCAAGGGAAAAGCTCAATTCGCCTCCTATGTCTTTAAAAGCGTCAAAGCGTATAAAACCAACCTTCTGCAGGGTTTCCAACTGCTTTTCCTTTATTTCCTTTATCTCTTCTCTCAGAGCGGAGAAGTTCTTTTCCACCTCCTCAATAAAAGTTCGCTGGCGGGCAAGTAGAAGCCTGACATCTTTCACCTTCTCCCCCTCTCCAAGCCACTGGAGAAGGCGATTTGTTTCCTTTACCTTCCTAAAGAGAAATAGAAGAAGCAAAAGGAAAAGCAATATAAAAAAGGTGTCAGCAAGAACAAAATAGAAGATATGCTGGTATAGGCTTCCCAAAAAGTTGTTCATATCCTCAACCTCCTATTTTTCTAAGATATCTTTTAGTGTTTCCTTTTGTAAGGAAATAATGCGAAAGATGGCAGATTTTGCCATCTCCAGCAGGTGGTCTAATTGTTCCTTTGTGAAGGGAACTCCTTCTGCGGTGGCTTGGAGCTCCACGATTCTTCCTTTCTCTGTCATAACGAGGTTCATATCCACGGAAGCAGTGGAATCCTCTTCAAAGCAAAGGTCTATCATTTCCTTACCCATAACTATTCCTGCACTTACAGAGGCGAGATAATCTAATATGGGGAGACTTTTCAATATACCGAGATTTTTAAGATAATGAAGGGCTTCAACAACTGCTATGAAACCGGCGTTGACGGCAGCGCACCTTGTCCCCCCATCGGCGGTTATGACATCGCAGTCTACGATTATCGTCCGTTCTCCTAACTTTTGGAGGTCAAAGGCGGCCCGCAAGCTCCTCCCTATCATCCTTCTTATCTCCATTACCCTTCCAATGGGGAAATTCTTGGAACTTTCTCGCGGAGTACGGGTCCTCGTGGAACGGGGAAGCATTCCATACTCCGCAGTTATCCAGCCACTTCCTGAGCCCCGAAGAAAAGAGGGAACTTTCTCCTCCTCTACCGTAGCAGTGCATATAAGTTTGGTATCGCCCTGCTCAATGTAACAAGAACCCTCCGCATATTTCACCACCCCCCTCTTGAAGGAAATGGGACGAAGCTGGTCGTTTGTTCTTCCATCTATTCTGAGCATTAAAACCTCCTCTTATAATTCAACATGTTCTATTTTTATTATATTAACTCCCAATAGCAAAGGTAGGAACTTCTTTAGGGAAGCATCGTTGCCCGAAACAATAAAGCTGTGGTGAGAGGAACTCTGAGAAACTAAATTTGATACCTTTAAAATTTGCTCCACTTCCTTCGCCATTTCCTCCGCTGGGTCAAGTAGGGCTATCTTTCCCCCTAACTCTTCTTCGATCAAGTCTTTTACCAATGGATAATGAGTACATCCCAAAACTAATGCCTCTATTCCTTTTCTCTCTAACTTCTTGAGACAAGGCTTCAAGGCGGAGCGAATTTCCCCTAAAGGTGCAAAACCTTCTATAAGCGATACCAAAAAGGGACAACTTGTTTGGAAGATTTTCTTTAGAGGGTTGAACTTCTTTATCTCTAGGGGATAAACCCTTGTTTTAACCGTGCCACGAGTTGCCAGGACGCCGATAATCTCGTAGGGCGAATTGCCCGCTAATCTTGCCCCAGCCTGCAGAACACCAACAACAGGTAAGTTAGGATACAACTCCTTGACCTTGTGATAGATAAGAGCAGAGGAATAATTACAAGCAATAGCAAGGAGCTTAATACCCCTCTGAACCAAATAAGAAGTTATTCTTAGAGCGAAATCCTCCACCTCCTCTGGGGGATGTTCCCCATAGGGTATGTTTCTTGTATCAGCAAAGTAAAGAAGGGATTCTCCGGGTAGAAGATTTAAAATGGCTCGGGCAACGGTGAGCCCTCCTACACCGGAATCGAATATCCCTATGGGCTCGCTTAGCTTTTCCATTTGACCAGTTCAGTATCGGGCTCCAAAGGAGCGGAGATTTCTAAATGCCCTCCCAAGCTATCTATTACCTTCCCCTCTATAAGTATCTGAACCCTTTTTATCTTCTTTAGCGAACAGGCGGTGTTAACTATCCCATAGACTACCAACATCTCGTTTGTAGAACCCCCGGGGAAATTATCCTTCAGTTCTTTGGAGAAGTTGAGGTAGGCGATATCTCCCTTCACTTCTGCTGATAGAAGGTTTGCGCCCTTTGGAAGGGGAGAGGAAACTCCCCTAATATAAGGGGGTGGATTTCTCAATAAGTCCATAGCGGAGGCGAGCACATCGTTTTTTTCTACCTTAACCTTCACTGGAATGAGAAAGGGTCCCCCAGCGGAGGTGTAATCAGCGAGATAAAGTTTCACTTCTTCCCACACCGCTTCTTCTTTTCCCTCACGGCGCAACCTTAGAAAAAGGATCAAGCTGAGGAGAAGCACACAAATGATCAGCAAGACGAAGAGACTTTTGGTAGATATTTTCATTTTCCTCCCTCAAAATATTTTCTTAATCCTTCCACTACTGCCTCGGCTATTCTTTGACGAAATTCCTCAGTAACGAGCAATTTTTCCTCTGATGGATTGGAAAGATAAGCTCCTTCAATGAGAATGGAGGGGCAAGGGGAATTCTTTATCACATAGAAACCTCGTCTTTTCACTCCCCCATCGGGAAGCCCGAGCTTGGAGACAAGCACTTCGTGGACACACTGGGCCAAAATTAAACTATCCTCCCTAAAATAATATGTTTCCGTTCCCGTTCCCACTCTACCCTCGGGCATAGAGTTATTGTGAATGCTTATAAAAACATCCGCATTCACCTGATAGGCAAAATTCACCCTTCCCTCTAAGGATACATCTATATCATCCTCCCTGGTTAAAAAGACGGTTGGGAGAATCACCTTTACTCTCCGCGCTATGTCCAAATTGATATCCTTTTCCCTCACTCCGTTCTTGCTTATCGCTCCCGGCTCGCTTCCTCCATGTCCGGGATCTATAACTATCTTGAGTTTCTCCAGATTCCGAAACTCCCTGGGAGCTACGGAACCGAACTTCACCTGAATAAGAGAAGGTTCACTCCTTATCTCCACCCTCGTTTCTTTCTCAAGGTCGAAAACCACCCTCACCGTTGGCGGGTCATAAGAAAATTGGGACCAGCGAACCTGGGAAATAGGGGAGAAAAACTCTTGGGGGAGTATTAGGGAAGGAGAAAGATAGGCAGGGCTTATATCAATGGCAAGACGAGGTGGATTTTTAAGCAGCAGGGTTTTATATTGGCTTAATTGGGAAAGCCTAAGGGAAGCAAAGGTGCTACCATCTGACTTCATAATATGTATAGCTTCTAATTCGCTTCCCTTTCCCTTTAAGGGAGAGGTTAGCGAAATCGTTATCCGGTTGGAGGGTGAGGGAGAAAACTCCACCTTGGGAAGGTATAGCGGGAGGTCCAAGACAAATCTGACCACATCGGGAGCGACGGAGTGTTGCTCTATCCTCATCTTGAGATTATCTCCAATGTTTTCCTCAATTTTCGCCGGATAAAGATGAGCCCCTATAATATCCAAGAAAACACGATTGGGAGAAGATAGAATTCCGGTTTGAAAGGAAAGAGGTACAGGCGTAGTAATTTGGAAGATCAGGGAAGAGGTTGTCCTTTCCCAAGTTATGTTTTCCCGCTTTAGCCTTACTGCAACGATTGCTTGTTTTTTCTCTCCATCCCATTTGCAGGATAGAGCTTTCAGGTTGCTCAAATCATTTAGGGAGTAAAAAGTTTCGTTGCCTTTTTTCAAAGTCGTCAATTTCGTCTCTTTTAACAGAGAGGACAAAGGGGAAATATCCAGGGCAACGAATACCTTTCCTTGATCAACAATACAACTCTGTAATTCGTAAGACTTCCCAAGGAGGAACACTCGGCATTTCTCTTCCTCTCTGGGGTAAAGGAGAGAAGACAACAGGAACAAAAGGGAAAGAGCAAGGCTATTTCTCATCTACGATTTATTTTACCTTAATCCGGGGGGTAATAGCAAGTGCCAAAAGGTTCACTTATACAAATGATTAAGGGGCATTAAAACGAAGACAAGTGATTGACCCCTATATTTTTCCCATAGAATATGCTTAAGGATATAGGATGGCGAAGTTAACTATTTGAGGTTTTAGAAAGTGGGAAATGGTGGTTTGGTGGTTGGGGATGGGATTATACACAAGAAGGCTACTGGCAGTCCAAGGTCGCCCAATTTGAGAAAGCTTTTGCCGAGTTCCAGGGAGCTCAATTATGCTATTGCCGTTTATAGTGGGGGTGGATGTTGGGGGTATGCCCTGCGATATGGACGCCCTGAATGAGATAGGGGAGAGATATGGGATTTATGTTATCTCGGATTGCGCGCAATTCCCACGGCTCCCAATGGAAGGAGAAAGGAACATGCAGTTTCCCATTAGGAACATTTAGCTTCCAGATGAGCAAAACCTTGACCTGTGGAGAAGGGAGAATGATTCTCACAAACTATGAGGAACTCTACAAGAAAACTTTCCCCTATCACCATATAGGTCGCCTACCCGGCAAGGGATTTTATGAGCATTATAGCCCTGGAACGAACTTGTGGATGACCGAGTGGCAAGCGGCGATAGGATTAGCCCAACTAAGGAGGTTCCCCGAACAGATAGAAACAAGGGAAAGGAATTCTAACTATCTCGTAGAGTTGTTCAGGAAAGTAGAAGGAGTTGAGTCCATTTACCGTGACCCTATGGTTATGCGCTGGTGTTTCTATTATTGGCATTTAAAATTTATTCTGGAAAAGTGGGACGGCATATCCAGAGACAAGTTCTTGGAGGCACTGGCGGCGGAGAGAGTTCCCTGTTAGAGGGGACACATAAAGCCCCTTTACAAAATGCCCTTTTTAGAAAGGCAAGTTTTGGGAGGACTGGGTGCCCTATAAGATGTCCCCTTTATTGTAAAGGAGTGGATTATTCCAAGCTATATTTACCGGTTGCAGAGAGCAGAAAGCGAGGCTTGTGCTTTTCCCCATCAAATTTTCCCCAAGCCACCATCTGATGTGGAAAAGATAGCGGAAGCTGCTATGAAGATAAGAAAGAACATAGAAGAACTCCGTAATTTATAACAAGTCCCAGGTTTTGTTAGATTAGTTTTATTGAAATAAGGAAGAAATGTTAAATTATACACTCCCTTGCCAAAAGCCTTATTTTCGTGTATAAAACATTAAAAGCAAAAGATGTAAAGGTTTTCCCTTCCTTATTTGGGATATCTTTAGTTTTTTGTTAGAGAGGAAAGAATGAGAATAATCTTAACAGGTGCCAAAGGGATGTTAGCATCGGACATCCAGATGGTCCTCTCCCAGAGGGAGGAACTGATACCTTTGTCCAAAGAGGAACTGGATATCACGGATAGCGGTAAAGTTATGGATGTTATCTCCTCCTTAAAGCCGGATGTTGTTATTCATTGTGCTGCTTTCACCAATGTTGACCAGTGTGAATTGGAACCTGAAAAGGCATATAGAGTAAATACATTGGGCACTTGGGCTGTCGCCTCCGCTTGTGCCAAAACAGGTGCTTTGTTAGTTTATATAAGCACGGATTATGTGTTCGACGGTAGGAAGGGTAGTCCTTATTTAGAAATCGATGAACCGAACCCTTTAAATGTATATGGAAAATCCAAGTTAGGTGGGGAAAAAATGGTTATGGCTCTTCACAGACGTTTCTTCATAGTTAGGACCGCTGGACTTTACGGCACTAAGGGGAAGAGTTTCGTGACCACTATATTGAGCAAGGCTAAGGAAGGGCGGCCACTAAGTGTTGTCTCCGACCAAATAGTCTCCCCCACTTATACCTATGATTTGGCGCAGGCAATTTCCCATCTAATTTATTCGCCCTTCTGCGGCATTTACCATATTGTCAACCAAGGAGAAGTTTCTTGGTATGAATTTGCCCAAGAGGCCTTGAAACTTGCAGGTATATCTACCCCCCTGAAGCCCATAACCTCCTCGGAATGGCCTAGCCCGGCGAAACGCCCCCCATACTCTGCACTCCGCACCTTCGCTTGGGATAATTTCCACTTCCCTCCTCTCAGGAAATGGCAAGATGCCCTCTCCGATTTCCTCTCCCAAATAGGAGGTGTGTAGGTTGGATTACAGTAAAACAATAAATCTTCCCCAGACCGCCTTCCCAATGAAAGCGAATCTATCTTACCGTGAGCCGGAGTTCCAGAAAAAGTGGGAAGAAATAAAACTATACGAGAAGATCTTGGAACGCAGAAAAGGGCGTCCCATATTCATCCTCCACGATGGTCCACCTTATTCCAACGGAGATATCCATATGGGACACGCCCTTAACAAAATACTCAAGGACTTCATTGTAAGATACAAAATGCTCAGAGGTTTTTACACTCCCTTCATTCCGGGGTGGGATAACCATGGTATGCCTATAGAGAAAGAGGTCCAAGAGGAGATTATAAGGGAGAAGATAGAGCCCAGCATCACCCTCATCCGCCAGCGCTGTCGTGCTTTCGCTGCCCACTTCGTAGAGGTGCAAAAGAGACAATTTAAACGATTGGGTATAATAGGGGATTGGGATAACCCCTATTTAACTATGGATAATGAATATGAGGCTGAGTTAGTGCGTATATTTGGAGAGCTTTATTTCAAAGGCTACATATATCGCGCATTAAAACCCATCCTTTGGTGCCCTAACTGCCAGACCGCCCTGGCGGAGGCAGAGATAGAGTATAAGGAAAAATTATCACCCTCTATATGGGTAGCATTTCCCCTCAAGGACGGTAAAGGCAAACTTCAGGATACCCACGCTATAATCTGGACAACTACTCCTTGGACACTTCTGGGCAATGTAGCGATAATGATTAACCCCGATTTCCATTACCTGGTGGTGGAAGTGAAGGGGAGAAAATATCTTGTAGCTAAGGAAACTTTGGACAGGGTAAAAGAAGAACTTGCTTGGGATGTAGTAGAGAAAAGGGAAGAATTAAGAGGCAGAAATTTGGAAGGGGTGGTCTTTTCCCATCCCTTCCTGGAAAGGGAATCCCCCCTCGTTCTGAGCGAGTTTGTCACAGCTGAGCAAGGCTCGGGACTCGTTCATTGCGCTCCGGGTCACGGCGAAGAGGATTATCTGGTTGGCAAAGCGTATAACCTTCCAATCCTCAGTCCTGTTAATGCGGAAGGAAGATTCAACGAAGAAGCGGGAGAGTTCGCTGGGTTACCTGTGATGGGGGAAGGAAATACTGCGATTGTAGATCTCCTCCAAAAGAGAGAGCTTCTCCTCAAAGTGGACGAGATAACCCACGAATACCCTCACTGCTGGAGATGCAAAAATCCCCTTATATTTCGTGCTACTGTTCAATGGTTTATGGACATAGACCACCAAGGTCATAGGGAGAAATGTTTGAAGGAAATAGAAAATACAAGGTGGATACCTCCCCAGATGATAAACCGCATATATAACATGGTTAAAACCCGCCCCGATTGGTGTTTATCTCGTCAGAGGGCGTGGGGCGTTGGTATACCTGCTTTTTATTGCGAGAATTGCGGTGAGGTAATCATAACACCTGAGACGGTTAAGAGAGTATACAACCTTGTATGGGAGAAAGGTTCCGACGCCTGGTTCGAGCTTCCTCCTGAGGAGATACTTCCGCCGGGTTTTACTTGCCCAAAGTGCGGTGGTCATTCTTTTATAAAGGAGAAGGATATATTGGATGTTTGGTTCGATTCTGGCTCGAGCCATCTATGCGTGCTTGATGAAAAGGAAGGCTTGAAGTGGCCAGCGGATATTTATCTTGAGGGAGCAGACCAGCATAGGGGGTGGTTCAACTCCTCTTTGATGATTGGAGTGGCGATAAGGGGGCAAGCTCCTTATAAGACGGTAATAACAAATGGCTGGGTCTTAGATGCAGAAGGACATCCTATGCATAAGAGCTTAGGAAATGTGATATCTCCTTTGGAAGTCGTTGAACGCCTGGGCGCGGATGTGCTAAGGTTATGGATATCATCTTTGAATTGCACGGAGGATGTTCATATGTCATTTGGAATAGTGGAGCAGGTGGCGGAATCCTATCGCAAGATAAGAAATACCATCAGGTTTATCCTTGGCAATCTCTACGATTTTAACCCCTCTTCCATTCTATCCAAAGATTCACTTTTCAGCTTAGATAAATTTATGCTCAGCAAGTTACAGAAACTCGTTAAATCCGTTACCCAAGCTTATGAGGCTTTCCAATTTCATAGAGCTTACCACTCTATCTTGGATTTCTGCGTGAATTGGCTATCTTCTCTTTATCTTGACATCCTGAAGGACCGCTTATATATCTATCCTCCAAGTTCTCGGGAAAGGCTATCTGCCCAGACTGCCCTTTTTCACATCGCGAAGGTTTTGGTGATTATCCTTGCCCCAGTGATACCGCATACGGCGGAAGAAGCTTTTCAACACTTACCTTCCTGGGAAGGCAAGCCCGAAAGCGTCCATCTCTCCGATTGGCCAGAGATAGATAAGGAATTCGTGGATGAGGAACTGGAGAAGCGATGGGAGAAGATCTGGGAAATAAGGCGAAAGGTATACAAACATTTAGAAGAAGAGCGTTCAAAAGGGCTCATCGCAAATCCCTTGGAGGCAGCCGTTGATGTCTATCTGCCTTCGGAATATCTAAATGCTCTGTCCTACTTGGACGGCAATTTTTCCGACATCCTGATAACCTCCTACGCAACTGTTCATCCCCTTGAGGAAGCGCCAGCAGAAAGCAGAGTAGAAGAGGATATAAAGGTGGTAGTTTCCCGAGCGAAAGGGAGAAAATGCGCCCGTTGTTGGCAGATAAAGGAAAGCGTGGGAATGGACAAGGAGTATCCGGAACTTTGTCAAAGATGTGTTTCTATCCTTAAGAAGGAAGGGAAGAGTTGCTTAGGATAGTATTGGCGGTTTCCACATTTATATTTGACCAGCTGAGCAAAATCATTATCTTGAAAAAGATCCCCCTTGGACTTTCTTATCCCATAATTCCCGGCGTTCTTTACTTAACACCTACAGAGAATAGAGGCGTGGCATTTGGGGTTTTCACAACCTTCAATTCTTTTTTTCTCTCCCTCCTCAGCCTGGCAATCGTTGCCCTCTTGATATATTTTTGGCACCGCCATTCACCTTACCTTTATCTCATCGTGGGAGGAGCGTTAGGAAATATTGTGGATAGAATAAGGCTCGGCTACGTCCTTGACTTCCTCCATATTCGTTACTGGCCTATTTTTAATTTAGCAGATATTTGTATATTTTTCGGAGTTATTCTCACTATCATCTCAGCTTTGAGAAAAGGAGGAGAAGAAAGTGCACCCAATACTTTTTAAGATAGGTCCCTTAGCTCTCCGTTCCTGGGGACTTATGCTACTGATAGGTTTCGCCTTGGGTTACTGGCTGGCAGTTAAAAGGGCGCAAAAATATAGCGTTCCTAAGGAATACCTCCTTGATTTGGCTCTTTACCTACTTTTAGCGGGAATAATAGGGGGGAGATTGGTATATGTTATGTTGAACATCTCCTTCTATATACACAACCCATTGCAAATAGTAGCAATATGGAACGGCGGTTTGTCCTTCTATGGCTCACTTGGAGCAGGCGTTATAACGACGATCGTTTTTTGTAGAAGGCGAGGAATAAGTTTTTTTCAAATGTCCGATCTCATTACCCCTTCTCTTGCTCTTGGCTACGCCTTCGGGCGCATCGGCTGCTTCCTCAACGGCTGCTGTTATGGGATCCCCACAAATCTACCTTGGGGAGTGAGATTCCCCTCCGTATCCCCAGGAGAACCCCATCACCCAGTTCAACTATATGCCTTTGTTGCCAATATGGTCTTCCTCTTGCTTCTACTCTGGTTTGATGGGAAAAGGAAAAAAACACAGGGACAAACATTTTCCCTTTATATGATGCTCTACCCCTTCTATCGCATCCTCGCAGAGATCTTGCGCAAAGGGGAAACTGCCCAAATTCTTTTTGATGGGATTACCCAAGCTCAACTGGCAAGTGCAATCCTTCTCCTTGTAGGTGTTTATCTTTGGCTGAGATTAGGAAGGGAGAAAAAATAGAACTAATAGGAGAAGAAAAAGGTAAACGCTTGGATGTTTACCTCAGCGAGCGTCTCTATCCTCTATTTTCTCGCAATCACATCCAACAATTGATAGAAAGCGGATATATCCTCGTTTCGGGGAAGGAAAGTAAGCCCTCCTATAAGTTAAGGGGCGGGGAATTGATAGAGATAACAATTCCCCCTCCCCCCACCTTGGAAATAAAGCCTGAACCAATCCCCATAAATGTAATTTATGAGGACGAGTTCTTAGCGGTAGTGGAAAAGCCCTTCGGTATGCTTACCCATCCCGTAGGTAATAAGAGAAGTGGGACCCTTGTCAACGCCTTGCTTTATCGTTTTCCACTATCGTCTATAGGCTTTCCTCTCCGACCGGGAATAGTTCATCGCCTTGATAGGGACACGGGTGGACTCTTAGTAGTTGCTAAAACCGACCCCGCTCACATTAAATTAGCCAAGATGATGAGGGAGAGGGAGATAGATAGGAGATATATAGCCTTAGTTCATAAAGAGGTCGATTTTGAGGAAAAGCTCGTGGATGTCCCTTTGATGAGGGTTCCCCATAGAAATAGGATCATAGTAAAGAGGAAGGGTAAGGAAGCGAGGACTATGCTGAGAAGACTCAAAGTGTTCAAAGGCTTTTCTCTCCTTGAAGCGAAACTCTTCACAGGAAGAACACATCAGATAAGGGTTCATTGTGCCTATATAGGGCATCCCATCGTTGGCGACCCCCTTTATGCCCCCAGGCATTCCTATCCCCCTCTTATGCGGGAGAGCATCCAAGAACTTGGAGGACAAGCACTTTATGCCCATCAACTTTCCTTTTTTCACCCTTTCAAGGATGAATTACTAACTCTTCGCTCTCCTCTTCCCCTCTCTTTTCAAAAATTGCTAAAATATATAGAAACTCTTTAAAGGGAGGCGGTTTATGTCGAAATATCTTCCCGTTGTAGGTATGGAAGTCCACGCTGAGCTTTTAACCGAGACGAAGATGTTCTGCCGATGCTCAACGAAATTCGGTGCACCACCCAATACGCAGACTTGCCCCATTTGCCTGGGTTTCCCAGGAGTTCTGCCGGTCACCAACAAGAAAGCAGTAGAATTCACCATTATGACCGCCCTAGCTCTTAATTGCGAAATAGCTTCCTATGCCCACTTTGCTCGCAAGAATTACTTTTACCCTGATTTGCCCAAGAACTATCAGATAAGTCAATATGAGTTGCCCTTGGGGAAGAATGGAAAATTGGAGATAGAAGTTAGTGGAAGGAAGAAGGATATCCGCATAAGGAGAGTGCATTTAGAGGAGGACACGGGTAGACTAATCCATATTGGAGATAAGAGCTACATAGATTTCAATCGCTCGGGTGTCCCCTTAATGGAGATTGTAACGGAGCCCGATATAAACTCCCCTGAGGAGGCAAAGGAATTTCTTGAACGCCTGCGCCTTCTTTTACAATATCTGGGCGTATGTGACGGGAAGATGGAGGAAGGTTCCCTGAGATGTGAGCCCAATATATCCCTCTATGACTTGGAAACAAATACCTGGGGAACAAAGGTGGAGATAAAGAACCTTGGCTCCATAAGGGCGGTAGGTGAAGCACTTGAATACGAGATAAACCGCCAATTGAAGATTCTTGAGGCGGGTGGTAAGATAGAACAGGAGACAAGAGGTTGGAATGAGGAGAAGAAAGAAACCTTCCCTATGCGGGGAAAGGAAGAGGCTCACGATTATCGCTATTTCCCTGAGCCGGATATTCCCCCGATCGTAGTTGATGAGAGATGGATGGCAGAGATAAGAAGACAAATTCCCGAGCTACCGGCTCAGAAGGAAGAAAGATTCGTCAGGGGAATGGGACTATCCCGGGAGGAGGCGCACATCCTCATCGTTTCCCTTCCCTTAGCGAAGCTCTTTGAAGAAGCGGTTTCCCAATACACCGAGGCAAAGAAGATAGCAAATTGGCTGATATCAGATTTCCAGGGAATCCTTAATACGGAAAGAAAAAGTATAGAAGAAGTGCCTTTCAATGCTCAATTATTAGTGGAGATGCTCAAACTTTTGGACGAGGGAACGATAAGCATAAGGATAGCTAAGGAGATTTTTCCCGAAGTTGTCCTGAAAGGAAAGTCACCCAAGAGGATAGTAGAGGAAAGAGGACTTCTTCAAATCACCGATGAAGAAGCTATAAGGGAAATCGTGAGGGAAGTTATAGAGGAGGAAAAAGACGCAGTGGAGCAGTATCTTAAGGGAAAGGAGAAAGCTATAGGCTTTCTGATGGGACAAATTATGAGGAAAACCAAAGGTAAAGCAAATCCTTCCCTCACCTCCCGAGTCCTTAAGGAGGAATTGGAAGAGTTAAAAAGATAGGGAGGCGATAAATTATGGCTTTGAGGTTCGGCATCATCGGAGCAGGCGGAATGGGTAGGCTCCATTCCCGAAATTTGAAGCGCATACCCGATGCGGAGGTGGTATGGGTCACGGATGTGAATAGAGAAGTAGGAGAGAAACTGGCAGGGGAAATAGAGTGTTCCTTCGTCAAAAATTGGGAAAGGGAATTGGACAAAGTTGACGCAGTGGTAGTTTGCACTCCTCCATTTGCTCACTTTGGACAAATCGTCAGTTCAGCCCGGGCAGGAAAGCATATCTTTGTGGAGAAACCCCTCGCCCTTACTATGCGCCAAGCTGACAGAATAGTGGAAGAAGTGAAAAGAAACGAGGTCCAGCTTATGGTTGGCTATGTCCTCCGCTTCTTTCCCGCATTCCAAGCTTTTAAGGAAATCCTGGTGAGCGAAAGGGTAGGGGACCTCGTGGTAGTTTGGATAAACAGGATGGGTGGATTACCAGGGGCTCCCTGGCTTTTCGACCCCAAGAAGAGTGGGGGGATGACCGTGGAATTCAACACCCACGATGTTGACTTCCTCTGCTGGCTTGGTGGGAAGCCATCCGCCGTCTATGGAAAGACGCTCAAATCCCGTGCCGACTTGGGCATAGAGGACAATGTTTGGGGCATCCTCACCTTCAAGAAGGGGATAGGAATCCTGGGTTCATCGTGGTCCAATCCCCTCGGCTTCTCCGCCATAGGATTAATAGGAACAAGGGGGGTAGCAATTATGAAAGAATATGATAAGGTGATAGTGAAGGAAACCGAGAGGGAAGTGGAGGAATTTCCCTTGTCAAAGGAAGCCGACCCCTACTATGAGGAAATGTTTTACTTCCTCAAATGTATAAAAGAGGGTAAGCCCGTGGGGATAGATGCAGAGGTGGGTAGATTGGCCCTTCAGGTTTGCCTTTCCATTCAGCGCTCTTCTCAGCTGGGAAGAGTTATCAGACTTCAAGAATAATCCTTGAACAAGATAAAGTCTTTTCTCTGGCTCGTCCCTCTACTGGTAGGCAAGTCTTTTGCCCTTCCTATAAGAGTGGAAATAGGGAAAGGATGGCGAGAGCTCCATATAGCTTGCTCCACTCCTTTTTCCTTGAAAAACTTATCCAATGGAGAGTTTCTTAATTCCTCCTTAAACGAAGCGAGGTTTTCCTTTCTCACCAAGACGAGGAAAACCTATTTTCTTAGATTCAATTGCCCTAACGAGGAAATTGCTCAAAGAGTAGAAAGGGAAGTGAAGTTGCTAGGTTATGATGTAGAAAGGAATGGTAGGGATGTTGTTGCGAGGTGCGAGCTACAAGTAGGGAAGAAAGTGCTGCAGGAGCGTATCAAGGGCAAGGACATCATCACTTACCCTTTCGAAAAAGAACTTGAGGAGAAGAGGTTAGAAGTGGAAATAGAAGGTAAAAGAATGGTATTCCCCTGTGACGCTCGCCTCAGGCTTGCCCCTATCAAGGATAAAGGACAAGGCTTTTTCGCCGTTTCCATTGATAGTGCTCCAAGTAGGAGGTTCAGGGGCGAGTTGGAGATATTCGTGAATAACGCTTCCCTTTCGGAATTAGTTAACGAGCTGGATTTGGAGGATTATCTGAGAGGCGTATTACCTGCCGAAATACCCTCCCATTTTCCTACGGAGTGTCTGAAGGCACAGGCGGTAGTTGCCCGAACCTATGCAGTCTATTCTTTAGGACGCCACAAAAAAGAAGGATTTGACCTATGTGGCGATCGTCACTGCCAAATTTATCTGGGTTATGATTATGAGAAATCCAAGTTCAACGATATTATTGAAGCAACAAAAGGGATCATAGTTACCTATAAGGAGAAACCCGCCCTCACTCCCTTCCATTCCTGCTGTGGAGGAATTGGAGAGGACGCCAGCCTTTGGGGAGCTTCCGCCCCTTATTTAATCGCGAAACCTGATAATAGTCCTTACCCCCTTGATTTAAGTTCGGAGGAGAATCTAAAGAAATTCCTTGAGAAAAAGGGCGGATTTAACTGCGAATTAGCCCCTGATTTCCGGTGGATTCGCAAGTATGGAGAAGGTGATTTGCAGGAGATTTTTTCCCGTTCCCTTCCTTTGCTCCTTCGCAAGCCCACTCTTAAAGTAGAAAAGATAAAGGATATAAGCGTGGATGAAAGAAGCCCTTGGGGGAGAGTAAGAGCGCTGAAGATAGAGACAAAGGAAGGGATTATTATGTTGAGGGGTGACGAGGTCCGTTGGGCGTTTGGAGATGGCAGACCCGCCTCAAAAGGTAGCTTACCAAGTCTTCTTTTCTTTGTAGAAAAGGAAAAGAGCGAGGATAAAACGACATTCAAGATAGTAGGTGGTGGTTCGGGACATGGGATAGGTTTCTGCCAATGGGGAGCAGTGGGATTGGCAAAAAAGGGTTACAGTTATCCGGAGATAATCAGGCATTACTTTCCCGGGACCACGCTGAAGAATCTTCAAGCGGAAACAGGAAAATAGGGTGTTAAATATAGGAAAAAGATATTACAAGAGCGGGGCTCTCTAAACCTTTAAAACGCTATTCTTCCTCTATAAGGGGAACGAAAAGGCAGGGACCTGCCTCCCGTTTCCTCATTTTCCCTTCCTTCTTCTCTATTACGGTGAGTATTTGGGAATACTCATTCTCCAACGGTATAATGAGCCTACCCCCTTCTGCCAATTGTTCCCAGAGAGCGGGTGGGACCCTTCTTCCTGCCGCAGAGACCAAGATAGCATCGAAGGGTGCTTGTTCGGGCAATCCCTTGGAACCATCCCCTATAATTATGTGTGCGTTGGTATAGCCCAGTTTCTGAAGGCGTTCCCTCGCCTGCTCAGCAAGGGATGCTATTCTCTCTATTCCCCAAACTTCCCTGCATATCTCAGCGAGCAAAGCCACTACATACCCCGAACCCGCACCCACCTCCAACACTTTCTCGTCACCCTTCAAGTGCATCTCTTGAAGCATTATTGCGACCATATATGGTTGAGATATCGTTTGCCCCTCCCCAATTGGGAGGGGATAATCCTCGTAGGCTAAATGTTTATACTGAGGTGGGACGAATTCCTCCCTCGGCACTTTAGAAAAAGCATATAGCACCCTCTCGTTGTAAATCCCTCTCCCTATTAAATCCTTTTCTATCATTCTTTGCTTGGCAAAAGATAAACTATTTGCTCCTGGCTGAGGTTGGTGGTTACCCAAGGTTAAACAGAGTGAGCTGTCCTTCACTCAGATTATCTAAAGCGCCGAAGTAGGAACCATTTACCGTTATGAAATGCTTAGCCCTCTTTATAACGGCCCCCAGCTTCTTCAGCATTTCCAATGATGTTATCCTTTCCCCCCTTCTCAGTTCTACAATTCGCCTCGCTGACACGGGTCCTATACCTGGCACCCTCAGGAGTTCTTCAAAGCTTGCCTTATTTACCTCCAAGGGGAAAAATTCTCTCTTTCTCAAGGCGGAAACCAGTTTGGGGTCTTGATTACGGGGGAGGTTGCCATTTTTGTCAAAGGGGAGCTCGTTAAAGGAAAAGCCATATTTGCGGAGAAGAAAATCCGCTTGATAAAGGCGGTTTTCCCTCAATTTAGGCGTAGCAGGCATATCCTGTAGCGGTGTCCCCACGACCGGATAGAAGGCAGAGAAATAGGCACGGCGAAGGGAATACCGAGAATAAAGCATATCCACAAAAGATAGAATCTCAAAATCGCTTTCGCCCGCCGCTCCCACAACAAACTGGGTAGTGAAGCCGGCAGGTAACTCTATCTGCTGAGAGAGTTTCTTCAGCCATTCCATTTTCTGGAGGAAATCCTCCATAAATTTCTCACGAGATATAAGAGCTAAGTGAAACTGGCTCGGTGCTTCGAAGTTTATGGATACACGGTCAGCCAACTTCATAGCCATCTCAACGCTTTGTAAATCCACCCCGGGGAGTATCTTGAGATGAATATACCCATTAAATCCCCTTCTCCTCACTATTTCCACTGCTTCTATCATCTTCGTCATAGAATAGAGGGGAGAGGTATCAATCGCTGAGGAGAGGAATAACCCCCTAACATAACCCTTTTGCAAAAGATAGGAGAATATGTTCGCTAACTCCTCGGGAGTATAGCGAGCTCTTGGTATATCCCTTCCCGCCCTTATTGGACAATAGAGACAATTATTTTGACAGCGGGAGGAAAGGAGGGTTTTAAAAAGGGGAATACACTTATTTCCTCCTTGAGATGCATAATAAATGCTGCGGAAAGCACGAGAGAACCTTCCTTGCTCGGAGCAGATATCGTATTTAGCTGCTTCCCCCAGCAGGTTGGACTTGGTCACCAAATCCATACTTTTCACCGAACCTTGGAACCGGGAGGAGCTTCCTTTTCGGGAGTGACGATTATAACATTATTAGGGGCGTCTACTGCAAGAATCATTCCTTCTGATATCAATCCCCTTATCTTGGCGGGAGCGAGATTGGCGACGAAGATAACGCTTTTCCCTATAAGTTCACCCGGAGTGTAGTAAGGGGCTATCGCAGCAACCGTGCGCCTCTTTCCCAATTCTCCCAGGTCAACCTCCATCTGATAGAGTTTTTCTGTTCCCTCCACCACCTTACAGGAGATTATCTTCCCTACTCTTAGATCGACCCTCGCGAAATCATCCATGCTTATTTCCTTCTCTTGTGCTGAGATCTTTATCACCTCCTCCATACGAGGGAATATAGGTGCCATTTTTTTAATTTTAACCCCTTCTACTTGCCTTGTAAAGGCTCCCCATTTAGCATCTTTTAAAAGTAAGGGGGGAGAGAAGCCTAGGCGGGAAAGAATTTCCGAGGAGGCGGAGGGTAGGAAGGGCTGAAGCAAGATGGCGGATATACGAAGAAGTTCTATCGCCGTTCCTAAAGAACGGCGAATAGCTTGGATGTTTCCCTCTTTAAAAAGCCGCCAGGGAGCCGTTTTGTCCAAGTGCTTATTAGCCATATCAAGAAGGGAGAGAGCATCACCAATTGCCGAATGGAAGGCAAGATTGTCCATAGCTTGTTGGTAGTTGGCAAGAAGCTCCTCCGCCCTTTGAGAGTAACCATTTTCGGGGGGAGGGGGGACCTCGCCATTGAGATATCTATCCGTCATAGTGGTTAAGCGATTCTCCAGATTGCCAAGATTATTAGCCAAGTCTGCATTGTAGCAGGCGCGTAGAGCCTCATAGGAGAAATCGCCATCAGCCCCAAATGGAGTGGAACGAAAGAGATAGAAGCGAAGGGCGTCCTTAGCGAAAGCCCTCTCGCACCCGGAAAAGCGAATTATTTCCTCCACCGCTGAGAGGGGATGGATGACATTTCCTTTGCTTTTGGACATCTTCTCCCCTTTTACGGTCAAGAAGCCATGTCCGAAAAGGAGGTTGGGTAGGGGAAGCCCCAAAGCTAAAAGCATAGCCGGCCAAAGAGTAGCGTGAAAGCGGACGAGGATATCCTTTCCCATAAACTGCACATCGGGTGGCCATAAGGAGGTAAAAAGCTCCTCATCCTGGAGAAAACCTGCTACGGTTAAATAATTTATCAGAGCATCAACCCAAACATAGACTTGGAGTTTTTCATCCCCGGGAAAAGGAATCCCCCAATCCTTTTTCTTGCGGGTTATATAGATGTCTCTTAAACCACCAAGGACGAAGTTGAGAACTTCCCTCTGGCGAAAATCGGGCAAAACGCTATTGCTCTCCCTAAGGAAAGAAAGTAAGGGCTCTTCAAAAGCGGAAAGCTTGAAGTAGTAGCCCCTTTCCGAAACCTGTTGAAGAGGACGTTGACACTCGGGATTGGGACATAACCCCCTCTCTACTTCTTCCTCCCGGAAATAAGTTTCATCGTAAATACAATACCAACCATTATAATAGCCCTCGTATATCCACCCCTTTTCCTTGAGTTCCTGAACCAAATATTTCACCACCTCGGCGTGGTGTTTCTCTGTAGTTCTTATGAAGGCATCAAAGGATATCCCCAGACCAGACCAGGCCTTCTTGAATTCCTCTGCCATCCTTTCACAAAAGCTGGCGGGGTCCTCACCTCTTGCCTTTGCTGCCTCCGCCACCTTGGGAGCGTTTTCATCCGTCCCCGTGGCGAAGAAAACCTCTCGCCCCTTCATCTTTACATAGCGGGAAAGAATATCGGCGGCAAGAGTGGTATATGCAGACCCTATATGAGGGACATCATTAACATAATAAATAGGTGTGGTAATGTAAAATATCTTCTCCATTCATAATTTGCAGGTAGCACAACTAGACAGGGAACAAGTAGAACAAGGAGAGGAGGAGGAAGTAGTTCCCTGAGAGGAATTATTAGAAGTTATAGCGAATGAGGAAAAAACTCTTCTTGTTTCCCCTCCGCAGCGGGGGCAGCGAACCTCTTCCCCCACTTTGCAAAGGGTGGAAAAGGTGTAACCACAGTGTTTGCAAATGAATTCATATATGGGCATTCTTTCACCTCCGACTCTTTTTTAATAGATAAATTATAACATCGGAAAACGGAAATACAAAGAAAGGAAAACCAAAGTAGCGTTTGACCTTCCAGGAAAGTCTATTTAAAATAGTATAGAGGAAATGGCGAAAGCGATAGTTTCCTATGGCAAAGCGGAGAGCACCTTGCTCTGCGAGACGAAGGACCTCTCTATTAGGGAAGGGAGTCAGGTTGTTGTCAAGACTCCTCGTGGGGAGGAACTCGGGGTTGTTGAAGAGATAATAGAAGAAAATTCAAGTGATGGGGAGACGGAAGAGAAAACCCCTCAAGGGGAGATATTAAGGGTAGCTACCTTGGAAGACCTCGCGGTATGGCAAGAAAATGAGAAAAAAGCGCGAGAGACTCTGCCGATATGTGAAAAGGAGATCGAGAAACACAATCTCCCTATGAAACTCTTGGGAGCGGAATACACTCTTGATGGGACACATCTTATCTTCTATTTCAGCGCACAAGAAAGGGTAGACTTCCGAGTTCTCGTGAAATCTTTAGCAAGTATCTTCAAAGTGCGCATAGAACTTACCCAGATAGGAGCGAGGGATGAAGCTAAACGGTTCGGAGGACTAGGACCATGTGGGAGGATTGTATGTTGTTATTCCTTCCTCAATTCCTTCCGTTCCATCTCTATAAGGATGATAGGGGAACAAGGTTTGTTTGCTAACCCGAGCAAATATACAGGTTCCTGTGGACGATTGATGTGTTGCCTTGCTTTCGAGTTAGATTTTTATCAAAAAATCAAGGGAGAATTGCCCCCTCCCGGCACGGTTGTAGTAACCCCTGAAGGGCGAGGAAGGGTAGTGGAAATAAATCCTTTAAGAGAAGCGGTGGTGGTGGAGATAGAGGAAAAGGGCAGATTTCTTGTCCCGAAAAACCAGGTGAGAGTCCTCTCTCAATAACTCCCAATCTTCAATTTATGCTTTACGATCGTTCTTTGCCTTGCTAAAATTTATTTTATGTTAGTGAAACGGATAATACCCTGCTTGGATGTGAAAGATGGGAGGGTCGTCAAAGGCACACATTTCATAAATCTAAGAGATGCTGGCGACCCTGTTGAGTTGGCTTCTTTCTACGATAAAGAGGGAGCAGATGAAATCGTCTTTCTTGATATCAGTGCCTCACTGGAGGAAAGAGGGACAATGGTTGAGCTTGCTAGGAGATGTGCCGAGGAAGTTTTCGTCCCTTTCATCATCGGCGGAGGGATAAGAACAATAGAAGAGATAAGAAAACTTTTGGAAGCAGGTGCAGATAAAGTATCAATAAACACTGCAGCAGTGGCTAATCCAGAATTCATCAAAGAGGCTTCCCGAAATTTTGGTGCCCAATGCATAGTAGTGGCCATAGATGCGAAAATGGTCTCCCCTACAAATTGGGAAGTCTACATTAAAGGAGGAACAACCCCCACGGGCTTAGATGCGATTGAATGGGCGAAAAAAGTGGAGGAATTGGGAGCAGGGGAAATCCTCCTCACCAGTATAGATAGGGACGGAACCCAAATGGGCTATGACATAGAACTCACAAGAAAGGTAGCGGAATCAGTTTCCATTCCTGTGATAGCCTCGGGAGGAGCAGGTACTCTCCAGCATATAGAGGAAGCCCTCACAGTGGGTTTGGCCGATGCCGCGTTAGTCGCCTCAATGGTTCATTATCGCCAATATACTATAGGGGAAATCAAGGAATACCTTTCCACTAGGGGAATCCCTGTGCGCCTTCTCAAGGAAGAGTAAGAAAATGGAGTGGATCAAGGAGGTGAAATTTGATGCTGAGGGGCTGGTGCCCGTTGTGGTTCAAGATGAGAAAACGGGCGAGGTTTTGATGGTGGCTTATATGACCGAGGAAGCGCTTAGGAAGACAGTGGAGGATAAAATAGCTTGCTTCTATAGCCGTTCCAGGCAGAAACTATGGGTAAAAGGGGAGACATCGGGGAACTTCTTGAGGGTAAAAGAAATTTGGCTCGACTGCGACGGCGATACCATCCTTTTGAGAGTGGAAGCTCCTCCCGCGGTTTGTCACACAGGTTATAAAAGTTGTTTCCATAGGATCTTAAGAGGGGATAAATTGGAAATACAAGGAATCAAGGTATTCTCCCCTGAAGAGGTTTATAAAAAGGGAGAGAAATGAAGAAGTTATTTTGCCTCCTTCTTTTCCTTCCCTTGCTTCTCTTTTCTGAGAAGGACCCGAAGGCGCTTTTCCAAGAAGCCATCACTCTGACAGAACAAGGCAAGATAGATTTAGCCATCCAGAAATATCAGGAAATTTTGAAAATAGCGCCCGATACCCCACCTGCCTACATAAATATGGGACTACTTTATATGAACAAAGGGAAGTTAAACGAGGCGGAAACGAGCTTTAAGAAGGCGATTTCACTTGACCCGGATAATAGTTTCGCTAATACCAAGCTCGGGCTGCTTTACCTACAACGGAAAGACCTCAGACAAGCGAAAGAATATCTAAAGAAAGCCATTTCCTTGGATGGCAAAAATGCTGAGGCTTACCTTAATCTCGGAGCGGTTTATGCTTACGAGGAGAATTGGAAGGAAGCGGAGAATAATTTCAAAAAAGCAGAGCAGTTGATGCCAAATAGCGCTATTCCCCCCTTTAATTTAGGGCTGGTTTCCTTGCAACAGGGTAGGGTCGCCCAAGCTTCGGACTATTTTAAGAAAGCCATATCCCGCCAGGCCGATTACATACCCGCTTACCTGGGACTCAGCGAGGTCCTCATCGCTGAAGGGAAAGCAAAAGAAGCTATCCCTTACCTTAAAAAGGCTCTCCAATACAAGCCGAAGGATAGAACGCTCCTCTTTCACCTCGCCATAACTACACAGCAAAGTGGTGATTTAAAGGAAGCGGAGAAACTATGGCGAGAATTGGTCAAGATGGAACCAAGGAATCCTGCCTTCCACTTCAATTTTGGAGTTTGCCTCTTACAACAGGGCAACTTTAAAGAAGCAGGAAAGGCTTTTGAGGACACATTGAAACTGGACCCTAAAAATCAACAAGCAATGGAAAATCTCGCTTTTTGTCTCATTCAGCAAGGACAGATAAAGCAAGCGGAGGAAATTTATCAAAAGAGCATAGAACTTTTCCCTAAAGAATCCAAGTTCCTCTATGATAAAGCTTATCTATTGGAGTTACAGAATAAGTCGGAGGAAGCAATCGCTTGTTATCGCCAAATCCTTTCTATTAATTCAAAGGACATAACTGCCTATCAAAGAATTGCTTCCCTGTTAGAGCGCCAGGGGAAGTTAGACGAAGCGCTAGAGGAATATAGAAAAGCTTTGGAGGTAATGCCTGAGGATTTTGAACTATATAGGAGCATCGCAGAGCTAAAAAAGAAGAAGGGAGATAAAGAGGGTTTTATAAAAACTTATGAGGATTATCTACAAAGACACCCCAAGGATATCACGCCGCTTCTGGAGATAGGCAAGTTTCTTCAGGAAGAAGGTAAAACCGATTTAGCAATAGAGAGGTATCAAAAGGCCAAGGAAGTGGATAAGAAATCGGTGCAACCCTACCTTTTGATAGGGCAGATTTACGAAGGAGAAGGGAAAACCCAGTTGGCTTTGGAGGAATACGACGCCGCGCTCAAAGTAGCACCTAATAACAGCGAGGTTATCTATCGTAAAGCCCTACTTTTGGAGAAGAGCAAAGACCTTGTAGGTGCTCTATCCTGTTATAGGGAGTTGGAAAAATCAACTAATGGTCCCTTTTATCTTCTCAATATACCTCGCCTTTTGGAACAATTGGGTAGGCCAGAAGAAGCATTAACGGAGATGAGAAAGATAGCGGAGCGGTACCCGGATGATGTAGCGGTGCTATCTCGCCTTGCTCAAACGCTGGAGAAGAATAAGATATACGATGAGGCAATCGCGGTGTATGAAAAGCTCAGACAACTAGAACCCCAAAATCTATGGACCTTAAACAGAATGGTTTCTCTCCTCGAGCAACAGGGGAAAATCTCTCAGGCGTTAGCGCTTTATAGAGGGTTCATCACCTCCTATCCTCAAAACCAGGAAGCTTATAACAGCCTTGTTAACTTCGCACTCCGCACGAAACAATTTGCTCCCACTTCTTACTTCTTGAAGAGCCTTATAGAGGAGCAACTCCAAAATGGAGCAGCTCTAAGGGCGTATATAAGCCTTTGCCAAGGAGCAGGAACCCTCAGTGAATGCATATCCTATCTGGAGGGAAAGTTAGAGAAGGAGCCAGTTCCCCTTTTTGAGGAGGAGTTAGGAAAGCTTTTGTCCTGGGAAAACTTCCACAAAGGCGAATACCTGGATAAAGCACTTGATGTATTTCGCAAATTAGTGGAGAGGCAAAAAGAGGACGAAATTGCTTGGAGATATCTGGCTCTTATCTGGGAGGCAAAAGGAGAGGTTAGGCAGGAAGTGGAAGCCTATGAAAAATTGGTAAACCTTGCCCCAGAGAGAACATATTATAAGTTGAAGTTGGCTTCTGCTTTGGCGAAGGCAGGAGACAAGGAGAAGGCGAGAGAGCAATACGAGGAAATATTGAGAAAAGAGCCAGATAGTTCCGTTGCTCTCCTGGGACTCGCCGACCTCCTTAGAGAACAGGGTAGCATTGAACAAGCCATAGATTCGCTTGAGCAATTCTCCCAAAGAAATCCTATGAATCTTGAAGTCCTCTTTTTCTTGGCCAATCTTTACGAGGAGAGGAACGACAAGGAGAAAGCTAAGGCAACCTATGAGAGGATTTTAAGTGTATCCCCTCAAAATGAGAAGGCGAAGGAAGCCTTAGATAGATTGAGCCACACTTCAAATTGAGAGATTTGAAAAAAACGAGGTGCAAGGAATGTTATCCCGTCTTCTTGCTCTTTTGCAGAGGGTAGGAACTTCCCTTTTAGTTCCCATAGCGGTTCTCCCTGCAGCTGCCCTGCTACTTCGCCTGGGAGCTAAGGATATCTTGGATATCCCTATTATGAACCAGGCAGGGAAAGCCATCTTTGACGCGCTTCCCCTGCTTTTTGCGGTAGGGGTAGCCATCGGCTTTACTTCCCAGGCGGGAATAGCTGGGCTTTCTGCCCTCGTTGCCTATCTTGTTTTCTCCGCCACGCTTAAACAGATAAACGAGGAAATAGATATGGGCGTATTAGGGGGCATTCTCGTAGGGCTATTTACTGCTTATCTTTACGAAAGATTTCACGAGGTGAAACTCCCTCCTTTCCTCGCCTTTTTTGGAGGGAGGCGATTCCCTCCTCTTATCTCTGCCTTCCTTGCCCTTTTCTTGGGGCTCGCTTGCGGATACATCTGGCTTCCTATACAGAGCGGGATGGAAAGATTTGGAGAGTGGATGGTGAAATCAGGTGGAGTAGGGCTTTTTATCTACGGAACTATGAACAGGTTTCTCATACCCTTTGGACTGCATCATATAATAAATAGCTTAGTTTGGTTCACATTCGGCAGTTACGAAGTGAGTGGTAAGGTCTACCACGGGGATATGGGGCGTTTCTTTGCCGGCGACCCCACAGCGGGAAGCTTTATGGCAGGTTTCTATCCCATAATGCTCTTTGCTCTTCCCGCTGTTTGTCTTGCTATGTATCAAGAAGCGAAGCAAGAACGAAAATTACTCGTAGGAGGAATACTTCTTTCCGCTGCTTTAACTTCCATCATCACAGGGGTTACAGAACCAATAGAGTTCTCGTTTATGTTCCTTGCTCCTCAGTTGTTTGTCCTTCACTCGGTGTTGACAGGTTCGTCTCTTGTCCTCACCCATCTTATGGGTGCTAAAAGTGGGTTCAGCTTTTCCGCTGGGTTGATAGATTTCTGCCTCAACCTGGGTCTTGCTAAGAAGCCCTGGCTCCTCCTGCTTTCGGGGCTTCTTTATTTCCTAATCTATTATACAACTTTCCGCCTCGTCATCAGGCGCTTCAGACTTCCTACCCCGGGGAGGGAAGAGTAACATTTAAAAAAATTTGCTGTCTAAATAAATGCTTATTAAAATTAGATAAATCAAAAAGAGAGGATAGGTGAAATGTAAGTGAGAAAATTGTGTATCCTGACTTTGCTTTTTGACCTCGCCTGGTTTCTCCCCATAGCAAAGGCAGAAGGCATAGGTTATGTGGATTTGGAGCAGGTTCTCAACACCTTCACTAACGCGCAGGAACTCCAAAGGCAGTACCAGGAGTTAGCGAATGAGCTCCAACTAATCATAAATCGCCACCTGAGCAACTATATGCTTACTTCCCAAGAGAGAGCTGAATTCAAAGGGCTGATAGCAAAGACCACTTTAACGGAAAGCGAGAGGAAGAGATTGGAAGAGTTGGAGAATCTCGCCGCAGGTAGGCAAAGGGAATTACAGGAATTAGAAAATCAACAAAACCTTACGGATACCCAGAAGCAGAGACTCTCCGAACTTCAAGGATTAAGGAGTGCCGCGGACATCGATATAAATACTATCGTCAAGGAGTATCAAGACCAGCTGAATAAGAAGAGAGATGAACTAACCACTAAGATGGAAAAAGACATCAAGGACAAACTCGCAAAGTTGGGTATAACTGTGAAGGAGAATGAGGATGTAACCCCATATATAAAGCAGGCGGTAGACAAAGCCATAGCCCAGGTAGCGAAGGCCAAGAATCTATCCCTTGTCCTTTCCAATCAGGTAGTTCTGTTTGGCGGAGTTGATATCACTGCTGAGGTCATCAAAGCCATTAACAAGTAGGGGAAGCCTTTTCTTGGTTTGGTTTCTCTTAACTCTGGGGGATTTTGCTTTCTCCCAGGGGGTAACTGTTCTATATGAATGCCTTGTTGCACAGGCTAAGGAGAAGAGAGAAACAGGTTATGAATTGTTTATCAAGGAATTTGAGAAGGTAAGGGAGTGGAAAAATACGCAAAAGGAAGCTCCCCAAGAGGCAATGGAAAGTAGATGGAGAATAATCGCCCAACAGATAGAGGAATGGCGGGAGGAAAATGCTCCTGTCCTTTTTAACCTCCGCTTGAAGGCTCTCATTGGAGAAGTAGGAAGAAAACCCGAGGAGGCAAGGGAAGCAGAAAGCCGACTCTCCTCTGCTTTTCAAGCCCTTATTTCTCAGTGGGAGGCACCCCCCTCTTCCCTCCCTCCCCCCCTCCCTGCGAAGGAAGAAATCGTCCTACCACCTCCACCCGCACTTCCCCAATTTTGGTGGAAATCACCAATTCTCATAAGTTTTGTTCCTACCCTGGACAAAGGCAAGGTTGAGGAAGAGCTCCGAAAAATAGGCTTAGAAATAAGCCAGGATATAGAGAAGGAGAAAGAGGTCTTCACAAAAGCGATGGTGAAATATGAGAGGATTTTGGAAGAGGTGAAGCGCAGATGCCCTTTACCCTAAGGGAGATAGCGAAGTATGTGGGTGGCTCCTTAAAGGGTGATCCCCACATCGTCCTCTATAGGTTTGCTCCCTTAGAGAAGGCAAGGGAAGGCGACCTTGCCTTTGTGGATGAGGAGAAGCTGCTTCCTATTGCGGAAAGGAGCGGTGCTTCTGCTCTTTTGTTAAAGGAAGGATGGGAAACAGATAAGAACGCGATATATGTCCCCAGTCCTCGCTTGGCACTAATAAAGGCTCTGGAACTATTCTCCTGGAGAAGAAAACCCCAGCCGAGCATACACCCTACAGCCATTATAGAGGAAGGGGTAAAGTTGGGAGAAGCGGTATACATCGGGGCATTCTGTTATATAGGATCTAATTCCGAGATAGGTGATGGCACGGTGATTTATCCTTTGAGTTATATCGGAGAAAATTGCAAGATAGGGTGCAATGTCTTACTTTATGCCCAGGTCACAATCTACGATAATGTGGAGATTGGGGATAATTGTATAGTTCACTCGGGAGCTGTTATAGGAGCAGATGGTTTCGGTTATGTCCAGGAGGGAGGTAAGCATCTCAAAATTCCTCATATAGGTAAGGTCGTCATTGAGGAAGATGTGGAGATAGGGGCTAATACCACGATAGATAGGGCAACTTTAGGGGAGACGAGGATAGGGAAGGGGACGAAGATAGATAACCTTGTTCAAATTGCCCATAATGTGGATATTGGGGAGAATAGCATAATAGTGGCGCAGGTAGGGATATCGGGAAGCGTTAAGGTAGGTAAGAATGTAACTTTAGCTGGGCAAGCGGGCATAGCCGACCATATAGAGATTGGAGATAACGCAATCATAGCTGCTCAAGCGGGTGTTATAGGAAATGTTCCACCCGATAGCATCTACTCGGGCTACCCCGCTCGCCCTCACGCCCAGCAGATGCGGGTTCTCGCCCTCCTCCAGCGTCTACCCGAGATAGTGAAGAACTTGGAGGAAATCAAAAAGAAAATTGACAAACTGGAGAAAGGAGGAGAGAAATGAAAAAGTTACTGATAGCCTTTCTTTTATTGGTGGCGGTGAGCTTTTGCTTTTCTGCCCAGCCCACTATTTACGGTTACTCCGGGATATTCACCGCCCCCACAGCGGAGGCAATAAAACCGGCTGGCGTAGTCCTTATTGGAAGCGTTTCAAAGGATTTAAATACCGCTGGAGGATGTGTGGGACTTTTCCCAAATTGGGAGGTATCTGCTTCTCGTGTGAGCAACAAGACTTCGCACACTCTTCTTAACGGTAAAATTGTTCTTCTCCAAGAGGGAATCGCCCTACCTGCTATCGCTGTGGGCGTGGTGGATTTAACGGACGAGATAGGCAACTCCGTTTACGCTGTGGCCACAAAGACTATATCAGTAGCCCGGGTAGCTACCAAGACAGCAGGCCTGCCCTTCGGCTCTCCGCAAGTGAGTGTAGGCATATCCTCCGGCAAAGTTATAGATGGCGTGTTTGCCGGCTTCGTTGTGCCTATCTCCGAAAACAGTAGGTTGATGGGGGAGTATGCTAATAAAAAGGTCAATTTCGGCTTGGGAATGCAGGTGCTCCCACTCGTGGAGATAGAGGTCTTCTCCCTGGAGGGAAACCTCAGCGGAGCAATATATTTCAAGATAGGTTTTTGAAAGAGATGCAACAACAGACGGTTGGGAAACCTATCCGGATAGAGGGAAACGGCTTACATACAGGGAAACAGGCATCACTTACTATTCACCCCGCGGAACCAAACAGCGGCATAGTGTTCCTTAGAGTAGATGTTAATCCCCCCATTTTTTTGAAAGCCTCTGTAGAAAATGTTCACTCCGCTCAAAGGTGCGTGACTTTGGGAAAAGACGGTATTACCATCTCCACCGTGGAACACCTCTTAGCTGGGTTATGGGGAATGGGGATAGATAATGCCCTGATAGAGATGGAGGGAGAAGAAATTCCCGCTTTAGATGGTAGCTCTGCTCCTTTAGTTGCTCTTCTAAAGGATGGCGGAATAATCAGACAGGGAGAAAGGAGAAAAGTTGCAAGTTTGAAGGAAGGTGTTTGGGTAAGGAAGGGAGAGGCACATATTGTGGCTGTGCCTTCGCCGCGGCTTCGCATAACTTACTTTGTGGATTATAATCATTCCTACGCCAGTGAGCAGATCGCTTCCTTTGTTATAACGGAAGATGTTTTTGAGAGAGAGATAGCACCGGCGAGAACCTTCGGCTTTGATTACGAGGTGGAAACTTTGTTGAGGAACGGATACGCCTTGGGTGGTTCATTGGAAAATGCCCTCTTGATAACCAAGGATGGACCGGCAACACCTCTGAGGTTTGAGAACGAACTAGTCAGGCATAAAATCTTGGACCTTATTGGAGATCTCTCCCTTTTGGGTTTTTACCCCAAGTGTCATATCCTCGCAATAAAAGCAAGCCACACCCTCCACTTAGAATTAGTCAGACAACTTTCCTCTAAGATGAATATAAGGAGGTGGATAATTTAAGTATGAAGACACACGACATCTTGAAAATCCTACCTCATAGATACCCCTTTCTTCTCATAGACCGCGTTCTTGAGATAGAACCAGGAAGGAGAGCGGTAGGGTTAAAGAATGTCACCATAAACGAACCATTCTTTCAAGGGCATTTCCCTGGACGACCTATTATGCCCGGTGTGCTTATTTTAGAGGCCATGGCACAGGTGGGTGGTGTTCTCCTTCTCTCTATGACGGGTAACGAGGGAAAGCTCGCCTACTTCGGAGGAATGGACAAGGTGCGGTTTCGTAATCCAGTGCATCCGGGAGACACTCTCATAATGGAGGTGGAAGTTCTTAAGACCAAAGGTAATGCGGGAAAGGTGAAAGCGGTAGCGAAGGTTGATAACAAATTAGTAGCGGAAGGAGAATTCCTTTTTATGCTGGTGGAAAGAGAAGAACCATATGAAGAAGTAGAGAAGGTATCTCCTTAGGTAGGTGAAGGGAGATGGAACTTAACACCATGGTTCATCCTACAGCAGTAATACATCCCACGGCGATTATAGAACCCGGCGTTATAGTAGAAGCTTATGCCTACATAGGTCCCTATGTGAGAATAGGGGAAGGAACCCATATCCACACCCACGCCATCATTATGGAAAATGTTATTATCGGGAAAAATTGTCAGATATTCCCCGGGGCAGTTATCGGCGCTCCCCCCCAGGATTCGCACTATAAAGGGGAAAAAACCTCCGTTATAATCGGGAATAACAATATCATACGGGAATTCGTGACGATTCACAGAGCTTTGGGAGAAGGGTGCACTGAAATAGGCGATAATAACCTTTTGATGGCCTATAGCCATATAGGTCACAATTGCAAGGTGGGGAATAATGTGGTTATGTCCAATTATGTGGGGATAAGCGGGCATGTAGTCATAGAGGATGGAGCGAACTTCGGGGGTATAGTAGGTGTTCACCAGTGGGTTACGGTAGGGCGACTTGCGATGGTCGGGGGGTATTCTAAAGTTGTTCAGGATGTTCCACCCTTTATGATGGTAGATGGAAGACCAGCTAAGGTAGTAGGTCATAATAAAGTAGGTCTACGAAGGGCTGGCATCCCTCTTCCCGTGCGAAACCAGCTCAAGAAAGCTTACATCATCCTCTTCCACTCAAAACTGCCCTTGGGTAAGGGTATCAAGAAGGTCGAGAAGGAGATACCAAATCAAAGCGAGGAATTAAAGAGGTTATTGGAATTCTTAGATGCTATGAGGCAAAGCCGAGCGGGAAGGCAACTTGAGCGTTTGGCAAGAAGAAGCTAAGATTTTCCTCTCCGTGGGAGAAACTTCTGGCGACCTTTACGCCTCTTACCTGGCAAAAGCAATTGCTGAGGAGATACCCGGGGCAAAGATGTGGGGAATGGGGGGATATAATATGGCAAAAGCAGGGGTTTCCTTGCTTGTTTATTCCTCCCCTAAGGGAGCAATCGGTGTTGTGGAAGCACTTAAAGTGGTTCCTTTTTTCCTCACCGCCTATACCAAAGTGAAAATTTCTCTTTCCCGGAATCCTCCTGATGTCCTTTTGCTGGTGGACTTCGGCGCCTTTAATCTTCGCCTGGGGAAATGGGCAAAGAAGAGAGGTATACCTGTTCTTTACTTTATCCCGCCCGGCTCTTGGAGAAGAGAAGTAGGTAGGAGTGTCCACCATCTCAAAAAGGCAGCTGACAAGGTGATATGCATTTTCCCCTGGAACCAAAAGGCACTCCAGGAGGAGGGAGTGGAAGCCTATTTCTTTGGACATCCTCTCTTGGACATATTAGAGAAGGAAGAGAAGGAAATAGCAAGGGCTGGACTCGGCTTGAAAGAAGTCCCCACTCTCGGACTTCTCCCGGGAAGCCGGGAGCAGGAACTCCGCTACATCCTCCCTACCATACTTAGAGCAGTTCCCTTTCTCAAAAAACATATCCCTATGCTCCAATTTGTCCTTGCCCCGCCGGAGGGCGCGCTACAATCTCTCAAAAATTGTCTCCCTCGGGGTTGGGAAATGTCTCGTAATTCTCTGAGAGGTGATGGCTACACAGTTTATCTTAGAGAAGGACAATCCTGGAGGGTTATGAACGCCTCCGATGCTCTTATAGTTGCCTCCGGCACTGCAACTTTAGAAGCAGCTATATTAGAAACCCCCATGCTCATCATTTACAAGGGCTCTCCCTTAACTCATCTTGAATACCATTTGCGGCGTTTGCGGTTTCCCTATGTTTCTCTTCCCAACATAATATTGGGGAGAAAGGAGTTCCCCGAGTTAATCCAAGAACAAGCGATTCCACCCCTCTTAGCGAACCTGGCTCTGCAATTGCTAATAAACGAGGATGTGAGAAGTAGGCAGTTTCAACTTTTTAAGGAGATAAAGGGTAATTTAGGTGAAAAGGGAACTTTTAAAAGGACCGCGATTTTTGTCAGGGAAATGGCAAGGCGAAAATGAGACTCATAGAGCATATAGCTCAGAGAAGGACATTCTTTCACCTCCTTTTCCCTTTATTGTGTTTTATATTTGCCAAGCCCTCTCTTTGGGGTCTTTTGGTAGGCGCAGGCTTGGTCATTCTTGGAGAAGGGATAAGGTTGCTCTCCGCAGGTTATATCGTCAAAAATGAACTTCTTACAACCAGCGGTCCCTATGCTTATACCAGAAACCCCCTTTATCTTGGCAGTTTCGTCATCGGGATAGGAATTTGTTTTCTCTCGGGTTTGTTTTATATTATTTTGCCTATCTATCTACTTCTTTTTGCCCTCGTTTATATACCCACTATAAAATCGGAGGAAGAATTCCTCCAGAGAAAGTTTGGTAAAGAATACCTCTTTTATAAGAACTCTGTTCCCGCTTTTCTTCCCTTGCCAAAAGCAAGATTCATTTTATCTAAAGGAGCGTTCAGTTGGTCAAGAGTAAAGGAGAACAATGAATTGCGAAGCTTCGCTTTCTCCCTCTTACTTATTTTACTTTTTGTTTTAAAATTCTTTTTAGGAAAAGGGGGTTTAGGCTAATGCATATTTTTGGACAAGAACTTCGCTGGTTGGGGGTTCTTCCAATTTTTAATCCCGAGGAGGGAGAATTGGTGGCTACGGCCGAGGGGCGGGGTGTAGGTTTCTGGGCAGGCGCAGCCAGCTCGCTCTTTGACCCCCAATCTTCAAATTTCTACATCTCCTATAGACTTCGCTCACCCGAAGAGAGAGGCTATAAATGCGTAATAGGGGAGAGTAAAGATTCCCTGAACTTCCGGATTATCTGGGAACTTACAAAGCGAGACTTAAATGCGAACTCTGTAGAGGGGACATCGCTTGTCAAGGACCCGAAGGGAGTATGGAGATTTTATGTATCATATGAGGACGCAACAGATAGGCGCTGGAAGATAGATTTATTCGTAGCAGATAAGCCCGACGCATTCAATATAAACGAGCGGAAAAAGATTCTTGAGCCCGAATATTTCGGTGTTGCTTCTTTGAAGGACCCTTTCCTTATCCTGGTTGGCAACATTTTTTATCTCTTCGTCTGCTTTAGCCCAAAAAGTGAAAAATGGGACGAGAGGACTGCTTTACTTCTGAGCGATGATGGAGAGAGTTTTCGTTGGGTGAAGGAAGTGCTATCCCCTGGGGAGAAATGGGACGCTAATTGCGCCCGTATAACCTCCATAATTTACCTCCCTCCTCTTTTCTTAGCTTTTTGGGATGGGAGAGAACGACCGGAGCAGAGTAGGGAGGAGAAGGCGAGTCTTGCTTTCTCTTTTGACCTTTTGCATTTTCAAAAACTCGGTTACCCCTTATTCACATCACCCTATGCGAGCAACTCGATGCGCTACATTTCTTCATTTGTATTCAAAGACACAATTTATTTATACTACGAATACACCGTGAAAGATGGTTCTCACGATTTATACCTGAAGAAGATAAAATTGTATTAGAAGGAGGGATACAATGTGTCCGTCCATTGGTTTCTACTTTTACTTTTGACGCCACTCCTAACCCTTCACGCCTCCCGGCTCCCACCTAACGGCACTTTTGAGGAAATTCAGCAAGGTTTTCCCACCTATTGGTCGGCGGGAGCGATAAGAGGGGAGTTGGGTAAGGATGTCTTTGTCAACATATCTCCCCTATCTTATGAGGGAGAATATGCCGTTGAATTAAAAACTATAGATAAAGGTATGGCTGTTTTAAACTCTGCTTCTCTCCCTTCCCTTAAGGGAGAAGTGAGATTTTTTTACAAGGCAATTTTCTCTAAGGGGAAGGACAATCTCGCTGTCTTCGTTATCCCTCTTGATAAAGAGGGAAGGGAAACCTCACCAAGAAGAGCCAAGTTTCTCATTCCCTTATCACACATCGGAGACGAGAGATGGCATGAGGGAAGTATAAGTTTTGATTTTATAAATGACCCCGATGTGGAGGCGGTAGTTGTAGGTATCCGCATAAACGAGAGTGGAACAGCGGGAGCAGGGCATTTTCTGATAGATAATGTTTCCTTGACTCCCGCTCCCTATCAAATCAGTGCCCGCCTTTCCCTTTCCATAACTTCCCACAGGCCACTTTACCTTGTGGGGGAAAAGCCCCTGTTAAAGATAACCATTAGAAATGAGGGAAGAAAAGCCTCCGAAAGAGGTTTCCTGATAGTTGCTTCCCACGGCTTCAAAAACAGTTTTCCTCTGCCTTCTATAGATAGAGGAAAGGAGGAAGTCTTATATGTTGAACTTCCCACCCTGAATAAAGCGGGGCTCTACTCTGTAAAAACAACACTACAAGCGGGGAGCATAAAATCCGTGGGTGAATTCCCACTCATAGTTATGGACGATTTACATAAAAAGGGACTTCCACTGGAACTGCCAAATGCTCGTCTCTTTTTCCCACTTACTCCCCAAGGCTATGGTGTTGTGCTCCTCCAATATAAAAAGGAAGGAAAATGGAAGGATTTAGCGATAATTCCTTCCCTTTTTTCTTTAGAAACAGCAGGTGCAACCGCTGAAGCATTTTCTCACAATTACGCGAGATACAGAAGTGGAGTTGTCTTCAAGGGCAAGTTAAGATGTGGAGTGGACTGGGACTTCGAAGTTCGCTATGGGGTGGATTTCTCCACTCAGCAGTTTGTCCTTTCCTTGAAGTGCATACCCTCAAAAGATGTCCCATTATCAGCGCTTCGCTTCCCTCGTGTGTATGTAGGTGAAAGAAGTTGGGGTGAGGAGAAGAGATACGCCCTATTTCCCGGGCTAGAGTTTCTCCAGGGGAGCGAGCACTCTTCTTCTACGAGAGATGTGAATCCTCCCGCTTCCGACCGCTGGGCACCTCATCCCTACAAAATAACTATTCCACTTATGTCTATTTCCTCATCTGATTGCACCGTTTCCCTTCTTTGGGATGAGAATCAAAAATGGAATGGTTCGGATAATTTCCCCTCTGCTCTCTTCGCTTCTCCAAACTTTATCGAAGGCGGAGCTAATCACTTGTTGAGTCTTTTCATCCCCTCTATTCCGAAATGGGTGAAAGAGAACGCCTTGCGAGCGGAGCCTCCCTACATTGCGAAAGCGAAAGAACCACTAACACTCGTGTGCAGGTTAGCGATAAGAAACGGGGAAGATGTTCTCACCTCAATTAATGAATGGAAAAAGGCTTTTGGATTACCTCAATCAAAGCTTTCTCGTTCCCTTGTTGAGGAGATGGAACTTTGTGCGTTTTGTTATACAGATGTTATATGGGATGAACAGGCTTTTGGCTGGCTACCTTGGACAGGTGTTCCCCATCAATTGGATGTTAACGTTTCCTTTGCCCTCCTGAAGATAGCAAACCACATTGGGGATGCCAGTTTGAAGGCAAAAGTTCTTTCCCTGGCAAGGAGAACGCTCCATTCCACTAGTCCTGCTAATTCACTCGAGGTGGCCTTCCGCCTAGGTGGATTAGTGGAGTCGTTGAGAAATGCCAAGGCAATGGCGATAGAAGCTATGAAAAGCCAAAGGGAAGATGGTGCTTGGGTTTTCCAACCAGATGAAAAGAGAAAAACCTTAGGAAGAGAAGGGGAAACAGAAATAGGGATATGTGCTCCTTTAGCGGGGAATATTTTGCGTTGGGCACTATTAACGGGAGAGGAAGAAGCACTTCAGAGAGGATTAGCGGCGCTCCAATTTATGGATAAATTCTACATTCCCGCGGGAGCTCAAACCTGGGAATGCCCCCTTCACGCTCCAGATATTTACGCTTCGGCGGTAGCCATTACTCCTTATCTCTATGCTTACGAAATCACCAAAAACAAACATTATTTAGAAAGAGCAAAGCAATTAGCAATGGCTGGTCTGCCCTTCGTTTATTTATGGAAAGCACCTGAGCGGGAAAGAGTTATGTTGGGGGCAACTATACCTATTTTTGGTGCCACTTTCCATGTTCTACCTTGGTTTGCCCGGCCGGTTCAATGGAACGGCCTCGCTTACGCACATTCCCTTCGTTTACTCGCACAGTATGACAATTCGTTCCCCTGGCGGGATATAGCTAACCTAATCCTTCAATCGGCGATGGAACAGCAAGCAACGGAGGGAACCTATAAAGGCTTATATCCTGATTCTTATGAACTTATCCCCGATAACCCCGCAAGTCCCTGGCTCGCCCCTATTCTTATCCTCCGTAATATCTTTTGGTTGTCCGGTGACCCCCTGGATATCCACTTCAAAGTTTTAGATACCCCAGAGGGTAAAGTTCACATAACTGGAGGAGTCGAGTTTAAAGCAACCCATAAACCGGGAAAAATCGTCATAGAGACGGAGGAAGGTGACTTAGTAAATGCCTTCCTTACGGTGGTTCATAAAGGCTCGCTTTCCAAGATTACATTAAACGGTGTTACTTTGGAACAAAGTTCGGTTCTGGATGAAGTAGAGAGAGGTTGGCACTATATTGAAGAGTGGAGAATGGTCATCATTAAATTGGAGAGCACGAGGAGAAACATTATAGAATGTGAATTTCGCTCTCCCTGAAATCTCCGGCGCTTATTTGTCCAATTAAAGGATTACATTGCTTGAATTTAGTCGGAGTTTATTACCTTTACTATCTCTTCGGCAAGCCCCGGATAGCGCTCTATATACTCTCTTCTCTCCTTTTTTAATGTGTTAACGAAATTCTCCAACTGCTCCGTAGTGTAATAATTTCTCGGATCGAACTCGCTCATATCCATACCCTCTACTTCTACCGGGACAAGATAACCAAAGTAAGGTTCCCTCTCCCATTTCACCGTTTCTCGGAAGATACCCCTTGTAATGAAAGCTGTATCCTCTATCCTTATATCCCTACCTGCTTGAACAACTATCTTTCTACCCTCCTCGTCCTCGGCTAAGAGTTGTCCGATTCTCCCTGTATTTATCAGATAGCACTCTATTTTGTCCTCATAATCTTTTATGAATTTATAGAAGAGGTTCCCTTCCTCCGCTTCATCTCCCACGATAAAGGGATTTGTTCCAAATTCCCTTACAGATTCTCCAGCACGGCGGGGGTCTCCTGCGGTCGTCTCAACACTTTCGCCTAAAACGAAGGCTGCCGCCCCCTGCTCTGGCGTCAATTTCGCCGCTATGGGAAGAACAGTGTTCCTTCGAGTTATGATAAAAAGAATGAGTTTATCCAAATCCTCTATAGGAGGAAGATCTATATCTTCACTTATTCGGGGTTTCAAGTCATCACGAGGCAGAACAACCCTCCCATTACTGGTAAGGATGTGGTTACTGAAATCAACCTTCCCATCCCAGCTGACGAAAACATTCTCCATAGCGGAATTACGATACTTCATAGCTTCCTTTAGGAAGGCCTGAGCTGGCTCATCCAAATTTTCCGTCTTCAGGAAGAAAGCATTTTCTGTTCCCAGGATAGTCCCCTGCCTTCCCAAAGGAAGCATCACGAAGTCATCCTGCACTATGATTGTTTGCTCGCCTTCCTCGCAGAGTCCGTGGTCGTGGCAAGTATGGATTGTCTTACCAGTGCCACTCAAGCCAAAGGGAAGCATACCATAAAATTTAAGTTTCCCATCAGCACGGGATTTAGCCCATACAAGTTTTGAACCAGCGTGGACACCAAGCCATCCCCTTTGTTTAGCAAACCACATAGCCATTCTCAAGAATCCCTTTTTAACCTCCCCGAAATAATCTGTTCCCAGAACAATGGTCAGTCCCTCCTCGGGAAAGACGAGTATCTGCCTGTCCTGCTCCTGCCACTCGGGAATATTTATCATCGTTAGAGTAGTATCACTTTGATAGTGAGGATGCGGGTCGAAAAGGAGGATATCGAGCATGTAAGCTAACCTTATATTGCTTCCCCTTTGGGTAGAGACATATAGTTTACAGGTAGGAGTATAGTAGGTATTAGCCCCCATCCGCTTCGTTATGGAAACCATGGGAGTTCCTGCCTCTATATATCTTTTTACAAGTTCCAAAGTATTAGGTAGTTCTCTTAAGATGCGTTTTTGATCCGGGTTAGGATTTTTAGTTTGTACTTTGTCGCTTCCTATGCAAACCGTAAGACGGGCACTCCTGTTGCGCACATCCGTCATAAAGCGCACCCCATAAGGGGTCTCGTGCCCTGCCGCCCTTGCCTTTTGACGAAGGGGCTCACCACACATAGCTTGCACATTTGGCAACTCGTCTATATGTTGAAGAAACCTCTGAAACTCCCTAATATCCAAGAGTAATCACTCCTTTCCAAAAATGGGGATAATATCTGGAGCCAAAGAGTAAAGAACCTAAATGTTCATTAATACACAGTTTAAATTATAACAATGACTCTCGCAAATGTCAAATAAATACTTCGGGGGTTGTCCATTGTAGGGTGCTGTAAGTTGTGACGATAAATTCGCCTTTTGGGGAAAGGAAGAGAAAAGCTACGAGAAAAATTGGCAATTTGGGAGGGGAAGAAGGGGAGCGAAAACCTATTTAAGCGAGTTTCTTTAGGATTGAAAACGAAAGTAAACGACATCTCCATCCCTCATTATATAATCCTTCCCCTCAATCCTTATCCTTCCTCTTTCCTTAGCGGTAGCCCAAGAGCCTACCTTTGCCAATTCCTCAAATGGTATAACCTCCGCCCTTATAAAGCCCTTCTGAATATCTGAGTGTATCTTCCCTGCTGCTTCCCAAGCTGTGGTTCCCTCCTTTATGGGCCAAGCAGTTAATTCTTTTCCTACCCCTGTGTAGAATGTTATCAATCTTAATAAGCGATAACATTCCTTTAAAAGCTTGACAAGTCCGCTTTCCTTGATGCCCACTTCTTCCAAATACTCCTCCCTTTCCTCGGGAGATAATTCCAGTATATCTACTTCCAGTTTGGCACAGATGGGGATAGCTTCGTTTCCGTTTATCCTTATTCTCTCTTCCTTTCCTATCTCTTGCTCGTCTATATTAGCTACTAACAAACAAGGCTTTGAGGTGAGGAGGGAGAGGTGGTCTATCACCTCTTTTGCCCTTTCATCTTGGGGGAAAGAACGAGCCCAATTTCCCTTCCCAATGTGCTCCTTTAAGTTGGCTAATATTTTGCGCTCCTCCTCAGAACCAGGTTTTTTCTTTATCCTCTCTAAGCGTCTTTCTATCGTTTCCAAATCGGCATAGAGGAGCTCTGTATCTATTATCTCTTTATCCCTTTTTGGATTGACCTCTCCTTCCCAATGAGGGATAGAGGGATTGGTGAAAAACCTTATGATATGCACTATCGCGTCAACTTCTCTTAGATGAGCAAGGAATTGATTACCCAAGCCCTCGCCTTCGTGAGCACCTTTCACCAACCCTGCTACATCGACAAACTCTATTTGAGCGGGTTTAACTACTTCCTGGGAGAATATCCTCGCGAGGATATCTATTCTTTCATCTGGTATAGGGACGATAGCACGATTTGGTTCGATAGTGGAAAAGGGAAAGGAAGCCACAAGAGCGGAGGATTGAGTAAGTGCATTGAAGAGAGTAGTTTTGCCCGCATTTGGTAACCCCACAATTCCTATGCTTAGCATACTCCCCCTCAACTGGCGGGAAGAGCCACTTTCTTGAGAGAAAGCACTTTTTTGAGAAACTTCCCGGTGTAGGAGATAGGGCTTTTCATAATTTCCTCTGGGGGACCCTCAGCAATTATATAGCCACCTTCCTCTCCCCCCTCTGGGCCGAGGTCTATTATCCAATCGGCAGTCTTTATCACCTCTAAATTATGCTCTATTATTAGCACTGTATTTCCTTTATCTACTAATCTATGAAGTATGTTCAACAATTTCTCCACATCGGCAAAATGCAGTCCCGTAGTGGGTTCATCCAAGATATAAAGGGTTTTGCCGGTTGCCTTACGGGAGAGCTCGGTAGCTAATTTGACCCTTTGTGCTTCGCCACCGGATAAAGTAGTGGCAGGTTGCCCCAATTTTATATAGCCCAAACCCACATCATAAAGAGTTTGGAGCTTTCTTAGAATAGGTTCGATATGACGGAAGAAGTGCAGGGCTTCCTCCACCGTCATATCTAGGACATCCGCTATGGTCTTCCCTTTATATTTTATCTCCAATGTTTCCCTATTGTATCTTTTGCCTTTACATTCCTCGCATTTTACATACACATCGGGCAAGAACTGCATTTCCACCTTTATGTAACCATCTCCCCTACAAGCTTCACATCTTCCCCCTTTCACATTGAAAGAGAAACGACCGGGTTTGTAACCCCGTGCTTTTGATTCCGGCAGCTGAGCGAAGAGTTGACGTATGAGGTCAAAAACACCTGTATATGTAGCGGGATTAGAACGAGGGGTCCTACCTATGGGAGATTGGTCTATATTTATAACTTTATCAAGCCATTCCAATCCCTCCACCGCGGTGTATCCCCCGGTAGGCAATCTTGTTCCGTAGAGATGATTTGAAAGGACGGGATAAACTATTTCTTCCAAAAGAGTGCTCTTACCCGACCCTGACACTCCTGTAATAGCAACGAAGAGCCCCAATGGTATCTTCACATCTATCCCTTTTAAGTTATATTTTTTCGCTCCCCTTATAATAATCCACTTATCCTTAGGTCGCCTTCTCATTTTCGGGATAGGGATTTCCCTTTGTCCGGAGAGATATTGACCAGTGATGGAGTCAGGTGCCTTCATAACATCCTCCAAAGTTCCCGACACCACCACATATCCCCCATGCTCACCCGCTCCCGGTCCCAAATCCACAATCCAGTCAGCGGTTCTGATCGTTTCCTCATCATGCTCCACTACTATCACGGTGTTCCCCAAGTCTCTAAGCTTGATGAGGGTATCGAGGAGGCGCCTATTATCCCTTGGGTGGAGCCCAACGGATGGTTCATCAAGTATATATATGACGCCCATCAAGCCTGAACCTATCTGGGTAGCAAGTCTTATCCTTTGCGCCTCTCCACCTGCCAAGGTATTCGCGGGACGTTCCAAAGTTAGGTAGCCTAAACCTACATCCTTGAGAAAACCCAGGCGGGCAATTATCTCCTTGAGGATGGGCTGAGCGATTATCTTCTCCTTTTCGTTCAACTCCTGGGGTAATAAAGAGAAGAACTTATAAGCCTCCTCAATAGATAACAGAGTAACCTCGTATATATTTTTCCCTGCCACTTTTACTGCAAGGCTTTCTTTCTTTAACCTCTTTCCCTCGCAATCGGGGCAGATGTGGGTTGCCATAAACTCTGCTACTTCTTCTTTTATTCGCTCGGAGGAACTGTATCTCAGTTTTTCCTCCAGCATCTCCCTTATTCCTCGGAAATGCGTCCAGTACTCCCTATCAAAACCTCGCCAGTTTGTGTAGGAGATGAAGAGGGGCTTATCAGTCCCGTAAAAGAGCATATCCCTTATCTGTTTAGGCAAATTCTTTATGGGCTCGTGCAGACTGAAGCCGTATTCTTGAGCGAGGGTTCTTATTATGGCGGGATAGTACTCGCTATAGAAACGCCTGAGGGGGATTATTCCTCCCTCGGCAATGCTTTTCTCGTAGTCAAAAACCAGGTCAGGGGAAAAGTCCGTGACATAACCTAAACCGTGACAGGCAGAGCAAGCGCCATAGGGAGAATTGAAGGAGAATTTCCGCGGTTCGAGTTCTCCCATACTGAAGCCACATTTAGGACAAGCAAACTCCTCGGAGAAACGAAGTTCCTCTCCGTCCGTTACACTAACTATGACCTGCCCTTTCCCTATCTTCAAAGCAGTTTCTAAAGAATCCGTCAACCTACCTTTTATCCCCTCTCTTAAAACCAACCTATCCACCACTACTTCAATATGATGAATTTTATACTTATCCAAAAGGGGTGGCTCCTCCTCAGCGAGATTTATCATCTCTCCATCCACTCTAACCCTCGTGAAGCCCTCCCTTTTTATCTCTTCTAAAAGCGACTTGTATTCTCCCTTGCGTCCCTTCACTACAGGAGCAAGTATAAGCACCCTTGTTTGAGAGGGGAGGGAAAGGATTTGGTCCGTTATTTGTTGAACTGTTTGCCTTTCGATCTTTATTCCGCACTCTGGGCAATAGGGAACACCTACTCTGGCGAAAAGGAGGCGAATATAGTCGTAAATCTCGGTTATCGTCCCAACGGTGGAGCGGGGATTGCGGGGAGCAGATTTCTGGTCTATTGATATGGCGGGTGATAAACCATCTATGAAATCAACATCGGGCTTGTCCATCTGCTCAAGAAACTGGCGTGCGTAGGCGGAGAGGCTCTCCACATAACGCCTTTGCCCCTCTGCATAAATAGTGTCAAAGGCAAGGGAGGATTTGCCTGACCCCGATAATCCAGTTATAACTACTAACTTGTCCCGAGGGATCTCGAGATTAATGTTTTTGAGATTGTGCTGTCTCGCTCCTCTAATAACTATTCTATCCTGGGGCATAGGCTGTTTCTAAATTCATTTTAACATCCTTATTTTTAAAGTCAACTTAACAACTTATAAAAGGGGGATAGTCAAAACCGAGAACGCTATATATTTCTTAATAGGAATGATATAATTAAAGCGAGCGGATATGCAGGTTAGAGAAAGGTTTAAGAGAATTTTAGGAGAGAGGATACGCGCCCTCCGTGAGGCAAGGGGCTTACGAATAAGGGAAGTAGCGGGGGCAGCAGGCGTTCCCGAGAGCGTTATATCCCGTTTAGAAAGAGGACTGATTTTCCCCCGCCGCTCCACATTGGAAAATCTATCCTCCGCTCTGGGGTTTGATGTAGCCACGCTTTTTGAAGAGATAGGAAAGGAAGTAGGAATAGATACTCGTCCCTTGCTGAGGAGAGGTGGCTATTTTGTAAGGGAAGAAGATTTCGCCTCCCTTCCTAGTGGAATACGGTTACTAAGGGTGATAGCAGAGGTCCCTTGTGGTAAGCCATACGAGGCTATGGAGGAATTATTGGGATATATCTTGATTTACGAGGACGAATATCCCGGGGCAACCTTCTCCTTACGCGCGGTGGGCGATAGTATGTCTCCCCAAATTATGCAAGGGGATTTCATAATCGTCAGACAACAGGACGATGTGGAAAGCGGCTCCATTGCGGTGGTATCTCTGGAAACGGAGAACGGCTTTGAAACTACCATCAAGAGAGTGACAAAAAGCAATACACAACTGAAGTTAGAAAGTCTTAATCCTTCTTATCCATCTATTATCGTTGACCCACGGGAGAAAAGAGTAAGGATTATCGGAAAAGTGATAGGGCTAAAGCGCTATTTTAAATAGGGGTTATATTTAGATAGTTGGTTAAGTTCGCGTTTTTATCAATTTTCCCTTCTATTTTCCCAGATTTACTAGAAAGTATAACGGTGACGCCTGGTCCATGCCCCGTCCAAACGCAATCACTATGAATAACGACCCCTACAGAGGTTGCGCCTCTCAGAAAACCCCTGCCGTAGACATTATCGCAATCTCGTAAAAGGACGAAATCTCCCAGCCTGAGCTCTTGTAAACCGTAGAGTTCCAATTCCTTCCTATCGGCTGTCATTATATCATAATCACCACGGAAGACCTGCGTGGAGCCTATACCCGAGCCCATTAAATGAGCAGGCACTTCGGCGACGACGGGAACGAATAATTTACCGTTCCTTTCCTCTATGTTTAACTTTTTAAATAGATCGGGATCTATATTGAAGACAAATAAGTCATCCCAACCTATTATTCTGAGTCCTTGCCCTTTGGCTCTTATCAATATCTGATCCCCTATGTTCAATTTTTCCAAAACAGGTTGGGGGAAGTAGACCAGGACATGTTCTGCTCCTCCGTGTTTACCTGTCACAAAACCTCTCTCCCCTTTGGCATCCCCACTATTAACAATGGCGGTATTTCCTATGCAAGCAAGGGAATTCAAAGCAGAGTTTTCCCCTTCGTCCTTTGCTTTTATAGTAACCCCCGGCTCTATATGATCACCAACCCATCCAAAGGCACTATCTCCTATTTTGACATTATAGGTAATGCCACCTGTAGAAGGGAGGAACATAGGTTCGCCCCGATGGCTGATTTGAGGGAGCCAGACTCGGGCGGGTATTATCTCCCCCCGCACAGAGAGTTCCACCAACTTATCCGCATTTGTTTTCATTACCTTGGGCCTCCTTAATTTGAATTTGAGGGAAGGTAGGTCTATAAGCCAGGTTCTGTACCAGCCTTTCGGGCTGGTGACGACCATTTATCTTTGCGACCTACCCGAGGAGTCAGCGAGCAGCTTCCTTCTCCTCCTATTTGGTCTTGCTCCGGACGGGGTTTGCCTGGCCGGAAGGTCACCCTTCCGCCGGTGGGCTCTTACCCCACCTTTTCACCCTTGCCCCTGCTCTTCAATGAGCGGTGGGCGGTATGTTTTCTGTGGCACTTTCCATAGCTAATAAGCTATCTGAGGTTGCCCTCAGCATCCTGCTCTACGGAGCCTGGACTTTCCTCACCTTTACGGCGCGGCCGTCCGACCTACCTTCCCTTAATAAATAATTATACCCAATTTCTCTAACTAATGCAACTTCCTTACTCTTCTTCCTCTTCCTCCTCCTCTAATAGATCCAAATCTTCGACCTCTTCCTCCTCTTCATCCCAATCTATCTCGAATTCCCCCACACTCGTGCGTATCTTCTCCATAAGCTCCTCTAATTCCGCATCGCTCAGAATATTCTCCGCTACCAGCTCTTCATAGAGAACATCCTCTACTACATCAAGAGCGTGCTCTATACCTTCAGCAAAACCTTCGTCGTAGAGATCCTTATCCTCTTGCTCCATAATTTTTTGTTGCACCTCCTATCACTTTTTGTATTATTGTGAATGTATTTTCTTAAAACTTATCAATTGATCAAGTCTTTAACTTCAATTCTCTATAATGACAAAGAAAACATTCAAAGGCAAATATAGAGAAATTATGAAGAGCGAGGGAAAAGCAAGTTTCCTCCTCTTATTATATGCTTTCATATTATATACAGGGAAAGCGAGTGATATGCAAATGGAAAAATTTATTAACCCTCCTTCAGATACTCGCATACTGAAAATAGTCCACAACCTGCCAGATTCCCCTGAGCAACAGGAGGCTCTTTTCCAAACTCTCCTTTTCCAGGGTTTCGGCGGTGTGGTATGTAATGTATCCTTTCAGGATTACCTACAAAGCGAGGAGAAGTGGCAGGCTTTCGTGCGAGGAGTTAAGAGGGCTAAAGAGTTGGGTATGGCGCTTTGGCTTTATGATGAAAGGGGCTATCCTTCGGGAACAGCGGGCGGTTTGACTTTGCAGGACCATCCGGAATGGGAGGCTAAGGGACTTCTCTGCTTAGATAGAGAGGTCAAAAAGGGAGAGAAGGTGAGTTTAGAAATTCCCCCCGGTAAGTTCGTTGGAGCCTGGGTGTTTCCCCTAGGACCTGAAGGAATCGAGTTTGAGAAAGGGATAGATATTTCGCATAATGTGCAGAATGCTAAACTCAACTGGGAAGCAAACAACGGCAACTGGAAAATTGTAATCATAGGGGAAAATCGCTTATACGAAAACACCCATGCTGAGGTAAGTTTGGCAGATAAACTCCCCTATATAAACTTGCTGATGCCAGAACCAACCCAAAGATTCATAGAGCTAACCCATAAACGCTATGCGGAATATCTGGGTGACGATTTGGGCAAATATTTCATCGCAACCTTCACGGATGAGCCCTCTCTTATGAGCCTCTTCTTCACAGCAACTCCTTATCGTCCCCTTCCCTGGGCACCTAATTTACCCCAGGAGTTCCAAAAGAGGCGAGGTTATGAACTCTTACCTTATATTCCCCTCCTATTCGTTGATGGGAAAGGTTGTGAGAAAATCCGCTATGATTTCTGGCAAACGGTTAGTGAATTGGTGGCTGAAAATTTCTTTGGACAGATAAGGGATTGGTGTAGAGCACACAACATAGCATCAGGGGGGCATTTACTTTTTGAAGAAAGCATTTCCACCCATATAGCGCTTTACGGGAACTTTTTCCTTTGCGTTAAATATTTGGACGCACCCAGTATAGATTGCCTCACAAGTGTTCCCCCAGAAGTTCCCTGGCAGATTGCCCGCTTAATAGGTAGCATCAGGGATTTAAACAACAGCACCTACACGATGTGTGAAACTTCCGATTTCGTCCAGGTCTACCGTCCTCAAGGGGACACTCGCCCCATAAAAATTGTTAGTGAAGAGGAAATCCGCGGCACCTGCAACCGCCTTATACACGGGGGAATAAATACTATCACCAGTTATTATACATTCACCAATTTAACCGATGAACAGTTGCGAAGGCTCAATACTTGGGTAGGGCGCTGCTGCTATATGATGAGGGGAGGTCATCAAGTAGCGGATATAGCGGTGCTTTATCCAGTGGAAAGCCTCTGGGTTCACTTCCGTCCCGCTAAGCAAGGAGCCACGGATTCACAGATAGCTAATCGGATAGAGTCCATTTTCAACCAGGTTTCTAATAACCTCTATGAAGCTAACCGTGATTTCCTCTATATAGATACGCCTACCTTACTCGAGGCTTCTATAAAGGGCAATTCCCTGAGGTATGGTAACCTCCTCTGGCGAGTTATAGTTTTACCGGGAGTGGATACGCTACCACTTGGAGCCTGGGAGAAGTTGCGAGACTTTTGGAGAGGTGGCGGAGTGGTTGTTTCTCTGGGGCTCCTGCCGCGAAACAGTGACAAGGAATTCCCTTCACCGAAGGTAATGGAAATAGCGAAGGAGCTATTTGGAGAGAAGGAAAGTATGAACATAAGGACAAACGAAAAAGGTGGGGTTGCGGTTTTCCTCCCCCTTGGCGCTACATCCCTTTTGCCGTTATTATTAGACCACCTCTTAGAAAGGGATGTCGACCTGAAAGGTGGGAATTCCCCACTGCGTATAACCCATAGGAATGTAGGGGGGTATGATGTCTATTTTATAATAAATGAAAGTGATAAACCCTGTAAGCAATCACTTTCCTTCCGAGGTGAAGATGGAGAGATCTGGGATCCAAAGGATGGAAGTGTAAAGCCTTTGCCCAAAGGGAAGTGGGTAGAGTTAGAATTGGAACCTTATGGAGCCATCTTTGTCCGCCTTCCCAAGATAGAATCCCCCAAAAGACTAATGCCCGAGAGCATAAACGAGATTTTTAAAGTGTTCTCACCCCCCTTTCTTTCACCGGAAATAAGCACGGGGGAGTTTGTTGAAGGAGAATTGAGGGAAACGAAGCTTGGAAAAAGGAGCGCTTGGCAAGCCAAAGGGAAATTAAGAAAAAGCAATGTGGATTGTTGGCTATTTATAGCCTTTCAGCCCTCCACCCCTCTTAACTTAAAAGATGTCAAGTTTCTCCGCTTTGATATTCTGGTCCCAAAGGGACAAAGGAATCTCGCCCACCTTTTTGTGATGTTGAAAGATGAAAATGGTGCAGAATATATATCCACTACGGAGCTTCTCCTTACAGATGGAGGAGAAAGAGAGCTTTACATTCCACTACACAGCTTTCGACCGGTTCCCTGGAAGGAAGGCGCATCAATAAATTTAGAACGGATTTTAATTATTCGAATAGGTTGGGGTGGATACTATGGTGAGGAAGGAGAGGAGCTGTGTTTCACTACATCTTCCCCCGACCTCGTAGTGAAATAAGTTTCTATTTTTTTCCCTTTACCACTGGTAAAAGGGCATGAGAAGGGTGTTGGGCATCCATATATATTGTATTGTGAGCGATCTGCATCTTATTGGATTCGTAAACGAGCTTTCCAGTATTTGGGTTGGCTTCCCATCCTGGGAAGCTACTGGAGGTTATGTGAAGGCGAAGGCTATGTCCTTTATTAATTACTATGCTCGTTGACCATAGGTCTATTTCGAAGCGGTAGATTTTCCCCTTTTCAAGCCACTTTGGGCGAGAAAAACCTTCGCGAAAACAAGCTCTTAATATACCCTCACAAATGTTGTAGGAACGCCCATCTGGGTAGACATCGCAAAGCCTTGCTACGAAATCCGTATCGGGAGCATCGCTTGAAGCCCAAATAATGACCCGCACTCTCCCAGTTATTTCCAAAGGTTCCTCCAACGGTTCGGTAGTAAACACAAGGACATCCGGGCGGCTCTCGATTTCCCTTTGGTCCTTAGGTCCGGCGGGAATAGTTAGTTGATAACCACCTATCGTGGGAACTGGATTGACCGGGTCATAAGTGTAAGTTACTTTACCCGCTTTTATAGGTTTGTCCCAGGAAAGCTTTTTATCCGGATGGAGATAAAGGGGGGTTAAGGTCGCTTCAGTAGGGGGCCAGGTATCGGCTGTTCTCCACTCATTGCCTGGAGCGCTGGGATCGTCTACATCTCCCATTACATAATAGGTCACCGGCGGTTCTCTATCCACTCCATTATCTATCCCTTTTAAGTAATGGTCAAACCATAGCCAGGCGTCAGAGTAACGAGTAGGAGGATTTTTCGCCTTAGGGAAGGTAAGTTCACCTGCCTTCTCCTGGAAAACGGCGTGTGTCCAGGGACCTATAAGCAATTTCTGTTTTCCCCTTGCTCCTGGTCCGCCCTGCGTTTGGTAGCCGAGGAAAGCATTTATTGTCCCTTGAGCGAAGATATCAAACCATCCGCCTATGTGAACAGCCGGACAATTTACTCTAACATATTTATCGTTTATCTCCCCGCTGCGCCAGTAAGCATCAAAGGTAGGATGGCTTCGCCAAATTTTTAGGGCGCTTGGATGAAATTGTGTGATGCGTAGCCAATCTTCTACCATTGACTTACGGAATTCTCCTCCCGGATAAACACCATCAAAATACATGCTTGGAGCACCTACAGTTATGTGTTGGGCGCTAATCCTGTTTGTTCCTGTGCCCGCTAAAAGGAGCTGGGTTATTCCCAAAGCAGAACCTCCTAATGTCCCTATCTTTCCATTACACCAGGGTTGTTTAATAAGCCATTCCACGGTATCATATCCATCTCTTGCGTCAGTCTCGAAAGGTAAGTTCGCTCCCTCCGAGGCAAATCTTCCCCTCGTATCCTGTATAACCACTGCGTATCCCCTCTTCACACCTTCTATTCCAACGTTCCTTAAGCCATCTTTGTTATAAGGGGTGCGTATGAGAATAACGGGAAAAGAACCATCCCTAACTGGGAGATATACATCAGTAGCAAGCCTCACCCCATCTCTCATAGGAACCATAAAGGTCTGCTTTTCCTCTACCTGTTGGGCTTTTAACCACGCTCCACCTATAGCAATAAGGACAATCGCAAGGAGTATGGATGCTACCCAACTGATTTTAATGATTTTCTTTATATCCTCTTGTTGCATCTTTGTCCCTCCTTGTAGATAATATTACTAATTATTTGGAGATCTGCATCAAAGTCAAGGAAAATGAGATGTTATCTTTGGCTTCCGTCTTTTTTAATTCTGAACATCCTCCAAGGAGGTGGGACAATGGACGGTCGTGACACTCAATCTATAACTAAGCAGGTTATTAACTGGGCGATTTATTCCTTCGCCGGAAGAAAACCTTTCCCCCCACCCGTCCAATTAAGGCTTTTGCGTCAGGATTTCGCCCTTCTCCAATTTGGGGAATCCTGTATGAATACACCTTTAAGGATAGGAAGTAAGCATTTCAAACACGGTTTGGGTACCCATGCAAATAGCGAAATCCTGGTAAATATCCCTAAGGGAGCTAAAATTTTCAAGTCCTTCGTAGGAATTGATAACAATTACGATACCCAAGGGGTTAGAGGGAGTGTTATATTCAGCGTTGAGGCGAAAGGAAAGGAATTAGTCAAAACACCCATCTTAAGGGGAAGTGATGAACCCTTCCCCATAGAAGTTCTTATACCTTCGGATGTAGAACAACTCCTTTTAAAGGTTGACGCGACCCCAGATGGACCGGGTTGGGACCAGGCAGACTGGGCAGATGCCCAAATAATAATGGACGATGGTAGAATTGTTTGGCTTGATGAAGGTCAAAATGATTTACTTCTTTTAGAAAGAGAAGCACCCCCTTTCTCTTTTAACTATGGAGATGTTTCCTCCGATTCCTTTATAGGCAAGTGGGAAAGACAAGTAAGGAGAGAAGAAAAGAACGAATGGACATTTTACAAGGTTTCCTGGCACGACCCTGAAACCTCGCTCGTGGTGGAGGCAGATGTAAAGATTTTCAAAAACTTCCCTGCGGTTGAATGGGTCCTTTATTTTGAAAACAAAGGTGATAAGGATACACCTATCATAAGTAACATCCAAGCTCTGGATGTGCGTCTTGCCACGGGAAATCCTTATAGGGAGGCAGTTTTACATCAATTGCATGGCGACTCTTGCGACGAAGATTCTTTCCTACCTATGGATACTCCTTTGCCCCTCGGCAAAAGCCTTAAGATAGCTCCCACAGGTGGGCGTCCCTCTTCAATAAGCGGTTTTCCCTTTATGAACTTCCGATATCTTAAGCGGGGTATTTTCTTAGCTATTGGCTGGACCGGCCAATGGACTGTCTTTCTTGACCGTCCGAAGAGCCAAAGTTGTGAGACCCGCTTACAAGCAGGAATGGAGTTAACCCGCCTGAAACTTCATGCTGGGGAAAGGATAAGAAGTCCCCGTATTCTACTTATGCCCTGGAAAGGGGATAAATGGGAGGCACACAACCTCTTCCGCCGGCTCCTCCTAGCCCATTATGTGCCCAAAATAGATGGTAAAGTGCCAGAATTACCGATAGCCCTTCAAACCTTTGATCGCTATAATTTCACCCTCCCTCGGTGGGCCACAGAAGAGGGACAATTGGAAGCAGCGTATGCCGCCTACAAGTTGGGGTGTGATACCTATTGGTTTGATGCAGGCTGGTTCGTGGGTGATTTCCCCAACGGGGTAGGTAACTGGTATCCCAAGCCACAAGCTTTCCCCAAGGGATTAAAACCGATAAGCGACCTTTGTCACAAACTAGGAATGAAATTTATTCTGTGGGTAGAACCAGAAAGGGTGGCGCCTGGAACAAAGATAGCCAAAGAACATCCCGAATGGGTTTTCGGAGGTGAGAATGGAGGATTATTTAAGCTCCATATTCCTGAGGCACGGCGTTGGTTGACTGAACTCCTTTCAAGGATAATAGAAGATTACGGGCTTGATATATATCGTAACGATTTTAATATAGACCCTTTACCTTATTGGCGCGCTAATGACGAGCCCGACCGCCAAGGATTGACCGAGATTAAATATGTAGAAGGGCTGTATGAAATGTGGGATGAGTTGCTAAGAAGACATCCCGGTTTAGTGATAGATAATTGCGCCAGCGGAGGAAGAAGGATAGACCTTGAAACAATAATGCGGTCCGTTCCCCTCTGGAGAAGCGATACGGGCTGTTGGCCTGGACATCCTGAGTGGAATCAAACGCAGAGCCAAGGGCTTGCTCAATACATTCCGCTGTTTACAGTGGGGGTATGGTCTCCTGAACCTTATGAATTTCGCAGTGCGCAAACAGCGGGAGCTATATGTGAATGGCCATACTTAGATGAAGATTTCCCTTGGGAACTGGCGAGAAAAATGGTGGCAGAAGCTAAAGAAAACAGGAAATATTGGCTTGGCGACTTCTATCCATTGACTCCTCCTTCTAAATCCCTGGAGGAAATCACCGTATATCAGCTACATCGCTCCGACCTTAGGGAAGGCATTATCTACGCCTTTCGCCGTCCTGAATGTGAGTATATAGGAATCATTGTCCCCCTTAAAGGTTTATCACCCTCATCTACTTATGTGCTTGAATTCATAGATGATTTCCTAAAAAAGAGGAGGAAAACCGCAAAGGGTGAAAAACTACTCCGAGAAGGGATAGATATTCGCCTCCCCCAAAAGAAAAGCAGTTTGCTAATACGCTACAAGGAGATGAGTCCGAAATAATAGGTTAGCGTTTCTCATTATTTTAGGAGGTTTTAAAAAGTTCTTCTCCTTAGCATCGTTTGCCGTATTTCCTTACTAATTCAAAGTAGTAGAGGGCGTTATCAAGGGGGACATTGGGTGGAATGTGGTTCCCCACCGCCATTATGAAGCCTGGGCAGTGCTTAGCGGTTTCAATACATCTTTTAACTTCTTTCTCAATAGCCTCTTTATCCCCGAAGGTAAGTATACGGCAATCGGCATTCCCGATGACTATGTGGGTTTTACCATACTTACTCACTATATACTCCAAACTGGTCAATGGTTCAAATATGAAGCCATCAGCACCTGCTTCCACCAAATCGTCCACGAACTCGGTGAAATTACCGTCTGAACAGAAGAGGACCTTTATACCCCTTTCCTTGAGTGGTTCCCATAGCTTCTTATAGCGAGGAAAGAGATATTTCCTATACCACTCGGGCTTGATGAAAGCTCCTTCCGCCCAGACCATATCGTCGTGGCAGATAAAGGCTTCTATATCCGTCTTTGCCCAAGCTTTGATGTTAGCCAAAGTGAGCTCGTAGAAACCTTGGATAACATAATCACCAAATCGTTCCGGGTCAGTGCCAACTGCAAGGAGGAACATCTCCCAACCGAAAGCTTGAATGCATCCCGAAATGAGCGTCTTATAGTATCCCCCGGGGAAAAGTAAGTTGGGATACGCTTTCTGTCCTTCCTGATAAATCTTTTGAAAAAAGCTCGCCCTTTCTTCTATCTCGGGAAGTCCGTACTCCTCCACTGCATCGAAAGAAAGGACTTCTTCGGGCGTTTTGAAGGGACAATACACTGTGTCTCTAAAATCTATCCCTCCCTCAGCGTAAACTCCGTGCCCCATATCTGTTACCCTTCCCACTGCCCCCCAGTCAACAGGTCCATCATGGGAGAACCAAAGTATATCGTATTCTGCCCACTCGTAGAATAGTTTCCATGCTTTATAACTTTCTTCAGGGTCAGGACTTAGCGGGTCGTGTCCAGTTATGTATCTGATCAATGGGGAGTGGGCGCAGTATTCAGTGCGACCCACTCGTTCCGTCCATTCCAAATTTAGGATCTTCTTTCCTATCTCATATGACATTATATATAAGAGATTTCTCTTGCCTCCCAAGAGAGAATTTTCCTAATATTATATCAGCAAAATGAAAAATTTAAGAGGGAAAATTCTCCCCTGTCTTATTTTAATTTTAACGAACTTCTCCCTTTTAGGCAGGGACTTTGAAATAAGGGGAATTTGGATGCAAGCTACAGAAATAAGGGATAAGAAAACAGCAGAGGAGATAGTTCAAAAGATATCCTCAGCGAAGTTAAATGCTGTGTTTATTTTGGTTTATTATTGGGGAGGGAAAAGTTTCTTCCGAACAGACTATGCTCAGCCAGTTAATGAGAGGTTAAGGCAAGAGGACCTTTTTACCTACTTCATAGACGAATGCCACAGGAGAGGAATAAAAGTATATGCGAGATTCTCCAATGGACAAGAGGGTGGGAAAGGTAATGACGGCATACTCTCAACCTATCCCCATTTGCAGATCGAGAATATAAGGGGCGAACGAATGAGATGGTTTGACATAGGCAAGAAAGAAGTAAGGGAATTGCAAGTAAAACTACTTGGCGATTTGCTCGAGAATTATCCTGTGGATGGAGTTCAATTAGATTATATCCGTTTTCCCTCTCTCAGTTACTGCTACTGTGAAGAATGCACAGGTAATTTTAAAAACATTTATGGCGTAAACCCTATAGAGCTGTATTACGCTCTGCCAGTAAGCCTTGGTATCTCTTCCACTCCCTTAGCAAGAGCAACCCGAGCAAAGATTATTGCTCGCTTGGAGAACGGCGTTCCCGCTATTTCCTTAAGGGAAGATAATCCCGGCTGGTTACTTCTTTTCAACTGGGAAATAAACAAAAGCTCCATTCCCTTCTTTCTCCAAATCCTCCGAAGAGCGTTAGAGAGCGAGAAGGGGCTATTCATTCCTCTCCCTCGCAGGGAGCTCGGGTATGATGAGGAGGGTTTTGGGGAAATCCTCAGGGCTTTAAGGAATGGGACGATTGACTACAAGATGATAGGAGAAATAGCCGATATTCATTGCGAGGAATCTATTCTCCTTTTGCCTGCGGTGCAGAGGCTTGGAGAGAAGATGTGTGCAGAGTTAGAAAGCTTCCTTCGCTCGGGTGGAAAAATAATCGTTACCTTAGGACGAGAAGGGATTAAAGAGGGTAGGGGATATGAAAGGTTGCTGGGTATGGAAGGAAAGGGAGCTCGCATCAACGGTTATTATTTATTAACCCCGGTAGAGAAGCACCCCCTAATTCCTGTTTTTCCGGATAGCCAAGAGAAAAGAAGGAAGTTGTTGGAAGAGTGGATTAATTTCCGTAAAGGGTTGATTACCTCGTTCGTGGAAGAAGTTTACAAAAAGGCCAAGAGAACAAACGGTTCGCTCACCTTGAGCGCAGCTGTTTTTTACAATAAGAATTTGGGAGACAAGGTTTTGCAAGATTGGTATAGTTGGTTAGAAAATGGGGTTGTTGATTTCGTTGCCCCTATGGCATATGTGGATGATAAGAGATTGCTATCTGCTTTGCAAGAATGGAAGAGTTACGATCCTCATTTAGGAAAAATATTACCCGGCTTGAGCATCTATCAACTAAGAAAGGGAAGAGAAGTTCCAAAAGATAAGGAAGCGGTGATGAGACAAATTAGGATAATAAAGAATGCGGGAGCAAAGGGTTTCATTCTCTTTTCCTTTCCCTTTCTCACTGACGATTTAGCAAAGGAGTTAGCCAAACTATAAGAGAGGAAAACCTCTCTTCTCGGGTGGGATTAGTTCCTCACTGCATTCCTTTATTCTCCCGTTTTCCATCACGATATAATAGTGGAAGAGGTTAGGATTCAAAAGAGGAGTATGACTAATGACCAAGATTTGATCAAAGGCTTCTGCGATTTCGCCCTCGGTTATCACCCTTATCAGTGCTTCTCTTCGCTGTTCATCAAAGGAGGACAAAGGTTCATCAAGGAAGAGAAAGCGGGGGGCGGTACCTCTTTCCTCGGGGAGAGCGGCGAGAGCAAAGGCAAGGCGAAGGGCAAGAGACATTTGGTCTCGCGTTCCACCACTGAATATATTTTTATCCTTCCAATCACCCGCCCGCTCGTCGTATACCCGTATTTTAAAGTTTTCTTCTGATAGTTCCACTTGACGGTATCTGTCATTGGTTATCAAGGGAAGAATGCTCCACATACGCTCTACAGTGCGGGGTAAGATTTTCTTAGTTATGTTTTGCCTCGCTACCTCCAGGATAGTCGCACTCAAATCTCTCACCTTTAGTTCCCTTTCCAGTTTTTCATACTCCATCCTGCATTGCTCAAGAGGAGGTATATCTCCGATAACTTGTCCCAGCAAAGTTTCCAATTCCTTCTCTCTGTGGCGAAGTTCCGCCCTTTTATCGTCAAGTATGCTGTTGATTTCCTCTGAGGATGGTAGATGCTCCGGACGTTCCCCCAACTCCGATAGCATCTGCTGTGCCCGTTTTTCAAGTTCCTCCCCCCTCTCTATATAAGATTTCACTTTCTGTTCCTGAGCTTTCAACATCCCTATCGCCTCTTGAAGTTTCCTCTCCACCTCCTCCTTCTCCAATAGGTCCCTTTGCCTTTTCAAGTCCGCTCTTACATTCTCCCATTCTTCTCTTGAGAAAATGTCCTTTATTTTCTCCTCTAATACAATGGCTGCCTTTTCTATCTCGCTCCTCATTTTTTCTATTGCCTTCTCAACGTTTCCCTTTTCCCCCCGAAGCTCTTCTTCTTGAGAGACAACCCTCTGTATATGCTTTATCTCGCTGTCAAGATTGTTTTTCGTCACTTTTAATTCCTCTTCCTCAATAGGTAGTTTGAATTGGTCCGCTACCTCCCCTAACCTTTTTTCCCATTTAATCAACAAGCTCTTCATTTTCTCTTGTCTTTGGGCTACATTTTCCTCTGGCACAGTGGAATAAATGTAAGGAAATTCGGAAACCAACCGTTTTCCCAGTATTTCTATTCTTTCTTGAACCCTAACTACATCGTTCCTTCTCTTTTCCAACCCTTCTTGTAGAAATTTAAGTTCCTCCTCCTCCTTTCTTAAAAGTTGCTCCCCCTCCTCTCTACTTTGGGGTCCAGATAATCCCTTTTCTACAAGGTTAATTTCCAAATTTCTGAGGACCTCCCTATCAGCACTTCCTATTTCCCCCGACAATCGGGCAACTTCTATCTGGAGGTTCTTTTTTCTATTAAGAGAAACTAATACACAGATAAAAGGTAGAACGGCTGTAGCAGATAATAATTTGACAGGAGATAAGAGGAAAAGTAAAAGGAGGACCATTGTAGCGAAGGCAACAAAGGTTCGGACCGTGAGTCTCCCGATTTCGTCAGAAAGTTTCTCTTTACGCTTTATTTTTTCCTCTTTCTCTTTCAAATTCCGCCAGTTTTTCAAAATCTCTATGTTTTCCTTTTTCTTTTCTAATTGTTCCACCTTAGCCTCTATCTCTGCGTTTAGAACCGCCATCTGGCTTTCCTCTTCAGCTATTTGTTTCTTTAAACCCAACCATTCCTTTGCTTTCTCTATCTGTTCAGTGAGGAACTTCAACCTACTATGAAGGTGGAGGAGCATTTGGGCTTTTTGCCTACGACTTTCCAGCTTGGGAAGCGAATTTCTGGCTTCCTCTATTTCCCCTAACTGCTTGTTCAAGCTATCAAGATGTGCTTCCTTTTCCCTCAGAAAACGAATGGAAGATAGGAGATTATCAACTTTATGCTCCTTATCCCGCAGTTTATGAAGTTCCTGCACCTGTTTTTGTAAGCTGTTTCTTATTTCCTCTAAGGAGGGGAGCTTCTTCTCCTCTTCCTCGGCGAGTTTCCTATTTGCTTCCGCCTCTTTTGATAAATTTTCAACCTCCCTGAAACGTCTAAGCCTTTCATAATCTTCTATTTCCTTTTTTAGAAGGGGAATTTCCTCCTTTATCTCCGCTATCCTCTTTTTTATTTTCCACTCCTCTAACCGTTTTTCGTCTTCCCTTTTTACCCTAAGTTCTTCTTCTATAGCCTGCATTCTTTCCAAGTTCAGAAGTTTCATCACAGCGCTTTCCCGAGACGATTTATCCAACCCTTCCAGTTTCTCTAAAGCCTTTTGTTCAACAAAGCAGGAGTTGAGCAGGGTCTCAGCGTCGAGATGTAGTTCCTGTTGGATTCTTCTGCTTGCTTCCCTCGAGGTAGTTATCAACTCTTCCCCTATCATCAATTTCACGGCATTCACCTTATTTCTTCTTATTATTCTCTCTATCCGCAGTATATTTCCAGCCACCTCTAACTCCAGGTATGTTTTCGCTTCATTCAAGCCGTAGCCGATTAGTTCCTCACTACTACGAACTTGGAGAGGCCTTGCGAAGAGGGTGAAGAAAACTACCTCAAACAAACTACTCTTTCCCGCCTCGTTGCCTCCCTGGATCAGAAATGTCCCTTTAGGGGGGAAGAGGATGTCTATACCTCGCAGATGTTTGAAGCCCTCAGCCTGAAGCCTTCTCAGTATCACACCCTACTACCTTGCCTCCTCCCACTTTGACAATGCCAAATGTAAAGCTTCTTCCAGGAGTTCGCTGAGCTCTTCCTTTTTTTCTTTGATACCCTTCGCTGCTTGTTCTATTTCCTCTTTTATGGAGTGGGTGCCCCCAGTGGTGGCAATTACTGAGTCTTTAAACTTTAGTTCTTTCAGGTCTATTTCAAAATAGAAATTGCTCGCATTGCCTTCTTCCCAAAGGCGAGTTAAGGGTATATATTGGAGGAACTCCCTTTCCCCTTCTCCGTATATTTTAAACTTGAGAAGCTGTTCTGGATGAGAAACTTCCTTTATGCGGGAGAGGAGAAAACGAAAGCGTTCGTCTTTGGGCTGAAGGTTAATTTCCTCCATATTGAGGGCCAGAGTCCGCATCGGCTGAGTAGATATTCTATGGTATTGTATTTTCGGCTTGTTTTCCCACTCTACATAGTAAAATCCGCATTCGTTCTTCTCCTCGCCAAAATTAAAATGTTCTGTCGCTCCTGGGATTATCACATATTTATCACCTATTTCAAAATGGCTATGAGGGTGGAGATGTCCCGCTATGAGGATATCGCAAGGTAGTTCTCTTAGTTGAGTGAGGGGAATTACTGCGCCCTCATATCTTGAAGGTATCTTACCTTCTATTGCGTAGTGCAACATAAAGATAACGAGGTCGGCTTTTGGGGGTGTGAAGTCAAGGGCTTGGAGAGGGTTACCCTCTCTCACTCGTGGATCGCAGGAGACACCCGCTATCGCTATGTTCTTGCCGTCCAAATCTATTACCTCCGGTTGGGTAGAGTAAAAATTCCTGAAAACTTTAGCGAGGTTAGCTACTTCAAAGATGAGCAAACCGGGCGCTCCCCCTGCTTCATACCTCGTTTTGGGAATATCGTGGGTGCCACCTATGATAAATGTCTTTATTCCTGCAGATTGCAGCCTCATAAGCTCCCTGAATACATATATTACTTCTAAATAGCGAGGATCTGGCATATCGAAGAGGTCACCAGCGTGAAGGAAGATGTCCACCTTTTCCCCTATGGCAAAATCAACTACTTGTTGAAAAGCTTTCCGCAGATATTCCCTTCTCCTCTCCAATTGCTCCGGTCTCATTTTGGCGTAATAGGCGTTTAAATGTGTATCCGCACAAATAACCATCTTAACCATCTTCAAACTCCCCAATCCACTTCACCGAGTTGTGGTTCTGAGAACCCCACTTTTTTAATCCCTATCTCGTTCATCTTTTTCTCTTGGGCTGCTAACTCCAGCTCCTTAATTATATCCACATCCGCACCACCCTCCGCTGATTCTCTCCTTCCTACTCTTACCATCACAGGCACCCTCGTTAGTTCTCCTAAGACTACTGCTTCACCTGTATTTAAAGCTGGCAAGTCAGCGAGGAGAGATTCTGATATGTTCTCGGAAGCGGTCCTCACCGCCTTTTGGTCCTCAGGGTTTGTCAATTTCATTATTATCTGGCTACCACATTGGGACAAGGTATCCTGATTTATCTTATAGGGACGCTGGGTGATTACCACAAGAAATACTTTAAACTTTCGCCCTTCCGAAGCTATGCGATTGATTATATCCGCACAGCGACTCCGTTTGTCCCTGCCGCCAGGAACGAAGTTGTGCGCCTCCTCAAGGAAAATGAAAAGAGGACGGGGAAGCTCTCCTGTTACTGCCTTCTCCCATATTCCCCTTAAAGTTCTATCAACGACTATCTCCATAGCCCTTTGTTGGAGGCCAGCGAGGTCGACTATAGAGAGTGTTTGAGGAGCGATAATGTCCTCTACGGGAAGATCTTCATCCCCCCAGATATCCAAGGAACTAAGCCTTTCAACATAAGGCTTAATCCTTCTTATCTCCTCCTCAGACAAGGCGGTTTTTTTCCCCTTCTTTTCCTCGCTTCTTCTCCACATTTCCTGTGTTAAGCCTTCAAGGACTTCCTCGCCTATTCCCTCTCCTAAATCGGATAGCCCAGAATCAGCATCCGCTGCCTCCAGTATATTTTCCAATGTTTCCCTAAGCGTTTGGGGAGTAAAGTAGGGGCTTCGCTTCCTAATGTGGTTTAACAGATTGCTCATCCCCTCTCTAATCCTTGTCCAACCCTCTTGAATTTGGGCTATATCAAATATATCTTCTTCGTCCAGCGTCCAAAATCTTATGGTATACCTTTTGCTTCCCCCTATTTTCTCATCGCTATAGCGCCTTTCACCCTTTAAAGGCATGCGATATACATTAACCCATTTGGCAAAACTTGTTTCCCGTCCATCAGGTGTGAGGCGCATCATCACATAGTCGGAATTCGGATCGAAAACCAAAATCGTTGCTCCTAACTTCAGAAGCTGTTCCAGCAACAATCCTGCAAGATAAGATTTCCCTGCCCCAGTTTGGGCTATAATCGCGAGGTGTCTTCTCAATCCATTTGGATTGAGCTTAACTTCCACTCCCTCCCTATTTATGAGATATCCTATGCTGATGCCAAATTCTATGTCCTCGGAGAAGAAGGTGCGGAGGAACTCGTCGGAGGCGAGGTAAACGGGCTGACCGGGAAGAGGGGTATGACGGGGCAACCTAACTGTTCCTCCCGGTGCGAGATAGCCGAGAACATCAGCGGTTCCGATTATCTTGGGACTTGGCGACAGACCTTCTAAAATGGACTTTGCTTCCTCAAAAGTGAGTTCTTCTCCTAATATTTGGGTGGCTACCCTAAGCTCACTCACTTGGGCGAGGATATCTATACGCCTCCCACCTCCCTCAGTTGTTGGTATATCTCTAACCACGAGATATTCAAGACGAGGAGGACAAATGCTGGGCTCGGTGACAAATCGGAACCTCTGAGTCTCCACATTTCCCACTATGTAACCCACCGGCTGATGACTTTTCACAACTTCCATTTATTTATCAAAACCTCCTTCCGAATCTTATGTCCGCTTTACTCCTTCTTATGGGCAGATTCGTCAATTGCCTGAGGAGGCTTAGGTAGATATCCTCATCCTTCGCTCGTAGCATTACCTCGTTATGAGCTACATAAAGTAGATTATGATACACAGTGAATCCCCCGTGTGATGATAGAAGAACCGCTAATAGAGGATAGACCTTCTCTTCCTCACAAAAGGTAATGGTTTCTAATTCCTGCTCCTTGATTACCAGGTCCAAGGAGGAAGAAAGCACATCCACCCTATATACTTCGTCCCCTTCCTCAAACCTTACATAGAAAAGCACGACGGCGAGATTAGGTAGAAGTTCCTCTAAAATGGCGTCCACTTTTTCTCTTCTTTCCGATGAGAAAGCTCTAATAAACTCCCTCTTGACTCGCTCCCAAGGTTGAGGAATGAAGTAGGGCCCCACGAGGAGGGGAGTGGAGAACCCCTTCCCCTCCGCCCAGAAGGTGAATATTTCGCTATCTGTTATCTCGGTTTCCTTTCCCAGAAGTTTCCTGGGATAAAAATGGCTTTTGCTAGTCTTTGATATCCCTACGAGCTGGATGTTGAAGTGGATTGAGGCGCTCACCAAGGAAAGAAATTCTTCTAATGCGATGAGGGGTATATCTTCTAAGCCCTCGGGCATTCGTTGAGCTACCTGAGCCCAGCTGTATATTACAGGGGAAATGTAGAGGCTACCATCGAGGAAAAGAACCGAGTTTGCCACTCTCTCTACGTTTTCCCTTGCTATCTTCCATTCAATGAATTGGCGGTGCACTTGGTGAAATCTTTCCACATCAACTTTAAGCGTATCCTTAAATACTTCCACATCTACCTCTACCTCGTGCCAATCCTTCCCTTGTAGGATTGCCTGCACAATGGAGATATATCTTCCTCCCTGGACTGCGAGGCAGGCGTTAGAACCATCCACAGCATAAACGGGGGAATCGGACGGAGAAAGCTCAGGTAGGGGGTGCCAATGAGAGCTAACCTCCTTTTTAAGGAAGGATTCCTCTTCTGTGCGGGGCTCCCTGGTAAAAAGATTATAGAATTTCTCCTTCTTAGCTTGTATGTTATCAGCGAATTTCCTGGGAAAACAGGGCAAAAGTTCCTCCTCCTCTTTAATTTAAAGATTATATATCTTGCTATTAATATGTCAAAGATGATGGTGCTATCCTTAAACATAGGAGATATGCGAAACCTAAAAGTGAAATCGCGAGAGCACACACTCTTCCTTTATAAAGTTTGACTTTACACGAGGTAAGACAAATGCTAATTTTAAATGAAAATGTTTATTTAGAGCACAAAAAACAAAGACGAAAGGAGAGAGAACCGTGAGGAGCAGGTTGCTTGTAGTTTTATTATTGAGTTTGGGGATGTATATTATGGGAGTAAGTGGGACCACCCCTTCTCAAATAGGGGAGGGAGTAATGGGAACAGACGCAGGAATCGTTGCTGTAGGAGGAGCAGGTGTTGCGTTATGCGATACTCCCTTCGCCCCATACTGGAATCCAGCGGGGTTGGCGCTTGTGAAGGGCTTCCATATGCCCTTCAGTATATCAGCTAGGGTAGAAAACATAGACACTGTGGAGGATTGGGAAGACCTTATAGATATACTTGATAAAGACAACCCCTCAGTAGAAGACTGGAACAAGGCCAAGGAGATAGCTAACAAGGTGGCAGAGAGAAGAGTATTGGGAGAAGTGACTCCCTTCTTCGCCCTCTCGGGCAACCGTTTCGCTGTCTCGCTATATGGAGTAGCCATGGGTAGCGGTGTGGTTCATAAACCCCAAGAGATTTCCCCTGCCCAAGAGCAAATAGAAACCGATGTTGGAGCATACTATCTATCAAATCTTTCCTTCTCCTTTGCTGGCGGCAAAGGGAATAGACTATGGGGCGTGAATCTGCGTTCCATTGAGGGAGAATTCGCCCCTTACGATGGCACTATAACCTATGATAAAACCACTGGAGAGGTGACCTCCACCACGAAACATGATAGGATAAGCGATTCCGCTTTTGGCTTGGACTTCGGGATACTATGGCTTGGGGAAAAGGGAAACAGGTATGGTCTTATGCTGAGAAACTTAAACGCCCCAAAACTTTTCTCTGGAACCAATGAGCTCAAGTTGGATACGGATATGAATGTAGGTTATGCTAAAATCACTCCTACGGGGATTTTCGCCATCCAACTTACAAATGCTTTCACAGATGCGAGGTTGGACCTGGGTGGAGAGTTGAGATGGGGCATTTTGGCTCTGAGATTTGGGATTTTGGATGGAAGCCCCATTTGGGGGATAGGGTTGGGGAAAAGCTACTTCCGTCTGGATCTTGCAGTAGGAAAAACTATAAAGGAGAAGGTAGCCCTCAACTTCTGTCTCTTTTGATATGAGTGGCTAATATATAGTCGAGTTTTTGGGGAGTCGTCCTTCCCTAATTTGACCTACTCTCCACCCCCCGAAAGGGGGTAGAGGGTCTCCGCTTTGGCTCCTTTCAGTAGAGCACCCCAAATTTTTCTATTGCTTTCCATAAGCTTCCTCTATCTCTAACTGGAGGGCAGATTCTATATCCTCCCTTGTATAGCCATATTCAGCCTTCACGGAACTCGGAATCAGGGGACCGTGAAACTCAATGGAGCGCTCTCCTATTTGGAACTTTTGCTTCCCGTTTATCACGACGCCCATACAAGTAGCAGCACCGGGGGGAGGTGAAGCGGTGAATTTTATATACACTTTGTCTTTGAATTTTTCCGCTATTTCTTGAGCCATCTGGACCAGCTGGAAATTGTGGCAAGCGAAGGGAGGAGCAACCACCTCCATTACTACCTTAGCCTCGGGGTTCCCTATGGGTTGGGGCATCTGCTCAGGGGGGATCTGTCCCTTAACCATTAATTCCATTGCTTTCTGCCTTCGTGCTTCTATAGTTACGAACTTTCCCCAACGCCACCAAACCACCCCCGCTGCTATAAGGAGAACAACCAAGATTGTTAATAAGAAGCGCAACCTCATTATTTCACCTCCCTTGGGTTAAACCTTAACAAAGTATAGCATATTTAAAAGTGTTTTAGAATTCCACCACTCTTGACATTTGCATTCGTTAAATCACAATTAATAAAAAGATGAACATTTTATATGAAGAAAGTGCTCTTCGGAAAGGGTCGTGGATAATCGCTCTGCCCTTTGTGGTTTTCTTTTTTCTATTGGTATGCTTTGGCTACCTTTTCCACAGGAATATTCTTTATTTATTCAGCAATCTACAGGGTGTAGCATCTTACCTTGCTACTCAAGCCTTAGGTCAAAATGTTAAGATAGGCAAGGTGCAGTTCAACCCATTTAGAGAAGAGATCTCTCTTAATAATATAGAAGTGCAAAGCACTAGTCCGTCCCTCCCTCCCTTAGTTACTATGGATAAACTCTCTTTAAAATTTAACTTGCCTTCCCTACTAATGGGGAAGAACTTCCTCCAAAGCGTAGAAAAAGTAGAGATAGATAAGTTGGGGTTTCACCTGTTTTGTAATGAAAGGGGGCGTTGGGAGCTTCCTCATCCGAAACCAACTAAACTTCCCAAAGGCGTTCTTCCTTCCTTCCCTATAGAGATAAGGGTTATTGATGGCAAGTTTCGGGATTCCTTCTTCAGTAAGCAAGAATGGAGGATGAAGGGGAGGGGAAGGATAACACTTGGCAAGGGAACCACCGCTTTTCTCATTCAGGGAGAAGTAAATGATTCTCCCCTTGTCATAAGGGGAGAGAACAGACAGGGGATAACAAGGTTAAACTTAGCCCTTAAATCCCTCAGATTTTCCCTCCCCCAAGCGCGGGGCATCATCAGCACAAGCCTTATTTTACAATTAAGAGGAGGAAAAGTGCTTTGGGAAGCACAAGCAAATTTGCAAGATGCTTCAATAACCCATAGAATGCTACCTTTTGGGGTTTTAAATTGTTCCTTTAATTTCCTTGGTAACCAGGATGTTTGTAGGGTGAGCAAATTAAAAGTATCTACCAACAATGGGATATATTTTAAGGAAGGGGAGGGTGTATTTTCGCTTCATAAGCCCCCTGCGATTCAGGTAGAGGGCATACTGGAAGGTAAGGCATCTTCTATAGTTGCTCTTTTTAAAACTTTAGAGGAAGGAAAACTTCCCAAGGGGAGAGGGGATTTCCCCCTGCGGGTGGAGTTAAAGGTAACAGGCGAGTTGGCTCAGCCAATTGTGGAGGCAAGAATAACAGTTACAAAGGCTTATTTTCGTGGGCTATCCATAGATAATAACGAGGTAACCGTTCGCTATTTCAAGGATAAGTTAGAAATTAGAGAAGGGGAAAGCCATTTTGGAGGAGGGAAACTAAAATACCGAGGGTTGGTAGATCTGAGGGATAAAGGATATATATTTGAAGGGGAGGGAAATAATATAGACTTCACCAGAATACCTAATAACATCAAGCAGGAGGTAAAACTGACTCTTGGGTTGGAAGAATTCCCCCAGGGTAAGCTTCAAACGATCATCTTTTGGAGTAAAGGCAGGAAGGGAGAAACACCGTCCTTTGAAGCAGAAGCATTACTTTCCCAGTTTAAGTATGTAAAAGTTTTGGAAGAAAATATATACATAGCATTGGGATATGATAATGGTATCTTGAAGATAGAGAAATTAGGAGCAGAAGACGACAAAGGGGTCTTCGCTTTTGCTGGCGAAGTGGACATAAAAGAACGGAAAATAGAGGGAGATTTAGAAGGGATGGATTTGGACATGGGGAGGATAGCCCAACTATTCGGGGTGGAGGGGAGCAAAGGATTTGCCTATGTAAGAGGTAAAATAAAAGGCACTTTTTCCGAACCTAAATTTGAGGGCGGTATTGAGGTTTTTGATATTGGTTATGGAACCCATGATGTTGACCATCTTTTTTGCCAGTTTGAAGGGGAGAGAGAAAGATTGATTGTTTCTCAATTAAATTTCACCAAAGGTATGGGGGAGGGTAGGGCACAGGGGGAAATTTCTTGGACAACGGGAAGCATAAGGTTACAAGGCGAAGTTCATAATCTCTTACTTAGCCAAGTTTTTTATCCAGATTTAGTAGAAGCAGGGGTAGGGGAGGGGAATTTTGTCATAGAAGGGAGCTTACAGTCTCCCCGCTTGGAGCTTCAGGGAGAAGCCCGCGAGATTATTATCAAGGACAACTATGTAAAAGAGGCGAGTGTGGACTTGCATTGGAAAGAGGGTAGGGGTGTTATAGAGAAGGGGAGAGTCCTTCTGGAAGAGGGAGAGCTCGACTTCAATGGGGAAATCTCGCAAAGCGATGTATTAATATCCATAGAAGGAAAACATCTATCCCTTTCTCAATTTCCTTTCAGGGAAGAGGGCATAGAAGGTTATATAAATCTAAGGGGGCAAGTGGAGGGACCACTTGGTTCTCCTCTTTTTCGGGGTGAACTGGGAGGTGATGTAAACTATAAAGGAGAGAGGGGGAGGTTATCAGCAAAAATATATGCTGATAAAAGATTGGTAGAGGCGAGGGATATCTCTTACCTTCTAAAGGAAGGAAAATTGCTTGCTTCCCTTTCCTATAGCTTTGAAGAGGGAAACATAAGGGGTTATCTCCAGGGGGACAATCTACCTGTTGCGCTTGTGGAAAGGTTTTCCCCACTTGCTAGCGAGTTTGAGGGAAATCTATCTACCAATCTTACAATAGGTGGTAACTGGGAGAAGCCAAAGCTGAGTGGGATGTTCCGCTGTAGGGAATTGAGCAACCGCTATGTTAAGTTGTCAACTTTGGAAGGCGATTACTCTCTTGAGGACAATAAACTATACATAAGGGATTTGAGAGGAGCAAAGGAAGATTTTGTTTTGGACGGACAGGCGGAATTAGACTTATTAAAGAAGGATTTTTCCCTCTCCTTTGAGGCGGAAAACCTACCCCTTTCAATATTTACTTCGGTTCTTCCCCAGTTTCAGCCGGAAGGAAAAGGTAAGGCAACAGTTGTAAGTAAGGGAAACTTCGACTCCCCCTTAGTTTCTCTTTCCTTTAACTCTCCTGGGATAAAGTTGAATGGCGTGGAGTTGGAAAATTTGAAGCTCTCCGCGGAGTGGGATAGCAAAAATTTGGCACTAAAGGAAATAGTGTTAAGTAGGGGAGGGAAAGAGGTTAGGGGCGAAGCTGAGCTACCTTTGGAGACGAGGGGTGGATTAAGAAAAGACAAACCAATTTATATAGCACTTTCCTGGGAAAAGCAAGACATCGGTTGGTTGAAAAAATTTACACCTTTCTTAGAGAAATTGGAAGGAGAGGTGTCGGGAGATATTACAGTGAGGGGAACTTATGATGACCCATTGGCTTCCGGTTCAATAATTTTAGAAAAAGGCAATATGAAACCAAATGGGTTTGAAGAGACTCTAAAAAATATCAAAGCAAAGCTCGTCCTTCAAAAAAATAGGGCAACTCTTGAGGATGCTTCCTTCCAACTAGGAGAAGGGGAGGGAGAAATGAAGGGTAATATCTATATGGGTAAGGAAGGAATAAAAATGGAAACAGCCCTTTCTTTAAGGAACGCGACTATAAAAGGACACAGTATCTCTGGATATGGAGAAAGGATTCAAGGGAGCCTAAATGGCTTCCTGAACATAGCGGGGAGCATAAGGTATCCTCTTTTATTGGGCAGTCTCTCGCTCTCCAATGCAAAGCTTGACCTATCCTCTTATACTCCCCCTGGAGAAACTAAGAAAATCACCTACAGCAGGAGGTTTAACCCTGCTTTCCTTCTCACAGTTAGTCTGGGCAATAATTGTTGGTTTATCTCTTCTGGCTCTCGGGTTTTAACGGAGGGCAGGCTCAGCCTTATCGGTTCCCTAAGCAATCCCAGGTTACAAGGGCACTTCTCTTCCCGTAGTGGGCTGGTGCTTATATCAAGTTATGTTTTCAGGTTAAAGGAAGGAGCAGTTAATGTAGTTTATCTGGGAAATGTTTTGAATTTGGATGTCTTCGCTCGGGCAGAAACAAGATTACAAGGCTATAAAATAACGGCTTATATAAGCGGACCTTATGACAACTTGCAATTAAGATTCGCCAGTTCACCTCCTCTGCCCCAGAACGCGATACTGGCAATGTTTGTTCCCGAGGAATTTGCAGCAAATCCCGAGCAGTTCCTTAAGAAGGAACTTGCTAGCGCCTTCGCTCTTGGGTTAGGAGAGAGAGTTCTTGCCCCTTTGGAGTTTGCCTTATCGGAGATAACGGGATTGGAAGAAATATCTTTAGAATATGGTTTGGAAGGATACCCTATATTGAGGTTAAAGCAGAGTATTTCGCCCAAAACTTACATCGTTTACTCTCGCTGGTTGACAACTCCTCAGGAAAGATATACAATAAGCTTAGAAAAAAACATCGGGGGAGACATCTACCTCACTTTCACCACAGACGAGCTCAAGAGAAAAATATGGGGGATAGAAGGATCTACGAGGTTTTAGAGAGATGGAACATTCCAGATTAAGCAAAGAAGAGTTAGACAGAGTATTTGAGGAGATATTGGATGAATATGAGAAAAGGATCTTCAATATGATATATAGAATAGTGGGGGATTATGACGAGGCGGCGGACTTAACTCAAGAAACCTTTGTCCGAGTCTATAAAGGACTAAAAAGCTTTCGGGGTGAAGCCCACATTTATACCTGGATCTATCAAATAGCTCTTAATCTTTGCAGGACCAAAATGGCGCAGGAAAAGAGAAGATTAAAGGTGGTTTCCCTAAACCAGCGAATAGAAACAGAGGATAGTGAATTGGAGATAGAAGTGCCCGATGAATCCGTAGCACCTCATACAATCCTAGAGGAGATGAATCTTCAGGAAGCGGTGCAAAGGGCTGTGGAAGCTCTCCCACTTCCCTATAAAGAAGTAGTAGTTTTGCACGATCTCCAAGGTTTTTCTTATAAGGAGATAGCGGATATGATGGGGACAAATGAGCAAACTGTAAGAGTAAAGCTCCATAGGGCGAGAAAAATGTTGAGAAAGTTATTGGAACCTTATATAAATAAATGAGGAGGTCAAAAGCGGATGCGAAGATTTTATCAGTTCCTTCTTTGTTTGCTCCTTAACGCCTACCTTTATGCAGCTCAGGTAGTGGAGGTAAGAGTAATAGGGAACGAGCATATTTCAAAGGAAGTTATAATGGGCGTGATATCCACTAAAGTAGGGGAAGAGCTAAATGACCAAAAGCTGGCAGCTGACGAAAAAGCAATAATTCAGATGGGATATTTCTATCAAGTCAAGGCGGTAAGGGAAGAAACACCTCAGGGGGTAATAGTTACATTTATAGTATTAGAGAATCCCTTTATAAAGGACATCAAGATTGAAGGAGCAACCGTTTTTTCTGAGGGAGAGATTCTCTCTTGGTTGAAAAGTGGTAAAAACCAGGTATTGAACATAAACACCCTTCGTAGCGACCTTGAGAGTATCATAAATCGTTACAGAGAGAAGGGGTATATAGCCACCTTCTCCCGTGAGCCGGAGCCAACCCTGGAAGGCACGCTCATAATATATGTAACCGAGCTCAAGATAGGGAAAATAGAACTAAAAGGGCTTCGTAAAACAAAGCCAGCGGTGGTGGAAAGGTTCATTAGAAGCGAGCCAGGAAGTCTACTTAATATAGAGGCATTAGCGGCAGATAGGAAAAGGGTGTTTGACCTTGGGCTTTTTGAGAACGTTGTGATTGACCTTCAACCAGGAGCAACGGAGGACACAGTAAATGTTATTTTAGACATTACCGAGATGAAAACAGGACAGGTTATGGTGGGATTGGGTTATAGTGAGCAACAAGGCTTGGTAGGAAGGGCGGAGATTTTGGAGAACAACTTTAGAGGAATGGCGGAGGGTGTGCATTTTCTTTGGGAAGTAGGGGGTTATACAAGCAAGCGAAGCTATGAACTTGGGTATTACAAACCCTGGATAGATATGAAGAACACATCCTTTAATATATCACTTTATGACAAGGTGCTATACAGGTGGGTAACAGAGAAAGAGACATCGCGCTATGATGAATATCGCAAGGGGGTCTCCACGATGTTTGAAAGACCCTTAACTGATTGGCGAAGAGTGTCGCTCGGCTTGAGAAGTGAGGAGGTAGCAATTAACCCCGAGGAAGGAGCAGGGCTACCTACTTTTGGACGTGTTGAGGGGAAAGTAACAGCACTGAGGTCCAGCTACTACCTTGACACAAGGGATGTTAGACGAAGCCCAAGGAAGGGATATTACCACATCTACTCCTTAGAAGTAGGACAATCCTCCTCCTTCTTCACGAAACAGGAGATAGACCTGCGCCAGTATAAACCCATTGGGAAAAGGGGAAATTATGTGCTCGCTATTAGAGGCGATCTGGCAATAGCAGAAGGTTCCTTGCCCGCCTTTGAATATTTCACGGTAGGAGGAGCGGATTCTCTTAGAGGTTATAGAGAAGACCGTTTTTGGGGTGATAAAATGGCTTTGCTTTCGGTTGAATTAAGGATTCCACTGGAGAAAGCTTTTTATGGAGCGGTGTTTGTAGATTGTGGTTCCGCTTGGGGAGGAAAATACTCCACAACTCCTAACTTTTCTCCTCGTATGGGAACGGGAATCGGCTTGAGGTTTGAAACCCCTCTCGGTCCCATAAGGCTTGATTATGCGGTAGGTTCCGAGGGAGCTCGGACGCACTTTAGCATTGGACATCCCTTCTGAAAATTATGGACTACGAAAAGCATAACGAGGAAGTTAAAAAACTTTGGGATGCTTTCAATCAAGGTAAACCTTATAGGGTGCCAATCGTGTTCAATTTTAACCCTCGTTTCTATCTTTTAACACCCGAACTTAATAAGGAAGGTTATACATTTGAGGAGTATATAAAAGACCCGGATGTGATGTTTGAAGTCCAACTCAAATTGAGGAAATGGATACGCTTGAATGTGCCTCAGGATATGGAGATGGGTTATCCCCGGCATAATTGGGGAGGAGTTTACGTAGACTTACAGAATTTCTATGAAGCTGGATGGCTCGGAAACAACGTGATTTTCCCCAAAAACAATGTCCCCTACGCTGCGCCTTTGCCACGAAATAAATTGGAGGAAATGTTAGAAAAAGGTATACCAGACCCCTTAAAGGATAACTGGATGGGGTTCGGAATGCAGATATACCAATACTTTAAGGAAAAGTTAAAAGAAGCAGAATTCGAGGGAATACCAGTTGGTGAAACGGCCTATCCTCCAGGAGGAGGAACTGATGGACCCTTCACGGTTGCTGCTGCCCTTATGGGAGCCACCGAACTTTGTATTACTCTTTATGAGCAGCCCGATTTTGTGCATAGGTTATTAGATTTTATAACCGAGGCCACGATCGTTAGGATAAAAGCAATCTGGGATTTAATGGGATGGGAATATCCGGCGCAAAGCTGGGGCTTTGCTGATGATTCCATAGAGCTTCTTTCAACCCCGCATTACAAAGAGTTCGTCCTCCCTTATCATAAGCGTTTGGTAAACACCTTTTCTAAAGGGGGACCTAACTCCATTCACCTTTGTGGGAAAGTCCAGAGGCACTTGAAAATTTTGAAAACCGAGCTTAATATTACCTCTTTCGACCTCGGCTTCCCCACAGACCTGGGATTGGCGAGGAGGGAACTGGGACCGGATGTGCTTTTGCGCGGCAATTTGCATCCTGAGCTGCTGCGAAGTGGAACTCCTAAGGAGATCGAAAAGGAAACCAAAAGGATTTGCCAGTCTGGCGTTATGGAAGGGGGAAAGTGGATATTCTGTGAAGGAAATAATGTCTCCCCTCAAACCCCCTTAAGGAATTTTCAAGCTATGTATAATGCTGGAAAGAAATACGGGGTTTATTTATAATTTATTTTCAAATAATATTTTGCAAAAAGGAGATGATGCAGATGAACTACAGAGAACGATATCGGGAAACAGCGAGATTCGGCAATCCCGATAGAGCCTTTCTTGTTCCCCAGTGGTTTTGGCATGAGACGATTTTGAGATGGCAAGAAGAGGGCTTGCCCAAAGATGAGCACTTGGTGCATTACTTCGGATTTGACCGTTATGAGGTTGTGCCCATAAACTTGGGGCTCGTGCCACCTTTTGAGGTAGAAACTTTAGAGGTGGACGAAGCGGAGAAGACCACGGTGATAAGAGATTCCGATGGAACAATAAAGAAAGTCTTTCTGGATAAGTCAGAGCTCTCCATGCCCTTGTGGCTTGATTACCCTGTCAAGACAAGGGAGGATTGGGAAGAATATAAGAAAAGGTTGAACCCCAAATCCCCCTGTAGATATCCCGCCTGGTGGGAAGATTATAAAAGATCAGTAAAGAATAGAGATTACCCCCTGGGGATAAGCGTGGGCTCCTTTTACGGATGGGTAAGAAACTGGATGGGAATGGAGAGGCTTTCCTATATGTTATACGATGACCCCGGTTTCGTAAGGGAAATAGACGAATATATAGCCGATTTCGTAATAGAGGTTATAAGAAAGGCTGTGGAGGAAATAGAGCTGGATTTCGCCCTATTCTGGGAAGATTTGGGAATGAAGGTGGGACCCCTTATCTCTCCAAAGCATTTCCGGGAGATAATGCTACCCTGTTATAAGAGAGTAACAGAATTTCTACGGAGCCACGGCATAGATATCATCTGGGTAGATAGCGATGGCAATAATGACCCCATAATTCCTCTCTGGCTTGAAGGGGGAGTGAATGGGGTATACCCCCTTGAAGTAGCGGCTAACCAAGATGCAATCAGTTTGAGAAAGAAATATGGGAAAGACCTCTTACTTATGGGGAATATTGATAAAAGGGTACTTGCTCGTTCAAAGGACGAGATAGAAAGAGAAGTTTTGCGAAAGGTTCCTTGGTTGGCAATGCAGGGGGGATATTTCCCCTTCGTTGACCATTCGGTTCCTCCCGATGTCCCATTGGAGAACTTTCTCTATTATCTTGAACTTGTGAAAGCGTCTATTTCGGACCCTGAACGATATTATCATATGGCTAAAGAGAAAGGCTACATAGAAGAATAAGATTTTGTCCGCCTTAATGGCTTATTTCCCCCCAATTAATTCCTTCCCCTATTTTGACCACCAGGGGAACGGAAAGGGGGTAAACGTTTTCCATTTCTTCCTTTAAGATACCTTTCGCTTCCTCTACCATATCTTCCCTCACTTCTATCAATAATTCATCGTGCACCTGGAGCAGTAGCCTGGCGGGTAGATTTCTTTCCTTGAATTTTTTATGTATCCTTATCATCGCCAACTTTATCAAGTCCGCCGCACTCCCCTGTATGGGAGCATTTATGGCCGCTCTTTTTCCAAATTCCCTCCTCATCTTGTTGGAGCTGAGTAACTCAGGAAGAGGACGCTTTCTCCCCAAAATAGTCCTTACATAGCCATCCTTAGTCGCTCCCTCTATAGTGCGTGCTACATATTCCTTAACTCCAGGGAACCTCTGAAAATACTGGTCTATGTATTCTCTTGCCTTTTCCTCTGATATACCTAACTCTTTTGCTAAGCCGAGTTCAGATATCCCATAGACTATCCCAAAATTTACCGTCTTACCCTTTCTTCTCAACTCTTCATTTACTTGTTCCAAAGGCACACCGAATATAGAAGAAGCTGTGAGGATATGAATATCCTCTCCTCTTTGGAAAGCCTCTATAAGTGCCTTGTCTCCGCTTATGTGAGCGAGTATACGCAACTCTATTTGCGAGTAGTCTGCTGAAACCAGTAAATACCCTTCTTCCGCTATAAACGCCTGTCTTATCTTCTTTGCCCACTCTCCCCTTATTGGTATGTTTTGCAAATTTGGTTCCGAGGAGGAAAGCCTCCCGGTGGCAGTTATGCATTGATTAAAGGAAGTGTGCACTCTCCCTTTCTTATCAGCAAGCTTTGGTAGGACATCTATGTATGTTCCCTTACTCTTAGATAGCTCCCGCCACTCCAGTATTTTCCTCGCAATTTCGTGTTGGGGAGCAAGTGCCTCTAATACCTCGGCATCAGTGGAAAATCCTGTCTTTTTCTTCTTTCCCAAAGGGAGTTTAAGACGTTCCAAAAGCACCTCCCTCAGCTGTTTGGGAGAAGCTATATTGAACTCAATACCCGCTATCTGGTATATTTCCTTCTCCACTTCCCTCATCCTTTCCAATATCTCTGCAGATAGCTTCCTCATAAATTCTATATCTATCTTGATGCCTGTTAATTCCATATCCAAAAGCACGGGTAGAAGAGGCATCTCTATCTCAGAAAAAACATATTTTAACCCCTCTTTCTCCAACCTTTCTTCCAACACATCCCTGAGAGAGAAAATCTTCAGCGTTTGAAGGTGGGGATCCCTCGGCAATTCCTCACCCAATATTTCCCTGTAAATATCTTCTAACTCATAACTTCCCCTGAGGGGGTTCAGGAGATATGAAGCAAGCATTGTATCAAAAGTAATGCCTTCCAAGCCTATGTTCTTTTCCCTCTTTAGAAGTAGAGACAAACTCTTTAAATTGTGCCCTATCTTGGGAATATGCTCCCCTTCGAGGAACAGTTTAAACTGTGCTATACTGTTATCTCCTGCTCCGAAGAGTCCTCTCTCCGGGTAGAGAGGGAAGGAGAAAACTTCTCCTGATTTAGTGCCTATGCAGATTTTGCCTTCGCTCGAATGAATTACTATTTCTTGAGGAGATTTGTGGAGGAGCTCTAATAGTTTTTCAGGGGCTTCTCCATATTTTTTTTCCTCCCCCTTTCCCACGGAGGACAACGAACCTTTCTCAGGTGGTAGACGATTAATAAGATTTTTCATCTCTAACTCCTGGAAAATTTTCCTTAAGCGAGCCCAATCGGGCTTAAAGGGGGAGATATCGGCAAGGGAAACTGGGAGGTCTACTTTGAGCAGAGCGAGGTCTTTGTTAAGTCTAACTACTTCCTCATAGGGGAGAAGGATTTTCCGCATCTGTTCGGGCAATTCATCCACCCTTTGGTAAAGCTCCTCAACGGAAGAGAATTTCTCCAACAATTGGGAGGCTTTCTTAGGCCCTATACCTGGAACACCTGGCAGGTTATCAGAAGCATCGCCAGCCAGCGCTTTCAAATCCGGTATCTTAGCTGGCGGAACGCCATACCTTTTCCACACCGCTTCCTCGTCTATCTCTTGCAAATCGCTGATGCCGACTCTCGGTATCAGAAGTTTTATGTTTTTTCCCACTATCTGGAGGCAATCAAGGTCTCCAGAAATGATAAAGACATTCCAGTTCTTTTCTTTACCTTGAAGAGCTAATGTAGCGATTATATCATCCGCCTCGTATCCCGGAAGTTCCTTTATAACCATTCCAAAAGCAAGGGCGATCTCTTTTATATAGGGTATCTGGAGGGAAAGGTCGTCAGGCATCGGAGGGCGCCCTGCCTTGTAAGCTTCATATTTTTTGTGACGCACAGTAGGCACAGGCATATCAAAAGCAGCAACCGCATAATCTATGGAACGGTCAGAGACCAGACGGACAAGCATAGAAGCAAAACCATAAATAGCATTTGTGGGCATACCACTTGAAGTTGACAAATAAGGCAAGGCGTGATAAGCTCGGTAAAGTAACCCTTGTCCATCTAAAAGGTAGAGATTCGTGCTCATAGCGATTAAATTCTATATTATTTTAAGGAGGTTGTTAATTTCTAAGGCTTGATTGAATAATTCAATATCAATTTGGGGCAAATTATTTTGACAAAGATACAAAATAGTGATAGCATTAAACTAAGGAAACAAAATTATCTCGTTTTGTGTCAAAAGAATAGGAGGTGATACAATTGTTGAAAAAAGCTTATTTTGTCTTCATACTGAGCTTTATAGTGTTAAGTGCCTCCGCTCAAGAGGATCTAACAGCGTCCCGAGCGCAGACAGTTACACCTGAGCGAACCATTGCAGGAATAACGGTAGGGAAATCCTGGGACCATGTTATAAAACTCTACGGACTACCTGATGAAATAATAGTGGGTCTTCAGACGGGGGTAACAACTCCCACAGCGGGCTTGCCCGGGATGATGGGTGCAGGTATGCCCGGTGTGATGGGGGGAGCACGCCCAGGAATGACGCCGGGAGTGGGTATGCCGGGAATGGGTATGCCGGGAATGGGTATGCCAGGAATGGGTATGCCAGGAATGACGCCGGGGGCGATGGGACCGAGTACCCCTGGTGTGATGGGGGGAGGACGTCCAGGAATGACGCCAGGGATGGGTGTGCCGGGGATGATGGGTTCAGGAATGCCGGGGATGATGGGACCGGGAATGATGGGTTCAGGAATGCCAGGAATGATGGGTCCCGGAATGGGTCCTATGCCCGGGATGCGTCCAGCAGGAACTGCCACACCGATGGGTGGACCAGTTGGCCCCCAGGGAGCCGTTTTCCCCCTTCCCGGGATAACGAGCACACAAGCTATGATGGGTATGCCCGGCGCTGCACCTTCCCCTCAGATAACCGTTTCTCCCGATAAGGTGCTCTGGGTTTATCGCCTTAAGGGTGGAATAACCCTTAGAGTAACGCTTTCCCAAACTGATGGAAGGGTGGTTGAAGTAACGGTCAGCGGCAATAAGTGGGAAAAAGCCCGCACATCCAAAGGGATAACTCTGGGTAGTTCCTACACCGATGTCTTACAGGCCTACGGCTGGCCAGAGGAAACATCAACAAGTGAAGGAATTATGTTCTGCAGATATGACGAGAGCTACCGTGTTGTCTTCGGTATAAGAAGTAGTGATAAAAAAGTAGTGTCTATCACGATCTCTATGTAAGGGTGCCTCGCTCTTTCCAAGACCTAATAGAAGAGATAAGGAACACTGCAAACATAGTTGAGATAGTTTCTTTTTATATACCCGTGAAGAGGGCAGGGCGTTCTTATAAGGCGCTCTGCCCTTTTCATCCCGATAGGAACCCCTCTTTAACAATAAGTGAGGAAAAAGGCCTTTGGCATTGTTTCGGATGTGGGGCAGGAGGCGATATCTTTTCATTCGTTATGAAAATGGAGAACATCGACTTTATGGAAGCAGCCCAACTCATAGCGGAAAGAGTCGGTATATCATTCCAATGGGACAAAAGAGAAAGTGAAAGAGGAAAACTCTTAGAGATATGCGAGATCTGTACGAGATATTGGCAAGATATCCTGTTAAATAGAGCCGAGGGGGAAAAGGGTAGGGAATATCTCAAGAGAAGGGGGTTGAAGCAAGAGACAATAGAGGAATTCAGGTTGGGCTTCGCCCCTTCTGATATAAGAGAATTGCTCGAGCTTCTTCGCAAGAAAGATTTGAACCCCGAAGATTTAGCAAAAAGCGGTGTCTTCTCAAAAAGGGAAGACGGGCTTCGTCTACTTTTGGGGGACAGGATAATATTCCCTATTTTCTCCCCCGAGGGGAAAGTGGTTGCTTTCGGAGGGAGAGTGCTTGACGATTCCACACCAAAATACATAAATAGCTCTGAAACCCCTATATTCAAAAAGGGTAGAGTGCTTTATGGATTTCACATAGCGAAAAAACACATTGGGGAGAACAAAAAAGCAATTATTGTGGAAGGGTATATGGATGCTATCGCCCTTTACGAGGCAGGGATTAAAAATGTGCTCGCCACATTGGGCACCGCTTTGACCCAACCACACCTTCACCTACTGAGAAGGTATGCCGAGGAAATAATCCTCGCCTTTGACCCCGATTCCCCAGGAATGAACGCCGCTTTAAGGGCTACCCCCCTTATAGAGGAATCTCGCCTCTCTGCTAAGGTTATGCTTTTACCCGAGGGTAGCGATCCCGATACCTTCGTTAGGGAAAAGGGTAGGGGAGAATTTGAGGCACTTTTAGACAAGGCAGTAGATATTTACGATTTCCGATTAAAAAAATCTTTGGAGAAAGGGGAGGAGGGGAAAAGGGAAGCTATAGAACTTATCTCGGAGATAGAAGAGCCGGGCAGGAGGAACAAGTTAATCAAGAAATTTGCCGAGGAGTTAGCGGAGGGGAAGCCGGAAATGGTGAGAGATTATGTAGAGTGGGTAACGGCGGAGGTGAAAAAGAGAAGAGTAGGGGGGAAGGGAAAAAGGGAAGTGCCCCCCCAAAGCCCACCGATGGTAACAAGTATTCACCAAGCAGAAGAGAAAGCAGAAAGAGAACTAATTCGTTCATTACTTTTACAACCATCTTTTATACCTCTTATGAGCAGCCTATTAAGGGAAGAGAGTTTCTCCAACCCCTTGCTTAAAGCCATATATATTAAATTGAAATCGTTAGGGGAGGGCTTCTCTCGCCAGGCTTTGCTTAATATTTTAGAAGAAGAGGAAAAAAACAAGGTTAGCGAATTAGAGCTTACGGCGATGCCTCCTCCTTCTGAGCAGGTTATTTATGATTGCGTCCTAAAGATAACGGAATTTCATCTGAGGCACAGTGGACGAATAAATGAAAGGGTGTTAAAATTATTAAAGGAAGGGCATTTTGCCCAAAAGAAGTCTATCAGTTCCTTGCGTTCTCTTCTAGGCGAAATATACGAACTTTTGTAAAACTGTGGCTTCTAAAAAGGAGTGAATAGCTTTGTGAGAGGAAGGAAGCGAAGAGGTATCGATAGTTTCCCCGATTATAGGGAAGGAGAAAATGACGAAGTAGAGAAGGATGGCTGGGAAGAGGACGAGTTCTTGGTAGAAGAAGACGATGTAAAGGAGATGGTTTGGGGGAGCACAAAATTAGAGGAAAAAAGGGAAATCATCATAGAAGATGCTGTCAAAGCTTGGCTTAAAGAGGTGAGTAGGATACCCCTTTTAACTCCGGAGGAAGAGGTGGAATTAGCCCAGAGGATAGAACAAGGGGATGAAGATGCTAAGCGAAAGATGATAGAGGCTAATTTCCGCTTGGTAATAAGTATCGCTAAGAAGAGAATAGGCAGGGGATTGCCCTTCGCTGACCTTGTTGCGGAGGGGCATTTGGGGCTTATAAAGGCGGTGGAGAAATTTGATTGGCGAAAGGGTTTTAAATTTTCCACCTATGCTACATGGTGGATAAGACAAGCCATCTCCCGCTCCATCGCTGACCAAGCTCGCCTTGTGCGCATCCCGGTGCATATGGTGGAGAATCTTCACAAGCTCTCCCGTGCAGTTCGGCAACTCACCCAACAGCTTGGTAGAAAACCAACGATAGAAGAATTAAGCGAGGAAACGGGATTGACCATAGAAGAAGTCCAGCGCATCTTGGATATTACTCCCGATCCCATCTCTTTGGATAATATAACCGGCGAAGACGATGACAGCAGGGTATTGGACTTCGTGGCAGATAATGATTCTCCATCTCCCGAAGAAGAAGTGACTCGCGTTATGCAGAGGGAACAACTGGAGCAGTTAGTTAATTCCTGCTTGACGGCAAGGGAGCAATTGGTTATAAGATTAAGATATGGACTAGATAGCGGTTACCAAAGGACTTTAGAAGAAGTGGGGAAGATTTTGGGGGTGACCAGAGAAAGGGTGAGGCAGATAGAGGCAAAAGCCTTGAAAAAAATGCGCCATCCTCATAGAATAAGAAAAATAAAGGAGTATATAGAAGAAATAGATTGAAAAGTTGGGGCCCGTAGCTCAACGGCAGAGCAGCCGGCTCATAACCGGTTGGTTGCTGGTTCGAATCCGGCCGGGCCCACCACAAACAAAGAGAAAAGGATGTGAAATCTAATGAAAAAAGTAGGTATATTTCTTCTCATTTTAGGTATACTGATTGTCGTGTCTCTCTTACTTCATCTTTCTCCTCGGGAGCAAACCTACCGCTATGGTTACGCTTATCTTTTCACATTAGCGGTTGTCTTGGCTTCCCTTTTGGGATTCGCTGTATCCCTGGGCACCGCTATTATAGTTTCCATAGTCTTTAGCTGGGCGGTTGGTGTGAGCGGGGGAAGTTTGTGGGTGGGCATTATGGGGACGATAAGTTGGTTACTTACTGCTCTCTTAGCGTCTACAATTATATCCTCCCTTAACAGAAGGATAAAATATCTCTCCACTCTCTCCGATATGGAGAAGAGAATGTGTTCTATGTTAGATATGTCAGGCTTGCTCTCTACTATGGTGCAGGAAACGGTAAAGGCATTAGGGGTTAAAGGCTGCTCCATCAGGCTTTTGGACCATAGCGGGCAAAGATTGGAGTTGAAATCTGCTTATGGCCTAAGCAAGGAGTATCTTGATAAAGGACCAGTGGATGTTGAGAGTAGCAAGGTAGATAAGGAAGTTTTAGAAGGAAAGGTTGTTTATATAGAGGATGCAAGGAAAGACCCCCGTTTTCAGTATCCTGAGGATGCACGGAGAGAAGGGATAGTTTCCGTGTTATCGGTTCCCTTAAAAGTTGCGGATAGAAAAATAGGGGTGGTGAGGATTTACACAAGTGAACCTCGTCGGTTCCTTCAGGAGGAGATAGATTTTCTCAATTCTATAGCGGCCCAGGCAGCGATAGCTATTCAGAACGCAGCTCTTTATGAGAACCTACGCAAGCAATACGCAGATGTAGAGGACATTCTCTGGAAGAGCATCTGGTGAAGTTTTAATATAAACCCCCTTCTTTTAGAGCAAGTATAGAGGTCGTTTCCGCGCAATTAAGTTAACATAAGATTTATTATCGGAACAAATTTTCCTCTCTCTTGAAACTTCGTCCTTCACCTACAAGACCCAAGGGGCGCAATACTACTCTGCTTTTCTCTTCTTTCGCCGTTTTCACTCTCCCTAAAATATAGGACTTCAAATTCGACCTACTCAATATTTCCTGAACTACTCCCACATCTTCCTCCGCCACTATCAGACAGAAACCTATGCCCATATTGAATACCCTGAACATCTCCTCGTCACTTATATTCCCCTCTCTTTGAATTAAAGAAAATATCGGGGGTATAGGAGGCAAATTCTCTATCTCTATATCCACGGGCTTCGCTACTCTTAAAAGGTTCAGCCACCCCCCACCGGTTATATTAACCAGAGCTTTCACCCTTACCCCACTATCCAATATCTTGTACACCTCCCTCGCATATATGTGGGTAGGCTCCAATAACTCCTCCCCTATCGTTCTCCCTAAATCGGGGGAAAATCTGTAAAGCGATAGGTGGTCCTTCAGCAGAACTTTCCGAGCTAAGGTCAACCCATTGCTATGGATCCCGCTGCTTTCCAAGCCGATAACGATGTCTCCATCTTCTATCCCCTTTCCCGTTATCACTCTTTCCAAAGCAACGATTCCCAGACAAGCTCCCGCCAAATCAAAGGCATAGCCTTTCCTCATCCCCTTGAGCATTTCCCTCAACTGTGCAGTTTCACCTCCTACTATTGCTATCCCAGCCCTCCTCGCCCCTTCATAAAGTCCTTTACCTATCCCCTCCAACAAATCCTCCCGGGGCTCTTCTAAGGCAAGATAATCAACCATACAGACTGCCCTTGCCCCCACACATATCACATCATTAACATTCATCGCTACGCAGTCTATTCCCACGGTGTCATATTTACCCAGCATCTGCGCCACCAGAAGCTTAGTCCCCACCCCATCTATGGAAATAGCTATTCCTATCCCTCCTATGTTGATCACATTAGCAAAATAACCAACGGGTAGCGCCACCTCCCCATATTCAATACTTTTATTTATCCACTGAAGAAGCCTCCCCATCCCCTTCTCCTCCCCCTCTATGTCTACACCAGCTTTTGAATAATCCAATCTGCTGCCTTCCACCAGTCTCAATCCCCTATTAACACCTTGAAGAACTTCCTTTTCCCTATCTGCACAATCATCCCTTCTTCCACATCCACATCCAGGTCTCCATTGCTTATTTGTTGCTTATTTATCTTTACCGCCCCCTGGCTTATTAATCTCTTCGCCTCCCTCGTCCCGTTGACGAAACCCGAGAGGACGAGCAACTTCACAATCCACAACTTACCATCCTTAAGGTAGTTTTTAGGTATAACTACTTCTTCTAAATGGCTGGGTAATTCACCCCTTCTAAAAACCTTTTCGAACTCGTCCCTTGCTTGAGAAGCCTTTCTTTCTCCGTGATAGGTTGCTACTATTTGATAAGCAAGATTCATTTTTATTTCCATAGGGTTCAATTTTTCTTCACTTACTCTTTTTCTAAGCAAGTTCGCTTTCTCTGGAGGGGTGTCTGTGAGGAGTTGGAGATAACGCCACATCAAATCATCCGATATCGACATCAATTTACCGAACATCTCTTTGGGAGAATCGGTTAGACCCACATAATTTCCGAGGCTCTTGCTCATCTTAGCTATTCCATCCAAACCCTCTAAGAGGGGCAAGGTCATCACCACCTGGGGTTTCTGCCCGCTTTCTGTTTGAAGCTCCCTACCCACGAGCATATTGAATTTCTGGTCCGTCCCTCCGATTTCCACATCCGCAGATATCATAAGGGAGTCGTATCCTTGCATAAGAGGGTAAAGAAGCTCGTGGATGTAAATGGGCTTTCCCTCTTTAAACCTCGTTGCGAAATCCTCTCTTTCCAACATTCTTGCGAGAGTATATTTAGAGGCGAGGGAATTAAGCGCTTCCTCTAAGCTCATTCTCGAGAACCATTGGGAGTTAAAAATTATTTCCGCTTTCTCAACATCCAATATCTTACCTACCTGATGAAGGTAAGTTTGGGCATTTTTTTCAACCTCTTCCCTGCTTAACTGTTTTCTCGTTTGCGACATTCCAGAGGGGTCGCCTATCATAGCGGTGAAATCACCAATAATAAAAACTACTTTATGCCCTAATTCTTGGAATTGGCGAAGCTTTCTTAATGGTATACTATGACCTAAATGAAGGTCGGGGGCACTTGGGTCCGCTCCATACTTAACGGTTAAATGCTGCTTTCCCCTAAGCCTTTCCAATAATTCCTCCTCCGTGATTACCTCCACACACCCTCTTGTCAAAATTTCGAGTTGTTTCTCCGGGCTCATCTTATTTTCACATTAATTACTACATCTCTAATCCCTGGCTTTCTCTTTATTATATCTTTTGCTCTTTCTATTTCCTGATTAAGGTCTCTCATATCGCCTCTTATCCTTCTAATTGTGCCCTCTACTCTTGCTATTCCCATAGAAACTGTGACTCTTAACTGCGAGGTATTGATACGCCTGCGAGCCAGCTCGCTCATTATGGATTTAGCAAGGATGGCATCCTCTGGACGCATTGAGTAATCGCCTCCTTGTTTAATCTTGTTTTTCTGTGTATAATTATAGCAAAGCAATTTATTGGTTCAACAATTTCTGGTTATAAGTGAGGAAGGAATGACGAAACACTGGGAGAGTTCAGAGTTTGAGAAATTACATCTTTCTGTTTGTCTTTCGGAAGATGTGCGCCCCGCTGTGGGAATTCCCCACTCCGCCACGCGTGAGAACTATTGCGCACTAATCCAACAAACCTATAAAGGGCTTAGCAGGTGCTTGAGCAATGACAAACAGGCGCTCGGGATAGCTTGTAGGAATAAGCGTCCCTATATCTACCAATGCCACGGCGGCTTGGTAGATGGTGTTATTCCTGTAATGTTTATGGATAAATGCGTTGCCTTCGTTATGCTGGGGCAGTTTCTCACAGAGGAGCCAAGTGAGGAAAGATTTGAGAAGATTTGGGAAAAAGTATGTGACTTGCCCATCGATAAAGAAGAGTTGAGGAAAGCTTATTGGCAACTTCCCGTGGTCTCACCTCGCCTTGTGCAGGATGTCTCCTGGACAATTTTTGAACTGATAAACCATATCAGGGGCTCCATAATGCACACGTTAAGGCATAGCAGAAGAGCTTATAGGAGGCTAAAAGAACTTTTTATGAAAAGGGCCGAGGCGGATTTTGAGAAGGACTTAATAAATTCCCAATTGTGGCTTTCCCTACATCAATCCAGATATCCATATGAAGAAGAGAAAGAACTTCTCACACGCCTGAGATATGGAACGAAAAATAGCATTCTTCTGTCTCTTTCCAGAATACTCAACCTTATTCTCGAGAATTGGGAAAAAGAACCCTTGGTAGTGAAATCCCAGGTATGGGGATTAGTTCTCTCCATATTAGGGGTCATAAGAATGTTCACTGCCCGTAAGGTCAATCTTTTAAAGCTTACACTACAATACGCCTCTCTTTTAGATAGATGCAAAACAAAGGAAGAAATAGTGGAGACGATGAGCTGGATCATAAACGACCTTATGACCCTTTGGGAAGAGCCGGGGCTTGCCCAGTCGGTAGTGGAAAGAGCAAAGAAGTATATATTGGAGAATTATCGTGAGGAAATAAGGTTAGAAACAGTAGCAAAGGCAGTTCACTTAAGTCCAAGTTATTTCAGTGCTATATTCAAGAAAACCACAGGTTGCAGTTTCGCAAGGTATTTGTCCAAAGTAAGAATAAGTAAGGCGCAAGAGCTTTTGGAAAACACCGACCTTTCAGTAACCGATATCGCCCTTCAAGTGGGTTTTAACGATCCCGCATATTTCGCTGCTGTTTTCAAAAGGGAAACGAGAATTACCCCCTTGATGTATAGAAGAGCGAAGAGAAAACAGTTGAATATTCTTTGAAGCAGGTACAAACCTTAAAAATCTCCTATTCCTCAATAAAAAATTTATAGTTTTTCCCTTTGGGGTCATATATTATATCTTTTACAAAATAGAAATTTTCCATAGGAGGTGTTTTTGATATGAAGCGAAAAGGCTTCACATTAATCGAGCTTTTGGTCGTTATAGCTATTATAGCTATCCTGGCGGCCATCCTGTTCCCTGTTTTTTCCAGAGCGAGGGAGCAGGCGAGAAAAGCTCACTGCCAGTCCAGCCTAAAGCAAATAGCTAACGCGTTTCTAATGTATGCTCAGGACTGGGACGAGTGTTTACCTACGGGAAGCCGTGCGGACAATAGATGGTGGTATGACCTCATCCAACCTTATTTGAAGAATGCTCAAGTACTGAAATGCCCCTCCGCGGCCGCTGGCATCCTCCAACCGGATGGTTCAACCCAACCAGCTGGAGATATTAACTATGGTATAGCATCCTGTATGTTGTGCCCCCACTGGTGTAGCCCACCCCGCGGTCTATCCCTCGCCAAATTGGAGAAACCGGCTGACTTAGTTATGGTGGGTGACTCCCTAACTACCTTCGCTTGCGCCTTCTTCATCGCTTGGCCCAATGCTTGTGCTGCTCAATGTATGCCGGAGCGCAGAGATCCAAAATATACTCGCCACTCTGAAGGGGATAACATAGCTTTCTGCGATGGGCATGTAAAGTGGCTACATTCACAGGAGATTGGCACTTGGGAATTCCACGCTGAGCATATAGTGCCAGCGATGATTTGGTAAACTAAATAACTTAGGGATGTGCCAGCCAGTTGGCTGGCACATCCCTAAGGGAGAAATTGACCGCCCGAGCACTTCTTCTCGGCTTCCTCTTTGCTTCTATTGTCGCCTTCATTGTAACCTGGGCGGAGTTAGTAACCGCTTCAATCCAAATTGGCTTCCTTCAACTACCGCCTGTAGCGGTAGGGATGTTATTTCTTCTCCTATTAGCAAATAGGTTCCTTTCCCCTTTCCTAAAGCCCCTTTCATTCCAGGAATTAGCAGTCATCTTCTTTATGATGCTCATCAGTTCTATGATTTCATCGAGGGGTTTAATGGAGGATCTCCCTTCTACCCTTACGGGCATCAATTATTACGCTAATCAAGTAAATAAATGGCAACAAATATTTTTCCCCTATATAAAAAGTTGGCTCGTTCCCTGGAATCCTTCTGGAATGGAAAGGCAGGAAATAGTTAAAGGTTATTACGAGGGGTATTATGCGTTCAGCGATATCCCCTGGCTCAGATGGTTGCTACCTCTTTTAAGGTGGTACATCCTCGTTCTGCTTGTCTTTTTTTCCTTTTTCTGTCTCGCTGTGATTTTTCGGAAGCAATGGATAGAGGGAGAGAAACTTCCCTTCCCATTGACCCAACTTCCAATAGAGATGATCAGCGCAGGAAATACTTTTCTCTCCAACAAAACCATGTGGTTAGGTTTTGCCATTCCTGCCTTAGTCTATAGCCTCAATACATTACAAAAAGTCTTCCCTTATTTACCCTCCGTAAACCTCACAATAAATTTAAAGCAATATTTAACCGGACGTCCCTGGGACAACCTGGAATATCTTTATATCTATATCTCCTTCGCCACGATAGGTTTCTTCTACCTTCTACCTACCCAACTTTTGTTCAGCTTTTGGTTTTTCTATTTATTTTTCAGGGCGCAGGAGATTTTAGCCACCGCTTTTGGAGCCGAGACGACTATTGCTCCCCACGCGGGGGCACAACTGTTCGTTGCCTATGAGACGGCCGGGGCTTTCTTTATCTTGGCGGGCTATCTTTTCTACATTGCTCTTCCTCACTTGAAGCGTGTTTTTCGTTGCGTTATAGGGAAGGAAAGAGAGGACCCCGCTGAGGTTGTGCCCTATAAGATAGCCCTTTTAGGATTGTTAATAGCGATAATACTTATAGGTATTTGGAGCAATATGGCGGGAATGGCTCTATGGTTAGCCTTCTTTCAATTTATGATTTACATCTTTGTAGAAGCTGTGATAGCTTCACGCTCAACCTCTGAGGGGGGAATGATAATGACAGAGGGTTGCTTTACTCCCATAGATATTTATTCACTTTTCGCCTCCCCGAGTTCTTTAGGAGCGCAGAACCTTTCCATTCTCCCCTTTATGGATTCCCTATTTGCGAGGGACTTGAGAGGAATATTGATAACAGGTTTTCTGGATAGTTTCAAAATAGGCGATAGCTTAAAAATGAAGAGAAGAAATTTAGCCTTCCTATTCGGATTAGCGGTTCCCTTCTCTATTGTTGTAGCTACTTTTTTTCACTTACTGATAGTTTATAAGAAAGGAGGATTGAATCTTTACTGGTTTTCCTTTAGGGGTGATAACCTTCGTTACTTCCTGGAGAATGCCTCCTTTATAGAGAATAAGGTTCCCAGCAATGTCCGATACATCCCCTTCTTCTTCGGAGGTGCCTTGTTCACCTTGTTTTTAATTTTTATGAGGACAAGGTTCTGGTGGTGGCCACTTCATCCCCTCGGCTTTGCGTTATCCACATCCTGGGGATGCATAGTTTTCTGGTTCCCCATCTTCCTCGCCTGGCTCATCAAATCCTTTATACTTTTTATGGGAGGAATGCGCCTTTTCGCTAAAACTCGCCTTTTCTTCTTGGGCTTGATATTTGGAGAATTCACGATGGCAGTCCTTTTGACCTTTTATGCCTGCTTAACGAATAATCCAGTGCCTTTCTTCCCTTGGCCATAGGCCAAAAACGAGTTTGATGGATTCCTGAAGAAAAATTACAATTATTCGGGAAATGTTTAAAAATCTGCATTCTGCTCCACTTCTAAAAAGTTCTTGCTTAATTCTATTTTTAGGACTACAGGCTTTTCCTTTGAAAATTGAAAAACTGTTCACTTCCCCTATCCTTCCTGTAGTTAGGGAAAAGATAAAATTCCGAACTACTATATTCAATGAAGGAGATAAACCTGTAGAAAGGGCAAACCTTACCCTTTATCTGGGAAAAGATAAGAAAAAGAGATTTAAACAGATCACGATAGGTCCGATAGGAGGAGGAGAAAGACAAAAGATCGAGATAGGGGAATGGAGAGCCGAGGAAAACGGCGTTTACGAGGTTGAGTTATACCTTGACACAGAGAAAGAAAAGAAAGCGACTAAATTTTCCTTCCCCGTGGTAGAAAGGAAAGTGGAGTTTGCCTGGTATGGCACACCTAAGGATTTGCGGTGGGCAACTTTGAGCACGACAATAGAAGAAGATTATATTGGAGAATGGTTATGGGAGGGACGCACAGCGCTTGCGTTCAAGCCGGGCGTCTGCTTTTGGGATACACATAAAGATGCCTCTGTTGAAGAACAGGTCTTCTGCTGGTCAAAAATACCAGGAGGTGCTGAGGGAATAGGGATAGATGAATATTATGGAGGAGGCGAGGCAGGAGAAAAAGTGATAGAGGCTATTAAGAAGTTTAAAGAAAGGCATCCTAATTTGAAAGTAGCACTTTGGTGCGTGGGTGCGATACCCGAAGACATTGTTCCCTATGTGGATTACTTCTTACCCGAGTGCTACCTCAATTACCACAATATGCACCTTGGGATATTGAGGAAATATTTAGAGGAGATTAGAGATAAGAAGTTAGAAAGGAAAACCCTTCTTGGCTTGGGAATAAATTATCAACCCAACCAAGGAGTGCTTTTGACAACATCTAAAGAATTAGAAGCGCAGTTTAGGATAATTAAAAGTCTTTGTCCAAATATACTCGGAATCGCTATCTTCTATTATGGTAGCGTTCCCCAATTAGACAAACTATCTGATGAGCTTTTTTACCGCTACTTTGTCCTACCTGTCATTACTTACGAATGGCAGATAAAAGAATACCAAGGAAAACCTGTGGTTGTAGGAAAGGTTAAAAATATAGGGAATATGGATGGAGGACCAGTTGAAGTTTTCCTTTGGGTAGATGGAAAGGAAACAAAAAAGTCCACTATAAAAAGATTAAAAGTCGAGGAGACAAAGGACTTTACCTTTGTTTTAGATAATATGAGAAGTGGCTTTCATACTATAAAGGTAAAAATCAAAACGGGTTCTAACATAACGATTTTGGATAGCGAAGAGGAGGAAGCAATAGGTATTGATGTTCCCGCTTTAAAAAGTGAGGAAAATCTTGCTGTATGGCTACCCTCTTCCCCTTACCCCCGAAGACAACAACCCCTTCGTTTCTCTTTGCCCAATAGATGGGCTTCAGCAAGGGTATTTCTCTCCAATTACCAAGGAGAAGCTACGGAGGAAATATCAGCCCAAAGTAGCGAGAAGGGCGAATTGATATGGGTTGAGAAAGATATCCCTCCGGGCAAAAACCGCTTTTATATTATATACCCAGAAGAAAAGGCAAATTCTTCATTCTCTCCTCAAGAAAACATAGATTTCGTTAACGAGTTCTACCAAGTTAGCCTTGATATAACCAAAGACGAGATAAGAAGCTTAAAGGTTAACGGGGAGAACTTATTTTCTTCTCCCTGGCGAATTGAACTACATCCTTCCTTTAACCTAACTCCCCTAAGGGCAGAAGTCTTACTTAGGAAAGGAAAGGTTTTCCAAGAGGTGATAGTTCCCCTAAAAGGTAATGGATTAAAGGGAAGGAGCCACTATATATTTTATTTTCATAGCCCTCTCATAGAGATAAGGAGGGAAATAATTCCGGAGATTGCTTTGGAATTAGATTTAGCGAGAGAGGGGGCTGGATTTGAACAAAGAGAGGGTTTTTTCCAAGCATTCCCTGGAGAGGAAGCTATGAGAATCAACAAGGGGAGATTGGAAAACAGCGAACAGTATAGGGACATCTATTTCGGCTATCTTGGAAGTTCGCCAGCACCGGATAATTCTCGAAAAGTAGGATGGCTTGACTTCTGCTGGGATAAACCCCCGCTTGGTCTCGGGATAGGAGTGGTGAAAAGGTGGATAGATAGTAGAAGCCGAACCTACGATGTAACGAGATTTTATGACGGCGGTGACTGGGTAGATATATTTTATGTTTTCCAAACCTCTACCCAAATAAATCGTCCTCAGGAATCCTTCATACTTTTGCTACCTCATAAATCTTGCGATTTGGAGAAAGGAATAGCACCTATCTTACCCTTCTACTTGACGGAAAGAAAAGGGCCAAAGATGGTCGCCATCTTTAATTCTTCAAAGTCTCAGAGGAAGTTTTAAAATTGTGCTGTTGAAGGAAAGAAAAGAAGATTTTAAAATCTATTTGATATGCTAAGGAAATTCTTCAAGGGGATAGACTATTACTTTTTTATTCCTATGTTTCTTCTTATGGGAATAGGACTTTTACTCATATACAGTGCTACTTTAGAAACTGTTCCTTCTAACACCCGAGCTCTCGGTTTTCTCACTAAGCAGGCTATATGGGTTATTTTCTCCCTTTTCTTCTTTTTTCTTATGGCCTCGACCGATTACAGACAATTCCCTCGTTTCTCTGGGCACATTTACTTCTTTATGCTGGTATTACTTGTTCTTGTTCTTCTATTGGGCAGAAGAACAAGCGGAGCGCAGAGATGGTTTGTTCTTGGTCCAATAACCATCCAACCATCTGAATTCGCTAAAGTTATGCTCCTCCTAACTCTTTCCTCTTTTTGGGCTAGGCAACATCAGGAAGCAAAAGATTTAAGGACAATTTTTCGTTCCTTTCTCCATATAATTATTCCCACTCTACTTGTATTCATCCAACCGGACCTTGGGACCTCTCTCACCTTCATAACCTTATGGTTGGCATCGCTTCTTATTGTGGGTACAAAGGCTAAGCAGATAATTGCCCTAGGAGTCGCTGGTCTTCTTCTTGCGGTAGGTGCTTGGCACCTTGATATTCTTCGTCCATATCAGAAGAAACGCATACAGGCATTTTTAAATCCGCGGTATGACCCCTTAGGAGCAGGCTATCACATAATTCAATCAAGGATAGCTATAGGTTCTGGAGAGGTTTGGGGAAAGGGAATATTTAGAGGAACCCAAAATCGGTTGAATTATATACCCGCCCAGCATACCGATTTTATTTTCACAGTGGCGGGTGAGGAGCTCGGCTTCGCCGGTTGTATTTTCATACTCTCCCTATATTTTATCTTAATATGGCGTTGCTTTCTCACTGCCTTGGAGACAGAGGATACATTAGGTCAATTGCTCTCTGCTTCGGTGGGTGTGCTATTGACATTTCATATCTTCGTCAATATCGGGATGACACTGGGTTTAATACCAGCAGTGGGCATTCCCCTACCCTTTTTAACCTATGGCGGTAGCAACTTGCTCGCCTTTTGTATTATGGCAGGAATAGTGCAGAGCGTGTATCAGAGGAGGAAAAAGCTTTCCTTCCGATGAAGAAGAGCTCTTTTCCTTTTAAAGAAGATATTATTTGGCTTCTTGCTGTTTTCCTCATTCTCTCCTTTCTTTTTTCCCTCCCCTATGTAGTGGGCGCTATGCTAACACCCTATGGGGCAAAATTTCTCGCACTTCTCAGACTTAAAGACGACTTGGCGGTTTACCTCTCTTGGATAGAGCAGGTCAAACAAGGACACATCCTCTTCGTTAATCTTTTCACTAACTTAGAACAGCAACATCCTTTTTTCAACCTCTTTGCCCTCCTTCTGGGGGGATTGTGCAAATTAACTCACATCTCGCCTCTGAAAATCTTGTTCATTTCTCGCTATATCTTTGCCTTTGGTTTGCTTTGCTTTCTTTACGCCTTCCTTTGCTATGTATTTCCCGAGAGAAAAAAGAGAATGATAGGTCTTCTTATGGTGGTTTTTTCCTCGGGAGCGGGCTGGTTGACGGGTGGCTATTCTCCAGCGAGAGGGATTGCGAACTCCGTTGATCTATGGCAGCCAGAATCTACTGTTTTCTTTACCCTTTATGTCAACCCCCTCTTCACCTTCGCCCTTCTATTAATACTCGGTTTTTTTCTCCCCCTTCTCATAAGGAAGGATTGGAAAGGAGGCTTAATAGCGGGATTTTCTCTCCTTATACTTGCCAATGTGCATACATATGATGTGCTTATCGTAGGTGCCGTCTGGATATTATATGTTTTTCTACTTTCCGCAAAAGATAAGAAAATACCCTGGAAGGATATCCTGAACGCTGGGGTCGCCCTTATATTAGCCTCTCCAGCCCTATATTACCAAATTTACCTTTTACAGAAGGAACCCTTGTTTGCTAAAAGGGCAGAGGTCCCCACCCTCTCTCCCCCCTTTTATTGGTACCTAACTGGGATGGGTTTTTTAATTCCTCTTGCCATCTGGGCAATTATAAAGAAGGTAAGAGAGGAGGAAGTAAACGCTACCTCCCTTTTCTTAATCGCCTGGGCCCTTGCTGGTTTTATCCTCCCCTATTTACCCTTTTCCTTCCAGCGAAAACTCTTTATGGGAACCCAAATACCCCTTGCCATATTAGCCACAATCGCCGTTACAAACCGCTTCCTTGAAAACAGAAGAAATCTCCTACCTTTTCTCCTCTTCTTTCTTTTCCTTTCAAATGGGATGATTTTGGGAACGGATATATATTCCCTTGTAACAAATCAATCTCTCTATCCTCAACCTACCTATCTTACAAACTCGGAGATAGAGGCTTTAAATTGGTTCAGAGATTACACAACTCCTAAGGAGGTGATTTTGGCTATCCCGGATTTCGCTTGCTATATCCCTTCTCTCACCGGGAGGCGAGTTTACGCGGGGCATTGGGGAGAAACGCCGGATTACCTTGAGAAATATAAAAAGGTTCTGCAGTTCTATAAGGGTAAAGACGAAGAGTTAAGGAAAGCTTTTCTTCACCGAAATAATATAAATTATGTTTATTATGGTAATTATGAGCATTTTTTGGCTCCTGAATTTTTAGAATTTAACAATCCCTTCCTACAACTCGTCTTCCAAAATGGGGAAGCAAGGATATGGAGGGTTAGAGATTGAAAAAGCATATCCTTTGTATTTTACTACTCTTCCTTTTAGTCCTCGTCTTCTTTTATAAGGTATTTGAGGGAAACATCCTATTACCCGCTGATTTGAGCCTGCGCCTCCAACCTTGGAGAAATTATTCCCCTACCCTTTTTCCCTCCTTCCGTAAAGTTTACAATCCCCTTCTGGACACTATTCTCTACTTTTATCCCTGGCGCGTCCTTTTGGAAAAGAGTTTAAGAGATGGATTTATACCCCTTTGGAATACCTATAATTTCTGTGGACAGCCCTTTTTAGCTAATATGGCTTCTGCTTGTCTTTACCCCCTAAACTGGCTTCTACTTTTCATACCCCCTCACTGGTTTATGACGTTCACTATAATATTTCATTTTATCTTGACTTCCCTCTTCGCTTATCTCTTCCTCTGTTCTCTTGGGCTTAGCCAAACTGCATCCCTTTTAGGTGCCATAACTTGGACATTCTCAGGACCAATGGTAGTGTGGGCGGAGTATCAAACACCCATCTGTTCTATGAGCTGGTTTCCCCTTTCTCTTCTCTTATGGAGGCTCTATATATTACAGGGAAAGCACATTTATGCTCTCTTCGCCGGTTTCCCTCTTGCCTTGAGTATCTTGGGTGGACATCCTCAGTTCGCCCTTTATGGTTGGCTCGCTTTTTCCCTCTTCACCTTTTTCCAGATCTTCACAGAAAGAAAATTTAAAGAAGGCTATATTGGATTCCTGCTTAGCTTCAGCATCGGGCTTATCCTTTCCCTACCTCAGCTTCTCCCTTCCTTTGAGTTAGCGCTAAAGAGCCATCGTTCCCTTGGCTCTTCGCTCTCCGACCTCCTAAGTACCTCTATGCCCTGGCGCCATCTTTATACTTTCCTCATTCCTGATTTTTATGGCAACCCGGTGGACTATGATTACAGAGGCGCTTTCAACTATGTTGAATTGAGCGGATACTTCGGAATACTCCCTTTCTTTCTCTTGCCCTCAGCCCTTAAGAGAAAGGAAGGAAAATTCTTCCTTTTTTTAGCTTCGATATCTATTCTTTTTGCCCTCAATACCCCTTTTCTTCGGCTTTTGCTTTCCCTACCTGTTTTTTCTTTTCTCGCAGCACCCGCAAGAAATCTATATATATCCGCTTTTGCCTTTGGTGCCATCGCTGCTATAGGGTTGGACAACTTAAAATACATACCTTCTAAAACCTCCTATTTCATCTTCGGCACTCTAATTTTATTTACAGGTATGGGAATCTCCTATGAAGCAGTGAAAAGCGGTTTCCCCTCCCCTCGCGCGCTTATACACTTCTTCCTCGTTGCTTCCCTTGCCCTTATTCTAACAAGTTTGAAGAAAACCAAGTTTCTGCCTTTTCTTGCAGTAGCCGATATGTTCGCTTTCGGACTCCGCTTTAACCCTGCTCTTCCACCCTCTATGTTATTTCCTCATACTACTTTTAGCGAGAGGCTTGCCCAGCTTCCTAAAGAAGGACATTTCCTCGCCTTCCCTGGAGAGAGAGACCCCCTAGACACCCTTCTACCCAATTGCAATATCCTTCTCGGCTTGAAAGAAGCACAAGGGGGGGATTCTCTTTATCCCCTACGTTTACTCCTCTTTGCTCAGTTAGTTAACCAAAACAAGGAAAGAAGCAACGCCCTCTATTTTACCCAACCCACTTCTTCACTGCTTAACATCGCTGCTATCAGATACATATTCTCTAAAAAAATTTTAAATACTACTGGATTGCTCCCTCTGTATTATGAGGGTGGATTATATGTGATTGAGAATAAGAACGCATTCCCTCGCTTCTATCTTGCAGGCGAGACTTTGAAAATTATAGAGGAAGAGGAAGCCCTTGCCTCTCTCCCTTCCATATATGACACAAGAGTGGTTATCATTGAAGAAGGGAAACCATTGCACAATCAAATAGGGGAATATTTCATCTCTTTGAGGGAAGAAAGGACCGGCTTTTTAAAACTCCAAATCAAAAGTGATAGAGAAGCGTATCTCGTGATAACGGAGACATTTTTCCCTGGCTGGAAGGCATTCGTAGATGGGGAGGAAAAGAGGGTTGTGCCAGCGAATTTCACATTTCAGGGAGTTCTCGTCCCCGCAGGCGAACACGAAGTTATATTAGCCTATCGCCCTTTCACCTTTAAGCTTGGGTTTTACTTCGCCCTAATGGGGCTAGGTTCAATTTCTGCTTTCCTATATGTTGAGGGCAAAAGGAGGATTCTCTCAAAAGCGAAACGAAGGTAGTTGAAAAGAGAAACAGGCGAAGGCGAGCCCATAATAGTGCGGATTATATAATGGGGACGAAGGTAGAACTTATATATTGCTTTCCTTCTCCATTTTACTAACTCTTCCCTGGATAGAGCAAAGGTCCTCGCCACGGGTAGGGAGTGGTCATAACCTTGGAAATCGCCTTCCAAAAGTCCTTCCTGTAAAACGATATCGTAGAGTTCTGTGCCCGGGAAGGGAACTGCGAGATGGAACTCTGCGTAGTCTGAATCCAGCTCAAGAGCAAATTTTATCGTTTCCTTCACCTCTTCTTCCTCTTCCCAGGGTAAACCAAAGAGATAAAAAGCATATGTCTTTATCTTATATTTACTACAAAGTTCTACTGCCCGTTTGGCTTGCTCCTTCCTTATCCTTTTCTTCATCAAATCTATTATCCTTTGGGATCCGCTCTCTATTCCTAAGGAGATTAGCCAACAACCCGCTCCTCTCATCCATTTCAACATCTCCTCGTCAAGCGTATCCACTCGGCTATTGCAAACCCACTTTATCCTCAAATCTCGTCTCAATATTTCCTTGCATATTGCGATAACCCACTCCTTATTCCAAGTAAAGGTATCTGCCCGAAAGAAAAAGTTCCTTATGTTGAAGCGCTGGAGACATTCCTCTATTTCATCAACGATATTGTGAGGGGAGCGTAAACGAAGTTTTTTACCAGATAATCTACCAGCGAGACAGAAAACACACTCCCCAGGACATCCTCTATTCGTTTGGATTGTGGTTTGGGGCTCCCCTGTATCAGGTCTTTTATAAAGGGAATTGTTCAATAAGTGCCGAGCGGGGAAAGGAACTGAATCGAGGTCCTCTATGAATTCCCTGTCAGGATTTCGCATTATTTTCCCATTGCTTCTGTAAGTTATACCCCGTATCTCTTCCCAAGGCATTCCCTTTGCCAATTCCTCTACTGTTTTTTCTACTTCTCCTCGTAAAGCGATATCCAAAGAAGGATGTTTTTCCAAAGCTTTTTTATCAAAGACAGTTATATGCCCCCCCTTAGCTGCTGTAATTATGGAAGGGTTTATCCCTTTGGCTATTTCACAAGCTTTCATATCAAGTTCAAAAGTGGGAGTTGTGACGCTGACGATAAGAAGGTCAGGAGCGAAAATTTCCAAATCATCCCTCAAAGCACTCCATCCTTTACCTTCCACCGGATAATCCCTTATTCTGCATTCCACACCCTCTTTTTCCAAAACACCTGCTATATAAGCAAGGTCAATAGGAGGACGAGGTGCGGTAGCAGTGAGCCCCCTCACTGGGACTTGACATCTATCCTCTCTTATATAAAGCCCAGAGGGAGGATTTATTAGCAAAGCCCTCCTAAACCACATTCTTGTCCTTTCTCCAAAAGTTTTTTCAGAAACAAGGCGTTTTTAACCGCGTAGCCGTAAGCATCATTATTAAAGTATATATATACATCCCTACCTTCTTCAAGCCACTCCCTAATATATCTTGCATCTCTTTGCAACTCCTCATCAGAATAATTAGAAGCGTAAAGCGCAACCGCGCCATGGCGGCGTATATAAAGGAAATCCGCTGTTTCCTCCACCTCTATTTTTGGGGCTTTATATTTTATAATTCCTATCTCCTGGGGCTTGCCCTTTACTTGTAAGATGAAAGGCCAATCAGCAAGAGCAAGGGCGAAATTGTAGTTTTTCAAGATATCGTAGACCTCCCTACAGAACCAACTCTTTTCCCTAAATTCAAAGGCATGATGGTATTTACTTGCTCGGGGGTTGGTAGCAAGAAGATGACAAAATCTTTGCAACTTGTCCAAATCCACTTTGAAGCGAGGTGGTAATTGCCAGAGAATAACCCTCGCTTTATCCCCCAATTCCTTTACCCTTTGGAAAAAGAGTTCTAAGGGTTCTTCACAATCGCCCAATTTCTTAATGTGAGTGATGAATCTGGAGCCTTTCAAAGCAAACACAAAATTCTCTGGACTCCTTTTCCTCCAACCCTTGAAGGTAGAAGCAGTGGGAAGGCGGTAGAAGGTTACATTAAGTTCCACAGTGCCGAAGAATTGGCAATAATATTCAAGCCACTTCGCTTGGGAAAGCTCCGGGGGATAAAGAACCCCTATCCAATGACCATAACTGTATCCACTTGTGCCGACATAGTGTTCAGCAAGCATTGAGGATGGCATTCTCCACAATAAGTTGAGAAGGTAAAACGAATGATGGTCCCACAACAGAATGGAGAACTCTGCTCCCCTCCCCTATCCTCGCTCCCTCAAGGATAACGCTTTCCCCAACATTTGCCCTCTCTCCCACTTCCACATGGTTCCCAAGAATTGAATAGGGGAATAGCCTCGCTCCTTTCCTTAATTTGCAGCCTTTCCCAAAAAGAACGGGAGGTTGAATTTCTACCCCCTTCTCCATCTCGCAGGGAAAGGAAAAATATTCCAATAGGGCGATGCCATCCAAAATGTCCTTTTGAACCTGGATATAGCGCTCCCTCTCTCCTATATCCATCCAATAGCCGAAGTGAAGAAAGGCATAAATTTTCGCCTTCCTTAGGAGAAGACGAGGGAAAATGTCCCTCTCAAGAGAAGACTTACCCTGAGGAAAATACTCCAACACCCTTCTCTTCATCAGGTAAATAGCCCCATTTACGAATCCACCCTTTTTCTCCCCTGTCTTTTCCTTAAATCCTTTTAACTTAAAATCGCCATCAAATACAATGCTTCCAAAGGATGAGGTATCCCTTACTTTAACAGTCAAAATTGTTATATCGGCTTTTTTCCTCCTGTGGAACTCTAACATCCCCTTATAATCAACATCACAGATTATGTCACCATTTATGACGAAGAATTCCTCCTCCTCAGGAGAGGAGAACTTTATCGCTCCTCCCGTATCCAATGGTTCATTTTCTACTTTCGTCTCCAACGGCAAAGGAGAGTTATAAACAGAGAGAAAGGACACAACCCTCTCCCAAAGATTTCCCAGGCTCAAGGTAACACCATCTATTATTTTTTGCTTGGCTATGGAAGAGAGAAGATGAGAAAGAACTGGTTTGTTACACAGTGGTAAGAGGATTTTGGGGATAGAATTGGTCAGGGGTTTAAGTCTTTTTCCTTCTCCTCCTGCCAATATCAAAGCCTTCATTTTGTGTTTTTAATATGCTCTTTTATCCCCTTTATATGAAGGGGAGTGCTTCCACAACAAGCACCCACGATATTGACGCCCAACTCTACATACTTTTGAGCGTACTCCGCCATAGTTTGAGGAGTTGCTTCAAACACTGTTTTACCCCCCACTAACTTAGGGACACCGGCGTTTGGCTGAGCGATGAGGTAAACTCCCTCAGGGCGATTTTTCGCGAGTATTTCTACAATTTTTAGCATATCATCGGGTCCCGTCCCACAGTTCGTTCCCATAAGCCTGACGCCGAGCTTCGATAGTTCCTCCAACTCTTGTTCAGGAGATACGCCCATTATCGTCCGTCCCGATGTTTCAAATGTCATAGTGCATATGGAGAAAATACCTACTTCTTGGGCGGCCAGAACCGCCGCTCTTATTTCTTGAAGGTCGGAGAAGGTTTCCAGAATAGCGAAATCGGGGCTTTCCTTAAAAGCATATCCCATTTGCTCCTTATAAGCCTTCAACGCTTCCTCGAATGATAAATCCCCCCAGGGTTGGAGCAATTTTCCGGTGGGGCCTACTGAGAGCGCTACATAAGCTTTATCCCCTACCGCCTCTCTTGCTATTCTCACAGCTTCCCTGTTTATTTCCTCAATTCTCCCTTCCAAGTTAGAGAGAGAAAGTTTTAAACGGTTCCCACCAAAGGTGTTTGTCTCTACTATCTCCGCACCAGCCTCTAAGTATTCTCGATGGATTTGGGCAACAACCTCGGGATGAGACAGGTTCCATTCCTCAGGAGCGACACCAAGAGGTAGACCCCTCTCCTGAAGAAGTGTGCCCATTGCCCCATCACAAATAACTATCTCTCCTCTTTCTAACCTTTCTAATAGTTCCATAGTTTTTATATTTTACCAATTTGACGCTGAGGCGTTAAGGAAAACAAACCTTTTGCTGAGTAAGAGGAAAAGGGGTAAATCCCTTTAGAAGTATTCAACAAAATTTTATCTCAACTTATAAACTATCTCAACGCTTACGCGCAGGGCGTCAGCTTCCACACTTTTGGGAAAAGGGAGATATGGGCCAGCCTTTTTCACCGTCTCTATAGCTGCGTCATCCAATATTCTTTGTTGAGAGGAACTAACCACATTTATATTGGCTGGCGAACCATCTCTCCTCACGATAAAAGACAGTTTAACCCTCCCTTCTATTCCCCGTAACTTAGCTTCGGGGGGATAGTCCTTGGCTGCCTCTATCCTCCTATAAATTATCTTCTGGAACTCCGCTATCTCCTGAGGGTCTATTTGCTTTTTTGGCGGTGGGGGAGATGGGGGAGGTGGGGGAACTACCTCTTCCTTTGCTTTTTCGACAACGGGTTCTTGTTTTGGTGGAGGTGGCTCCTCCTTAACTTCTTTTTGAGGTGGTGGAGGTGAAGGGGGGCTACTTATTGGCATCCCTGGCTCGTTCCCAGAACCTCCTACTCCGGGAGCGGTGCCACTACCTCCTAATCCGGGTCCTTTAGCTCCTGGTTCCGGCTTGGGGATACCCCCAACGACAAAATCCCCTTCACCCGGCGTTGCCTTAGTGATGACTTGAGCAGCGCCCCCACCGGGAGTAGAAGAGCGAGTGGGTGTGGCTGGATTCAGCCATTTCTGTAGGAAAGAGGAACGCTCGGGCAATATTTCTTGCTTTTCCTCTACTTTCTTCCCTGGCTGAGGAACAACCTTTACTTTCTTCTCCAATTGTTCAGCCCTTTTTTCTAACTGCTTGCCCATCTGGGAAGGGTTATGTATCCTTGCATAAATAGGCGGAAGTTCGAGGGATAGAAACTCGCAGGTAGGGCAAGCTTCCAAAAACTTCCCCACAAAGGGCAGAACGATTAGATGGAGGGAAAAAGAAACACCCAAGGCAAAGAACCACACTCTCCTGCCGTTTGGGGAAAGCCACTCCACTTTTCTCATTATCTCACCTTTGCTTGAGGAGGCGATTTCAGCTCCGCAGCAAGAGCGATATACTCTAAACCGGAAAGACGAACCGCGTCAAGGACATCCACTACCCTGCCGTAGGGCACATCCCTATCGCCACTCACTATTACTACTATCCTTGAACTTCTTTTAGCTTCTTCCGTCAATTTGTCAAGCAACTTCTCCACAGATACTTTTTCCCCTCCCAAATAGACATTTCCATCCTTGGTTATAAAGATAGCCACCTGTGTTTGCTCAGTGGGGGCAGCAGTTGCTGCCTCTGGTAGAGATATATCTATGCCTGTTCCTGTGACGATGAAGGAGGCGGTCATCATAAAGATGATGAGGAGAACGAGGAGAATATCGTTGAAGGGCACCATATTTATTTCCCAAAAAATTTCTCTTTTCCTCTTCATTCTGCCTCCTTGGAAAGAAGCAAAAACTCATTTTGGCGAATTTCCAAATCTTCTACTATCCTAGCAGTAAAGGAATGAAAGGCATTATAAAGAGTCACCGCTGCTATAGCAACTGCTAGCCCAGCTGCTGTGCAGACGAGGGCCTCCGCTATTCCTGCACCTACTACCGCTATCCCTGCGGAACGGTAAACAGAAATGGCGTGGAAAGCGTTCATTATACCGAGGACGGTGCCAAATAGTCCGATAAAGGGAGCGACTGCTCCTACAGTGGCAAGGAAGGGAAGATTTCGCTCCAAAAAGAAAGTGACCCTTGTAAGGTTCAGTTCCATTCTCTTCTCATCAGGGTTGGAAAAATAAAGCTCTATTAGAGGAATGCTCGTATGAGGGAAAGAAGCCCTTGCTCCCTTATCCTTTTGGAATTCCACCTCGTAATTGGATAGAAACATCCCTAACTCCTTTCTAAATCTGCGATATAAAAGAGCCCTCTCCATTGCTATGGCGATGACCAGTAACGAGAGGAGAAAGAGGATATACATAGTGAAGCCGCCGTGTTGGAAAAGGGAGATCATACTGCCCATCCTTATGATACAGCTCCTTTCCTAATCTCTTTTATTTTCCCATCTTCCATCTCTACGCCGAGAGAAGCCCTCTTCAATATGCGGGGGTCATGTGTAGCGATTATCACAGTGCAACCCTTTTTATTTGCTTCCCAAAGCAGGTCTATTATCTGCTGGCTAGTTTTCGTGTCCAGGTCGCTGGTTGGCTCATCAGCGAGCAGTATCTGGGGATTATTAATAAGGGCACGGGCGATGGCGACCCTCTGTTGCTCTCCTCCGCTCAGTTCCAGGGGCAACTGCTCCCATAACCTCTGGATAGGCAAAATTAAACTCAAAATTTCCCTTACCTTTCTTTTCTTCTCTTCCTCCGGCATAGGAATGGGAATGAGGGGGAAGAGCACGTTCTCAAAAGCAGTCAAAGTAGGGATGAGATTGAACCCCTGAAAGATGAAACCTACTTTCTCCCTTCTATAAAGGGAGAGTTGATGTTCATCTTGGGTTGTAAGGTCTAGGGAATCCACGATTACTTTGCCGGATGTGGGTTTATCAAGCCCACCAATGAGGTTTAAAAGGGTGGTCTTACCTGAACCGGAAACCCCATAGATTACTACGAACTCTCCCTTCTCCACATCCAGGCTTACCCCCTCAAGGGAACGAACTTCCACATCTCTCCTCTTGTAAATTTTGCTGACATTCTGGAGTTGTATAAGGGGCATTAATTTTCACCTCCTTTATAGAGCCCTGATAGCCTGGGCAGGCTGAAGGGAAGCTGCCTTACGGGCTGCCAAATATCCCGCTGTGATACCCACCACTATTGACACTACCAAGGCGATACAGAAAATCCAGGGATGAAATTGCATACTTACCTTTAAACTTTGTGGTGGAGCGGCAGCGGGGATACAGGAATAGGGAAGAAGTGAGGGGGGAAGTGTAAGCTTGATAGTAGAGGCATAGATATAAGCCACAGCGTAGCCCCCTGTTATACCTATAATACCTCCCAAAGTAGTCTGGATTGCCATCTCGAGCACCATCAATTTAGATATATCGCTGTTTTTCCAACCCAGTGCCTTCATTATCCCTATTTCTCTAGTTCGTTCCCCTATTGTAGCGACAGCCGTTCTCATCACCAGTATCGCAACACCGAAGACGATGATAATACTCAATACTTTCATCATCGTCTGAGTAAGTTGAGAAACACCCGTCGTATCAGGTAGGATTGCCTCTGCGGTTAAAACTTTCACCTGCTCAGGTTTCAAGCCGGTTGCTTGGGTAACTATCTTTTTTATTTGAGGCTTCAACTCCTCCGCCGTTCGGGGTTTCTCTACCTTGACGAGGAGCATGTTAACCGCGTCAGGAGGGAAATTGGGCTGGTCAAAGTGTACTAATTCTTTTGCAGTAGCGAGGGGAATGAAGATCTCCGCTTGTGCCACACGGGGGAGCCCCTGCATATCCGCTAACCCTATGATTTCAAAATTTTCATGGCCGATTTCTATACGATCGCCTATTTTCAAATTCTTCGCTTGGGCAAATCTTTTATCTATAATAGCCGCATATTTATCGTCCAAGCTGAAGGAGCGTCCCTCTAACACCACATATATCTGGCCGGGAGCAGGAGCAAGGGAAAGTGGTCCGATATTGGGTTTGGCAGGGTCGATACCTGCACAATTATACATAGGATTTTTCTCATCCTCAGGGTGGTAGTCCCAGAAAAGTAGCACCCCTACTACATCCTGGACACCGGGTATCTGGCTTATTTGAGGTATGAGACTATCGGGGAGAGCCCCCAGGTGTCTCGCTTGACGTATCTTCTTGAAGGGTCCTGGCTCTATAAATGTTTCCACTGCTATATTGGTGCCAGCGGTTGTGAAAGGTAGCTTCATAGCCTCTCGGAAAAACTCTATTATCGAAAGCACTGCTACCAGAAGAGCTATGCTCAACAATATACTAACAATGGTTAAAGTAGAACGAGCTTTTCGCCTTGTGATCTCTTTCCAGGCATAAGGAAACATAAAAATCACCTCTTAAATTACTATAACAGGGCATTATGTCAAAACAATGTCAAGGATTTGTTAGAATATCTTGACGATATTCACTCAGTTACTGCCCTGGGTTATAATGAGGGAGAGGAGACGATAGAGTAAAAAGATTAAAAAAGAGAGGGAAATGAGCCAGAGAAGAAAGTGTTTCAAGGGGGGAGCTTTGTGTGCCTTTTTCCTGCTCAACTCCTCCAAGCGGGCTCGGAAAAAACGCTCGTTTGGGGCAAGCCTTACTGCTTCTTTGTATTCTTCTATTGCCGAGGGAAGCTCCCCCTTCCTTTCCAATATATCCCCTAATATAGAATGAGCATCTGCATTAAAGGGGTCGTTCTCTATCACCCACCTACATTCCCTCTCCGCCTCAGCATACCTGCTATTTGCTAAATTAAGACTTGCAGAAAGTAATATCTGGGCTATATCTTTGGAGGAAGCGGCAGGAATCCTTGCTCCGCACTTCCGGCAGTATTTACTGCCCTTCCTATTAATAGCCTCACAATAAGGACAAACTACGAGATCCTCTCTCATTTTATTTAATATAAGGAATTATGTAGGGTCCCTCAGAGATAACCGCTAACTTGGCACCCTCTCCGTAACTTTCCAATACATCGATAATCGTCCTTTCTAAATCCCTCACTGGTTTAACAAAGCAATGTTTTAATTCTTCCTCGTTCAGACCATCCGTATAAAGATATACATCTTTGGCTTTCTTATAAACCTTCGCCAACTCCTCCACTTCCCATTGGTCGATGACGAAATTCTCCGGGTCATACATCTTCTCAACCGTCTTCTCCAGGGATTCCGATTCCCAAAGAAGCCTTTTGAATTCCTCACTTCCCACACCTTCAGAGCAAGAAGAAGCGATGATAATCGTTCCCCCAGGTTTCAGTATGGGAAGTGCGCCCACCATTCCCTTAACCGTTTGGTAGAAAGTAGCATCAAGTGGTGCCCCTCCTCCGTGGGTAAGAACAACCTCCACGGGTTCCTCTATACTAACCTTTACAAATTGCTCAAGAAATCTGACACCTTCCTCCCAGGCTTTTTCCAGATGACCTCCGAAGACACCGGTTACCTCCCTTTGCTTATTTATCGTTACATTCAAAATGAAATCTACCCCTACCTTTTTGGCTATTTCCAGAGCTTCCTCGTGGAAGGGGTTACCCTCTATAATACCATTATCGGCGTTCGGATGTTCAAGAAATTGGGGACCATGCTGTATCTTCACTGTATCCACTCCGGCTATCCCGGGGCAGATACTTTTCCTTCCCCCTGAATAACCCCCCATAAAATGGGGCTCTATTAATCCTGTCAAAATCTTCAAATCTGCTTCCACATATAATTTGTTTATCCATATCTCCGTTCCCCTTTGTGTCGTGCCGAGATATTTCTGCTGGGATTTGTCCCTTGCTATATGATTTTCTATCCGATAGTTGTTCGCTATCTCCTTTCCTACCATCTTCTCTAATTCCTCCCCTAAATTGGGACGATGTAGTCCTGTTGCAATCAATATTAAGATATTTTCTCTTTTAATTCCTACTTCTTCCAGATAGGTTAATAAGGGAGGCAAAATCACTTTATTTGGGATAGGACGAGTGACATCAGAAATAACAACGCAGGCATTTCTTTTCTCCTTAGCAATCTCCCTCAAAGGGGGAGAATATATGGGATTATCCAAAGACTCCCTTATTTTTTCCTCAATATCCTTCAATGCAGGTGCGAACTTGCTATTTAAAATAGCTTTAACCCTACGGGCCGGTAGTTGGAGTGGAATTTCTTTCTCCCCATATGGAAGGTGAACTTCTAATGTTTCTGCTATCATCTGAACCTCACCTCCCAATTATATGGTATATGAGGGGCATTCCACGGTAGACGATACTCATCGGGATTCTCTCTATTATATGGCTCGGTGGGGACATTTATCATATAGGCGTTTTCCCCAATTGCTTTAAAACCATGGGCTACCATAGGTGGTATTTTGATTAAAATTGGGTTAAGCTCGCCGATAAAGAACTCATTTACTTCCCCTTTAGTAGATGAATCCTTCCTCATATCATAGAGGGCAACCTGTGCCATTCCCTTAACAACCGCAAGGTAGTCGGTTTGAATTTTGTGGTAATGCCACGCTTTGACAACATCTTTGTAGCAAACGGTCAAATAAACTTGTCCAAATCTCTCGTAAAGCTCGTCATCACAACGCAATATTTCCATCAACCATCCCCTATCGTCGGGAATTGGCTTTAGAACCTTTAATTTTACCCCTTCGATTAATCCCATTTACATCACCTCCAAGATGCTGCGGTCTCCTGCCACAAATTTATAACTTAAAGGACGCTTTTCCACTTTCCGCACAATCACGCCCTTGCCCAGTATACTATCTTCTATCCTCTCTCTAAGGTGTATCTCGCATTCATCCATTATTATGGAGTGTTCGAGCTCAGTCTCCTTAACCTTCACATCATTTCCAACCGAGGTAAATGGTCCAATGTAGGAATCTTCTATCAGGCAATTCTCGCCGATGATCAAAGGACCCCTCAGAACGCTGTTCTTTATCTTGCTCCCCTTCCCTATTTTTACCCTACCCATTATCTTTGTCAATTCGTCAACCTCACCCTCTATCTCCTCCTCTATCTCTTCCAATATCAATCTGTTAGCTTCCAACAAATCTTCCGCCATTCCCGTGTCCTTCCACCACCCTTTAATAATATGATATCCCACTTGGTAACCTCTATCTATCAACCACTGTATAGCATCGGTTATCTCCAACTCCCCTCGCTTTGAGGGTTTTATCTCCTCACAGGCAGAGAAAATGTGCTTATTAAATATATAGCAACCCACAAGGGCAAGGTTGCTTGGAGGAGGCACGGGTTTTTCCACTAACCTGGTTATTTTCCCACCTTCCAGAATAGCTACACCAAATCTTTGGGGATTCTTCGTAGGGGAAAGTAAAACTAGAGCATCAGGCTTCTCCCTTTCGAATTCCTCCACAAAGCTTTTGACCCCTTCTTTTATGATATTATCCCCAAGAAACATGATGAAGGGTTCCTCTTGCAAGAAATGCTTTGATACCTTCACCGCATGGGCTAGCCCTGCGGGTGTTTCTTGCTCTATGTAGGTCAGATTTATCCCCCAGCGGGAGCCATTCCCCACCGCCTTTATTATCTCCCCTTTGGTTTCTCCTACCACTATACCTATATCTGTTATCCCCGCTGAGAGCAATGTTTCTATGGCGTAAAAGAGCACGGGCTTGTTTGCCACGGGGAGCAGTTGCTTGGCAGCAGTATAGGTGAGTGGTCTCATCCTCGTGCCCTTTCCACCAGAAAGGAGTAATCCCTTCATAAGGTCTTCCCCCCTGGGGCGTAAAGGACTTGGAAAATAGACTTAACCGCCGCAGCAACGGGCGTCGCCATAAACATTCCCAATATTCCGAAGAATTCTCCCCCGATAAATATAGCAATAACTATGGTGACGGGGTGAAGTCTCACATAGTGTCCGATGAAAAGGGGTAGGATGAACTTCGAATCTATAAATTGAAGGACGGAAAAAAATATCAATACATAGAGGGCGAGTATCGGAGATTGCACAAGCGCAAGGAGAACTATAGGAGCTCCTCCTACTATTGGTCCAATGACGGGAATAGCCCTGGTCACGCCCGCTATAACACCCAAGAAGAGGGGGAAATCTATCCTCATAATAGCGAGTCCACCCCATACTGTAATCCAAAGAATAAGACAGGCGATGAATTGTCCCACTATATACTGCCTCATCGCCTTGTCCATAGCACTCAATATTAAAAGCGCTCTTCGGGTATGTTTTCGAGGAATGAAAATAAATAACTCTCTCCTTAAGCCCTTAGCCCCTATAGCCAAATAGAAAGCAATTATAGGGATAAGAAATATCTCTATTATGTGTCCGAGAGCGGCCGCGGTTTTCTCTAAGATTACACCTAAACCCTCACGGAGCCTTTCGCTTATCCTGGATAGCTCGCTAGCTATTATCTCCTGATAATATGGGGGAAGTCCTAGGAACTTCTGTTGGATATCCTCGCCAAACTTTATCAAAACCTTGGTATATTGAGCTATATTCACCCGCAGATTCCTCGCTTCGTCTACTAAAGGACCAACGAGGAAATAGGAACCTGCTATCACTACTCCCAAGAACACAAAGATCACCAGAATAGCGCTTATCACCCGACGAGTATTCCATTTTATTCTCCCCCAAAACTTTCGTCGGCAAAGCCCTTTTATAAAAGGAGCAACACAGTAATAGATGATTACAGCAAGCACAACAACAACCAGGAGCGACCTTATCCTCCAGAGGAAGTAGGCCACCCCCGCTATCAGTATAAGTCTCCAAAGAAAGACAGTAAAAAACTCCCTTCTTCCTAACATTCCGGCTTGAATTCCTCCACTATTTCTTTTCTCCAACCTATGAAATAAAGGAGAGCTTGATAGACTCGTTCAGCGGCTTTGCCATCGCCAAATATTTTTACTCTCCTTGCCATTTTCAAATATTCTTCTTGATTAAGCAAGAGTTTTTCGCTTTCCCTTAAAATCTTTACCTCGTCCGTGCCAACTAATATTCCACAGCCTGCCTTTAACACCTCCGGGCGTTCTGTTACTTCTCGAAGGATTAAAAGTGGTTTACCTAAATAGGAAGCTTCCTCTTGTATGCCTCCCGAGTCGGTCAAAATTAGACGAGCACCTTGCATAAGGTGAACAAAGGGGATGAAAGACAAAGGTTCTAACAAATGCACCCTCTCACCTTTGAGCAATGGTTTGATGGATTTCCGGATAAGGGGATTCTTATGCACGGGAAACACGAGTTCCAAATCGGGGAATTTCTCCAATAACCTACTCACCGCTTTAGCGACCCGCTCGATAGGCTCACCCCAATTTTCTCTTCTGTGAATAGTTAAGATTATGTAGCGCCCTCCAGGGGAAATGGGTAGCTGACAAGGAATTTTCAAAGCCATTTCCAAGGCGTCTATAACTGTGTTCCCAGTAACAAATATCTTCTCCTCTTCCACTCCTTCCTTAAGGAGATTATTTTTTGCTTTTTCAGTGGGGGCGAAATGAATGTCCGCGATATGAGTGACTAGGCGTCTGTTTATTTCTTCAGGGAAAGGTGCATATTTGTTGTTTGTTCTAAGTCCCGCTTCCAAATGAGCCACAGGTATCCGATAATAAAAAGCAACTAGAGAAGATATAAATGTGGTGGTAGTATCTCCCTGCAGTATAACTATATCGGGTTTTTCCCTGCTCATAATTTTCCCCACCCCCTCTAATAGACGAGCAGACAGCTTCTCTAAACTTTGGAGTCTCCTCATAACATTTAAATCGTAAGCGGGTGTTATTTCAAAATCCCTTAACGCTATATCCAACATTTCCCTATGTTGGGCGGAGGCGAGAACCTTTACCTCAAACCTTTTGTCTTTCTCTATTTTCTTTATCACCGGCGCCATTTTTATTGTGTCAGGTCTTGTTCCCACTATACAAAGAACCTTCATCTTCAGCTCCTCGCCAGAAAAAGGGCTAAGACAGAAAACAATAGAGTAGCCAAATAGAGAATTAAAACCACTTCCCTCTCGCTATAGCCCATATCCAAAAGGGTAAAATGTATATGCCCTCTATCACCTCTAAAGGGGGAGCGCTTGTTGGCCATTCTTTTAGAGGTGACGAAAAAAGCGTCTATTATGGGGATAGCTAAGACAAAAAAGGGCACACCTATAGATACAAGTAGCGCTGTTTTAACTGCTCCCATAACCGAAAGGGCAGCTATAGTGTATCCGAGAAACATCGCGCCCGTATCACCCATAAAGGTTTTTGCGGGGTAAAAGTTGAAAGGAAGGAAGCCAAGACTGGAACCCGCTAAAGTGGCGAAAAGTAGGGCTACCTCTGCCCTGTTAAGAAGGAGAGCTAAGATTAAAAGGGCTCCCGCTGAAATAGTGCATATCCCTGCAGCCAATCCATCCAAACCATCTATGAAATTCACAGCGTTCACCATTCCTACTATCCAAAGGAAGGTGGCTAGGCTCCCCACCCAGCCCAAATGGATAAGCCTATCATTGAAAGGGGAAGATAGAACTGTTACCCTTAATCCGAGGGCAATGGTCAGAGAGGCAACCACTGCTTGCCCGAGGAATTTTACAAAAGGGGGGAGTTCAAAGACATCGTCTAACATACCGAGGACAATTATTAGCCCGCCCCCAATGATAAGCGCGTTATATCCGCCGCTCCAAGCTATCAATCTCAGACGATTTAAAAGAAAGGAAGTGGAGAGAAAGGCTATAAATATCGCCAAACCACCAAGCTGAGGAATGTATCCCCTATGCTTTCGCCTCTCGTCAGGGATAGCAACCGCTCCCATCCTTTTAGCTAATTCCATAGAAAGAGGAGTCAATAGAAAAGAAACAATAAAAGCAATAGTAAAAGAAAATATCAACCACCTCATTTTATCTTTACAAGCTTCACCCCTGCCTCCCTTAACATCTGTTCTGCCAGCTCATCGGGATATGCTTCTTCGTAGATTATCTTTTCTATACCCGCGTTGATCAGCATCTTAGCACAGGTGATGCATGGCTGATGGGTGCAATAAAGGGTAGCTCCCCGAATAGAAACACCGTGATAAGCAGCTTGGATGACAGCGTTTTGTTCAGCGTGCAATCCACGACATAGTTCCTGTCTTTCCCCCGATGGTATCCCCAATTGTTCTCTTAAACAACCTATCTCAAGGCAGTGAGCAAGTCCCCTGGGAGCTCCATTGTATCCCGTCGTCAATATCCTTTTCTCCCTGACCAACACCGCTCCCACTTGTCTTCTTAAACAAGTGGAACGGCTCGCCACAACCCTTGCTATCTCCATAAAATACTCATCCCAAGAAGGTCTTGACTTTATTAATTCCATAACTCGTCCAAATTCTCGTAGAGGGGAAATTCTTCGCATAGCCTTGCCACCCTCTTGCGTGCTTGTTCTTTGACATTTTCATCTTCAGGGTGGAGAAGAACGCTGGCTATAATATCTCCTATTTCCTCCATTTCCCTTTCCCTCATGCCTCTTGTCGTTAGGGCCGGTGTCCCCAACCTTATTCCAGAAGTAACCATTGGTTTCTCCTCATCAAATGGTATGAGATTCTTGTTAACAGTGATATTTACCCCATCCAGTAGTAGCTCCGCTTGCTTACCGGTTAGCCCTTTTGATTTCACATCTACAAGCATAAGGTGATTATCAGTCCCCCCCGAAACGATGCGAAATCCTCTATCGGCTAATGCCTTAGCTAAAGCCTTGGCGTTTCTTACTACTTTTTCCTGATAAATTTTGAATTCCTCGGTCATAGCCAGTTTGAAACATACCGCTTTAGCAGCGATTATATGCATCAAGGGCCCCCCCTGCATTCCTGGCATAACCATTTTGTCTATCGTTTTGGCATATTCCTCCTTGCAGAGTATGAAGCCAGAACGAGGGCCCCTGAGAGTTTTATGAGTTGTTGATGTGACGAAGTGGGAATGGGGCACAGGAGAGGGATGGATTTCCGCTGCCACTAACCCAGCTATATGTGCCATATCTACCATTAAAAGAGCACCTACCTCATCTGCTATCTCTCGGAATCTTTGAAAATCTATAATTCTCGGATAAGCAGAGGCACCCGCTATTATTATCTTCGGTTTATGCTGAACTGCGAGCCGATAAACCTCCTCGTAATCTATCATCTCCGTTTCCTTTGAGACCCCATAGGAGACCACATTATAGAAAATCCCTGAGAAATTTACCTGACTCCCATGGGTGAGATGCCCCCCATGGGAGAGATTCATACCCATAATGGTATCCCCCGGCTTAAGCACCGCGAAATAGACCGCCATATTTGCCTGAGTTCCTGAATGGGGTTGGACATTGGCATGCTCCGCTTTAAAAAGAACTTTAGCTCTCTCTATCGCCAAATTCTCCACTATATCAACATATTCACATCCTCCGTAATATCGCCTACCTGGATAGCCCTCCGCATATTTATTTGTCATGACTGAGCCCGCTGCCTCCAGAACGGCTCGAGGGGCGAAGTTCTCCGAGGCGATAAGCTCCAACTTGTTCCTCTCCCTTGTAAGTTCCCCTTTTATCGCCTCCCAAACATCGGGGTCCACTACCTTCAGCGAAGCTTGGAGAAATTCTTTCAATTTAGGTTTCACCTCTTTATTTTTCTTTCATATTCCTCTATTTTCTTGATCCTTCTTTGGTGTCTTTCTTCACCTGAGAAAGGGGTAGAAAGGAATACCTTAACGATGTTCTTAGCTAACTCTGCTCCTATAAGCCTTGCACCAAGGGCGAGAATGTTAGCATCATTATGGGTGCGGGCGAAGCGGGCGCTCGTCTCGTCCCAGCAAACCGCACATCTGATGCCCTTTACCTTGTCAGCAGCCATACACATACCCATACCGGTGCCACAAACAAGGATAGCTCTCTCAAATTCTCCCCTCCCCACCCTTTCAGCTACCCGGAAAGCAATATCAGGATAGTCTACAGGTTGGGTGTCATAAACACCACAATCCTCTACCCCAAAACCCTCTCTTTTAAGAAATTCCTTAATTTCTTCCTTTAATTGATAGCCTGCGTGGTCACTACCGATTGCTATACGCATCCCTACATCGTTCGGATATCCTCTTGGGAAAGCATGCAGATTCCTGCTTCTCTAAATATTTCCTCTGCTCGCTCCCTATTGTCCACCTGAAGGATAAGTATGGCACTCTCTTCCAACCTTATAATGCTGGCATAAGCATATTCTATATTTATCCCAGCTTCTGCTAAGAGGTTGATAACAGAAGCCAATCCCCCAGGTTTATCAGGAACATTTACAGCGAGGACTTCCGTTTCAATCACTGCATAACCTCCCTTTAACAGCACCTCCTTAGCCTTGAGAGGGTCATTTGGTATAAACCTCACAACACCATAATCTCTCGTCTCAGCAACGGATAAAGCTCGTATGTTTACTCCTGCCTCACCCAGGCAACTCGCAAGGGCGGAAAGCTGTCCCGGCTTATTCTCCAAAAATACCGCCAATTGCCTTATCATCTTTTCTCACCTCCTTTCCCAATATTGTATTTTATCACGGCTTATATCTACCTCCAACCTGTTATCTCCACAGGTGCCCCCATACTTGCAGACTGCCAAGCTGCTTCCGTGAGGGAGATAACCCTTAGCCCCCAGATGGGGGGTACCTCGTTCTCTCGCTTCCCCTGTAAGCATTCCACAAATGCCTGGATGGGCGTAGTCCCCTCGGGCAACTTCTTTGGATTGAAATATTTCCCATCCTCTCCCTGCTGGATTACTTGCCAGCCATCCCTTATTATTATCGCTCCTTTCTTCCCCCAAATCGCTATTTCCTCGCCCCAACCGGGATTATCACCTATTATTCCGATAGAACCTAACATTCCTTCCTCAAATTTGACTGCGAGGCTGGAAAGTATGTCTACCTTCGCCTCCTCCTTCTCCATATAGGCAAAAACCTCCAAGGGACGAGCTCCAGTTAACCATAATATAGCGTGCACTAAGTGGCTACCTGAATCGTTTATCTGCCCACCTCCACTGAGGGAAGGTTCACCCCTCCAGCTATAAAGAGCGGCAGGAAGCCAGTTTTGGGCTTGATAAGCGGAAACAAACAAAAGCTTGCCAATAACCCCCGAGGTTATCAATTCCTTAGCATAGAGAAAGGGAGGCATAAAGCGTCTCTGATAGCCAATCATCACGACCAACCCTTTCTCTTCAGAAAGCTCGGTTATTTTCTCCGCATGAGCGACACAGGAAACCATGGGTTTCTCCACGAAGACATTTATTCCCTTCTCTAAACAGTCTATCATCTGCTCGTAATGAGCGGTATGAGGGCTGGAAATAACCGCTGCATCCACTTCCTCCTTCTCGAGAAGATCCTTGTAGTCTTTATAGAGCTTTGCTCTTTTTAGAGGAGGAAAATCTTCTACGGTCTTCTCCAGCGCTTTAGGGTCGGGGTCAGAAAGAGCGACTATCTCTACTTCCTTACCCAAAAGCTTCGTATCTCTGAGGACACGGATATGTGCACGAGCCATACTACCTGAACCGATAATAGCGAATCTCAATTTTATCAAAACCTCCTTTTTAATTATAGACTTTTTTCCTTTATAACTCAAATTATGAGAATTTCAAGATGATCGTTTGACTTTTAAACAGAAACCCTCTAAAATTTTAAAGTAAATATCCCCTAGGAGGAAATATGGACGCGAGAGAGGAATTGTGTAAAGATGTATTGGCGAAAGTTAAGGAAAAAGGGATAGAGTTTATAGAACTTTGGTTTGTTGACCTGCTTGGTTTTCTCAAATGCATATCGATAACCGCTGGTGAGTTAGAGGAAGTTTTTCGGCGGGGTAAGGGTTTTGATGGTTCCTCCATCACCGGCTATGCGGAGATAGAGGAGAGCGATATCGTCGCTTTGCCCGACCCTTCCACATTTTGTGAGCTACCCTATGTTCCCCCCGACCAGCCCAGTGCCCGGATGTTCTGCGACATCTATTACCCCGATGGGAGACCTTACGACGGGGATCCTCGTCTTGCTCTAAAGAGACAAATGGAAAGGGCGAGGAAGGCAGGCTTCATCTACAATGTAGGACCTGAGATTGAATTTTTCTACTTCAAATCTTCCACTTTCCCTGAGTTACTTGATAAAGGAGGCTATTTTGATGTGGTGGCGGTTGAGGAGGCTAATGCTCTTCGTAGAGAGACAGTAGAGGTGCTCGAAAGGATGGGCGTAAAAGTGGAGGCAATCCATCATGAGGTTTCCTCCAGCCAGCATGAGTTCGACCTCAAATACAGTGACGCTTTGACGATAGCGGATGCCATCGTCACCACCCGCCTTGTAACCAAGGAAATTGCCCAAAAGCATGGCGTCTATGCTACTTTTATGCCTAAGCCTATCTATGGGGTAAACGGCAGTGGTATGCATGTCCATCAATCCCTATTCTCCATAAATGATAACAAGAACGCTTTTTATGATCCCTCCGATCCTTACAACCTCTCGCTTGTAGGTAAGAGATTCATCGCTGGACAATTGAAACACGCGCGGGAGATTTGTTCCCTTGTTGCCCAGTGGGTCAACTCTTATAAGAGACTTGTTCCCGGTTACGAAGCCCCAGTCTATGTATCCTGGGCGCAGAAGAACCGCACAACTATGATAAGGGTTCCCGCTTATCGTCCCGATGGGGGAGCCTCGGTGAGAGCGGAGTATCGTGTTCCTGACCCTGCTCTTAATCCCTATCTCGGCTTCGCTGTTATGCTCGCAGCGGGACTTGAGGGAATAGAAAAGGGCTATGAACTTCCGCCACCCGTTGAAGCAAATGTTTACGAGATGTCCAGAGAGGAAAGAGAAAAAAGAGGTATTCCCGACCTACCTGTTGATTTGTTTGAGGCAGTAAGTGAAAGCAGGAAAAGCGAGTTGGTTAGGCGAACACTTGGCGAGCACATATTTTCCAGGTTCATCACCAATAAACTCAACGAGTGGGAATTGTATAGAGCACAAGTGACATCCTTTGAACTGGAGAAATATTTACCTGTTCTGTAATTTTTAAAACAGGAGGTAAAAGATTGCACGACCCAAAACTGATAAGGAAACAGCCTGAGCTTTTCAAATCCGCTCTCAAAAGACGAGGAATGGATGCTTCCCTCATTGACGAATTCCTCATTATGGACACAAAACTAAGGATGTTCATCCAGGAAACCCAATCTTTGAGAGAAAAGCAAAAGGAGGTATCAGCTAAAATTTCCGCTTTGAAGAGAGAGAAAAAAGAGATGCCCCAAGGGTTAATAGAAGAGATGCGAACACTTTCCCAAAATCTAAAGGAGAAATTAGCCCAACAGCGAGAGGTAGAGAAAAACTGGAGGGAAATCCTGCTTTCTATTCCAAATTTACCTCATTCCAGCGTCCCAGATGGAGTAAGTGAGGAGGAAAACCAAGAAGTGAGGCGCTGGGGAGAGATAAGGGATTTCCCCTTTTCTCCCAAGACCCATTGGGAAATTGGAACCAAAATAGGGCTCTTCGATTTAGAAAAAGCCGCGGAGATAGCTGGCTCTCGCTTTCCCCTTTTCCGAGGATGGGGAGCAAGATTAGTTAGAGCTCTTATAACCTTTATGCTTGACCTACATACAAAGGAACACGGCTATGTAGAGATATTGCCTCCCTTACTCGTAAACAAGACCTCCTGCATAACCTCAGCGCACCTCCCAAAGTTTGCCGAGGACCTTTTCACAACGAACGATGGTTTCTACCTCGTTCCTACTGCTGAGCTTCCCCTCGCTAACCTCCATAGAGAGGAAATCCTGCCTGCCGAGGTGCTCCCTTTGAAATATGTAGCTTATACACCTTGCTTTAGAGAGGAAGCGGGCTCGTGGGGTAAGGAAACAAGGGGACTAATCAGACAGCATCAATTCGACAAAGTGGAACTCTTCAAATTCGCTACCCCTGAAACATCTTATGAAGAGTTGGAGAAGCTTGTGCAGGATGCTGAGGAGGTATTGATAAGGCTTGGCATCCCCTATAGAGTGATGAATGTTTGCGTTGGTGATTTGGGCTTCGCTGCTGCGAAGAAATATGATATAGAAGCCTGGTTTCCGGGAATGGGCAAATTCATAGAGGTTTCCTCTTGCTCTAACTGCACCGATTTCCAAGCAAGGAGAGGAAACATAAGATACAGGGAAAGTTTGAATTCCCCTCCTCGTTTCGTCCACACTCTTAATGGCTCGGGCTTGGCGATAGGGCGAACCTTAGCAAGCCTTATAGAAAATTATCAAGAGGAGGACGGAAGAATAAGGGTGCCCGAGGTCCTTCGCCCTTATCTGGAAGGAGTAACCCATATTCCCCCAGATGGTGGATAAGAAAAGGTGTGGACGAGTAGCCATCGTGGGAAAAGGGAATGTAGGAAAATCCACCCTCTTTAATTCTCTATTAGGGGAGAAATTTTCCATAGTTACTAAGTGGCCGGGAGCGACGAGGCAACCTGTGACTGGCGTGCTAAACACAGATTGGGGACAGATTGTGCTAATTGACACCCCAACTTTCCTCACTCCCCGCAACAAGTTGGAGAGAATTATGCTCGCCCTTATTAAACGTTCCCTTGTCTTCTCCGACATAGCACTCTTAGTTGTAGATGCTACACTTCCCTCTTCACCTTTTGAGGACCAGCTTTGCTCCTTTATAAGAAAGAGTAAGTTGCCCGCTTTCCTTCTTTTAAACAAGATAGACCTAGTGAGAGATTATGTTCTCGAGCAAAGGACCGAGGAATATCTGGAGAGGTTCAAGAAAACTTTTTTCTACGAGGTTCTGCCTATCTCTGCCCTCTTGAAGGATAATCTACCCTTTCTTCTAAAAAGGATAAAGAACTATTTACCAGAAAGAGAACCTATTTATAGAAACCCCTCCCCTCCCCCAAAGGAGCTATTGATAAAGGAAGCGATAAGAGAGGAAATAACGAATTTCTTTCACGACAAGCGTCCTCAGTCTATGGAGGTGATCGTCAAAGAGATAAAACCACCTCAGGGGCAGGGAAAAACTTATATTTTATCCTACATTTATATAGAAGATGGAAAATTCTTCCCCTCTATTTTGGGTTGGAAGGGACACCTTTTCGGCCAGGCTAAACATATAGCTCGCTTGCGTTGCGAGAAACTCTTAAAGGAACCAGTTTATCTTGAACTTATCTTGCGGGAGAGAAAGGGGTGGCGTAACAACACCGCCTCCCTCGTCGAATTCGGTTACCTTAAGAGGAGAACTTGATAAAAGAGGAAGAGTTCACCTACAAGATTATGGCTCCTTATAATGGATTATCTTTGCGAAAGTTTCCGCTTTGGCGGAGGCTCTTCCTACAAGTGCCCCATCAATATTTTCCTTTTTCATAAAGTTCGCTATATTGCTTGGCTCGACACTTCCGCCGTAAAGGATACGTATCCCCTCTGCCTTAGCGCCAAATATTTCTCTCACTTTGCTCCTTATCAGAGTGATTATGCGGTTTGCCTCTTCAGGATCGCAGAACTCACCTGTTCCTATAGCCCAGACTGGCTCATAAGCTATCACTACCCCATTTATATCTTCTACTTTGGCAAGTGCCATCTCCACTTGGTAACTAACTATTTCGTCTTGCTTTCCCGCTCTTCTCTCTCCTATAGTTTCTCCTACACAAATGATCGGCTTCAGCCCTGCTCTCAAAGCAGCGAGTGTCTTTAAATTGACTGTTTCGTCGGTTTCGCTGAAATAAGGAAGCAACTCCTCCTTCACACTACCTACACCAAACCTTCCCCTCGTCTCAGAGTGTCCAATAATCACGTAGTCGCAGCCTAAATCCTTCAAAATTAGAGGGGAAATCTGAGAGGTAAACCCTCCCTTTTCTTCCCAAAACATCCCTTGAGCACCTAACTTGACGGAGGAACCTTCTATCGCCTGCTTAACAGGGATGAGTAAGGGAGCTGGAGGACAGATAACGACTTCGCAGTCGGCACCTTCTGCAGCCCGCGCTATATCTCCCGCTTCTCTTTTGCTTTCCTCCAAAGTGACATTATAAAGCTTCCAATTCGCTACCATTAAGGGAGTTCTCATTCGATCACCTTCATTGTTCATCAAATTCTTTATCCTGCAGGGCAGTTACGCCAGGTAGTTCCCTGCCTTCTATAAATTCCAGGGAAGCGCCTCCACCGGTTGATATATGGGAGATTTTTTCCGCATAGGAGAGTTCTTCCAGGGCGGCGGCTATATCGCCTCCTCCCGCTATAGAAAGAGCGGGAGATTCAGCCACCGCTTCGGCGACGCCTTTTGTCCCTTCGGCAAATATCTCTATCTCATATATCCCCATAGGTCCGTTCCAGAAAATGGTCCTGGCATTCTTTAGGTAGCGGGCAAATGTTTCAACGCTTCGGGGTCCTATATCCACTCCAATCCAGTCAGGAGGGATATTATCAGTGGAAACAATTTTGTAAGAAGCATCAAGGGCAATCCTATCCGCCACTACTACATCCTCAGCCAAAACTATTTTGTCTCCTGCTTTCTCTAAAACCCCCTTTGCATAATCGATATGCTCTGCATCCAAAAGGCTCTTCCCTATTTCCAAGCCCTTTGCTTTGAGGAAGGTGAAGAGCATCCCTCCCCCTATTAGGATGGTATCAGCCTTATCCATAAGGTTCTCTATCAAACCTATCTTATCGCTCACCTTAGCTCCGCCCAAAATCACCACAAAGGGTTTGTCTGGCTCAGAGATTACCTTTCCCAGGAACTCCAGTTCTTTCTCCATCAGAAAACCTGCTACAGCGGGAAGGTATTTGGTCACCCCTTCCGTTGAAGCGTGAGCGCGATGAGCAGTTCCAAAGGCATCGTTTACATACACATCTGCTAGCTCAGCTAGCTGGCGGGCGAACTCGGGGTCATTTTTCGTTTCACCTTCACAAAAGCGGATATTCTCCAACATTATCACTTCACCAGGCTTCATATTGTCAATCTTCTCTTTCACCTGAGGACCCACACAGCTATCCGTTTTCACAACGGGTTTGCCCAATAACTCGCTCAACCTACGGGCTACATTATCCATCCTCAGGGTAGGGTCAACCCCTTTAGGGCGTCCCAAATGCGACACGAGAATGAGCTTCGCCCCTTTGCCCAGGAGATATTCTATCGTAGGAAGAGCGGCCCTTATCCTCCTGTCATCTAAAATTGAACCATCTTCCCCTAAAGGAACATTGAAATCAACCCTCATTAACACCCTCTTCTCGCTAACATCTATGTCTCTAACGGTTTTCTTCCTCAATTAAAGTCACCTCCTATTTATAAACCTTTCTCAACCATATAAGCGGCAAAGTCTGCTACTCGGCAGGAGTATCCCCATTCATTGTCATACCAGGCGAGCACCTTCACCATATTGCCACCTATCACCGTAGTGGAGAGGGCATCAAATATGGCGGAGGCGGGGTCGCCTTTGAAATCAATGGATACCAGCGGTTCCTCACAATAGACAAGGTAAGGCTTAAGATAGGTTTCCGCTGCTTCTTTGAACACAGCGTTAACTTCCTCTGCTGTTACTACTTTTTCCACTTCAACAGTGAGGTCAACAATGGAGACAGTGGGGGTGGGAACACGCAGAGCTATCCCATGCATCTTACCCTTGAGTTCGGGGATAACAAGATGTATTGCCTTAGCCGCGCCCGTGGTCGTGGGAATAATAGAGAGAGCGGCTGCCCTCGCTCGGCGGAGGTCCTTATGCACAAGGTCCAGGATACGCTGGTCATTAGTGTAGGCGTGAACAGTGGTCATCAAGCCCTTCACAATGGTGAATTTGTCGTTCAATACCTTACATAATGGTGCTAAGCAGTTCGTAGTGCAGGAAGCATTGGAGACAATGTGATGCTTTTCCGGGTCATAAGTCTGATGATTAACCCCCATAACGAATGTACCGTCCTCATTTTTAGCTGGTGCGGTAATAATTACCTTCCTCGCTCCAGCGTTTATGTGAGCTTTCGCCTTCAGGGCATCTGTGAAAGCGCCGGTCGCCTCTATCACGAGCTCCACGCCAAGGTCTTTCCAAGGTAAATTGGCAGGGTCCTTCTCAGCAAATACTTTTATTTCTTTACCATTGATGACCATCAACCCATCCTTCACTTCTATCGTTCCCTGGAAGCGCCCATAGTTTGAGTCATACTTGAAGAGGTGGGCGTTGGTCTCCGCATCAGCCAAATCGTTCACAGCCACAACATCAAATGTATCAGGGTGGTTCTCCAACATAGCCTTCAACACTTGTCTTCCTACTCTGCCGAAGCCATTAATCGCTACTTTCGTTGCCATATAGTCATTACCTCCTTCTTTATAGCAAGTTTTATAGTATAAATATCTGGTTAAAAGAGACAAGTCAACAAAATTTTCCCAATATGAATGGTAACTTGTTTAGTTTTAGTTAAAAAGAGGCTATCTAAACTAAAGTTATCATCCTTCTTCAACCAAAAGCGAAGCACCCAGGCTTGCTGTCTCCAAGGTGGGAGGAATTGAAAATGGCAAAGCGAGAACTTGAGAGATAACCTCTAGCCATAAGGAGCTTCGGGCACAACCACCCACAATCTTTAAATTTTTTATCTTGATTCCTGATTTTTTCATAGAACTGAGCTTCCTCCTAACCTCCAAGGCGATCCCTTCCATTATCGCCTTGAGGAAATGCCCAGCATTATGGCTTAACTTTAGCTTGGAAAAAGATGCACTTTTATTCCCTTTTGAGAAGAAGGGACGGAAAACGGGCATTTCCCCCTTTGCTTGATTTACAAGTTCCTCTATTTCTTTATATGTTAGTTTATTCAGTAGAATATTCTTCAAAAACCAATCATAGGATGCCCCTCCATAAGGCACAGAGGCCAAAGCACCCCACAATCCCTCTATCACATGGGGTCCAGGGGAAAACTCGAATTTGGGCGAAAAGATGGGCTGGTTAGTAATTGCCAATATCACCCAAGCGGTTCCTGTGGAGAGAAGCACATCTCCTGGCTTATTCACAAAGGCTCCCAAAGCTGAACAATACTGGTCATGTCCTCCACTATATACGAAAACTGGCGAGGGAATGTCCAATATCCTCGCGATGTCTTCCTTAACTATATCTATTCTTCTCCCCGAGGGTATCAAAGCGGGTAATTGCTCTGCTTTTATCCTGGCGAGTTTCAACAGCTCTTCGTCCCACATTTTATTTTGGATGTTAAAAAGCATAGTTATAGCAGCGTTAGTGTAATCCATGAACTCTTTACCTGTGAGTCTGTAGATGATATAAGAGTCTACAAAATGACACTTATGAATATTTCTAAAAACCTCTGGCTCGTTTTTGTATATCCATATAAGCTGGGACAAAGGGAGACAGGTTTTATAGGGCACCCAACCAGTGATTCTGTAAAAGTATTCCGCACCATGTTCCTTAATCAGGTTCTCGTTCTCCTTTATTGCTCGTGTATCCATCCAACTTATTGCTGGACGAAGATTGTTCCCTTCCCTGTCTATTAAGATGAGGGTCCCGCCTTGAGTTGATAGACTCAAACCAGACAAGCCCTTTTTGATATACTCTTTAGAAATTGCTTTCCTTATCACCTTAACAACAGAACCCCATATTTCTTCTGGGTCTTGTTCCACAAAATCATCCCTCGCGTGAAGTTTGATTTCTTCTGCAGCGAAGCTAACGATTTTATTTTCGCTATCTACCACCATTGCTTTAACCCTGGTTGTGCCGATATCTATTCCCAATTTAAATTTTTTCATCTTCAGATGTCTTTTCTCTTTGTCTTCCTGCCCTTGCACACTCCAATAGACGCATACCGTTTTCATAAAAGATTTCGTATAGCTGTTGAGGGGATAAACCAACCGCATAAGCAGCTCTTTTAATTGCAAGGATAATCTCCCAGGCCATAAAAGTAGCACTTATGTTTTTGGCGGGCACCCGATAAGCACTTTCCGGATATTCCCCAACCACTATATCTACCCAATGGTTCATCACATATACCCTTCGTCCACGCATTCTGGCAATAGGTAGGTCGGTTCCGAATATAACCCTTTTGTAACCTATGTTTTCAAAGATTATTTGAAGCACCTGCGGTTCCATTACCATAGCGGTGTCTAAATAAACGTTGTTTAATTTTTTTAAAAAATTTATCGCCCTTATGATCTGTTCGGGCATATAACAGCGCCCACAGTGCGCTAATACTAAATTAGCATTGGGAAATTGTGTGGCGTATTCCTCAATGTCTTCTTGAACTTTGGGATCAGCCAACCTTCCCGCCCCTGGAACATGTAACAAAACAATCAATTTAAATTTGTTAGCTATCTCCATTTCTATAGGGCCAATCATATCTTTGACTGTTATTGTTCCGTAATCATCGCCATACCAAGGCGTCAAAACTTTGTATCCCAGAAAACCCTTCTTCTGAAGCATACTCATAATTTCCTCTGGAGGAGTAGTATTCCGCCCTATGAGCATCAAGGGAAATAGGTTTTTGTGCCCTTCACATACCTCGCTCACATACTTGTTTGCCATTTCCACATCTGTAGAGGGTGATGGAAAGCCAAAGCAGACCGCGTTATAATCGACCGCAGGGAATATTTTCTTCCCGTCAGCCAAAAGTTCTTCCACGCTATTATCACCTTCAAGCACCATATATTTGCTACCGGGTCTATCTTTTTCCCAGGGGACTTCTTTCCAGTGTTCCACTTTCCATATATGGACATGGAAATCGAGGATTTGCTTGGGTAAAATAGGCAAAATTTCCTCCCTATAAAAGGGAATGTCGATTTCCTCGTATATCCTACCTTCAAATATAGTTTTCTTAATTTTCCTCCTCGCCGCCAATTTCTATTGCTTTCTCATATTCGATCATCATTTTCCTGCGCTTTCTCTCTATTTTTTCGTAGATCTCGTCCGGGATATTGATTTCACCCAATATGGAAGGCAGGGGTTGACCTGGTAAGGATCTATCATTTGGGTCAGGAGACCAGCGGTCGTTTTCGTATCTCTGTCTAACTTCCTCCTTACGAAAATCGGGGACTTCAAGGCAAGCATTACCCGATAGGGCAGAACGATAGGCAAGGATACCTGGTAATGTCATATCCATAGCCATATAAACATCAATGGGGGGCTTCTCTCCCCTTATAATGGAATCCACAAATTCCCATACGATAAAGAAGTCGGAACCCCCATGTCCATATCTTCGAGCTTCTTCCTTATATTTCACGAATTCAGGTTTATAACTTCTTTTCTCTTCTTTGTAATCTAAGTCGGGGGTTGCCTCAATAGTATAAACATCCAAGGTGTCTGTTTCGCTAAGTCTATAGTTCTCCATCGCCCCTTTAGTACCGTGCAATCTGTACCAGATGGAATCACGCGGTCCCATAGACCAGGCTATTACTTTCGTTATAGCGTTATTGTCCATCTGACATATAAAAATTCCCCAATCATCGGCAACACGCCCTACCTCTTTGGACAAGGTATTTGGGACTATGAACCCGGTAACCTTCACTGGGCGGGTATGAGTGATGGTGATTATTGGACCTAAAGAATGTGTGCAATAGTAAGTTGGGGGAAGCCAGTTTCTCCAATGTTCTTTAGAGGAAGTGAGGATATGCCAAATTGGGCGGCAGTCATGGACGTACTCACATTCACCATAGAGGTATTCCCCTATTACTCCCTCGTTATATAATCTTTTCATCTCTAAGATATAAGAAAAGTAACAGTAGTTTTCAGCATACATATAAACCTTACCCGATTTTTCTACCGCGCGACAAAGTTCAACACCTTCTGCCAGTGTTTTACAAGCGATTACTTCGGAGAGAACATGCTTGCCAGCCTCAAGAGCTTTAATCGCAGCGGGAGCATGCTCGGTGCAATAATTACAAAGGACAACTATATCCATTTCATGTTGGAGAAACTCCTCATAATCCGAATAGACAGAGATATCTCCCCTCCCTTTCAAAAATTGCTTCACCGCGAGTTTATCAAAATCGCATATCGCTGTAAGTTGTGTATGGGGATTGATATCGAATAACTGGGCAAAGGTTGCTCCTCGCTTTATACCAAAAACTCCCACTCGCAGTTTTTTCAACTTCGTCTCCCCCTTCCTATATCTCTACACATTCTATATTCATTATCTTTGCTACCATCTTTATCGCTCTCCTTTGGTCGCCATAACACATCGCCAAGTGATGTGTTCCACCTTCCATTGAGTATTTTGTGAGGAATTCGCTTACAGTTCCATTAACCTTGATGAAGAAATGAGGGGAATCTATTTTCTTTAGAGGAGGACGATCTAAAACTTCTATCTTTGAAGTTATCATCTTGATGTTTTCTTTAGGAATTTGAGTGAAATTGAGCAATGTTGCACTGCCCGGTCTTAAAGTAAAAGACAGCATTGCTGCAGGTTTGCACTCGTTAAAGATGAGCGGATTTTCTTTTATTATTATGGGTAAATCTTGCCTCGCCATATTGGGGTTGCCTTCTCCCATATGGTTCATAAGGATCACATCGTTGGTAAAATCCGCTGTAAACATTTCTACGAAGTTTGCTTCACCTGTCAAATATTGTAATAAAAGCACACTTGAGGCGGTTAAAATATCCCCTTCACCCCCATAACCCATGCCTTCCGCTAAGAATTTGGAAACTGCCAAAAAAGGAACCGTTTCCAGGGGATAAGTTTTGTCGAAAGCAAGGAAATTAACGGCGATTCCCTGCAGATTCTTCTCTATTATATATTTTCTCAATGCTAGTTCTAACCGAACCGAAAGCTTGTGAGTTTCTGGGTTTAAATTTTCTGGTTTAAATTTGTTCAAATCGTCCTCCATAACTTTTTTTACATCTGGTTCCTCAATTCCTTGCATATAAGATGCAACCTCTGTGGGCAGAATCTCTATAACCTCTACACCTAACCTAGACTTCAATTCAGCGGGTTGGATATAAAAATCTCCCATCATGGGGAAGAAACCTCCAAGTTGCCCTATACGGCTATTCCGCAATCTTTCCACAGCGATCACAGCTTTTATCCAATCTATTACTTGTATCTGCAAGCCTTCATCCTCGTAATGCCCAGTTGCCAAAATAAAAGGAATCCCCTCCCTTAGCAATACGGACGCAAGATCTTGGACACCGTGGATACCGTGATTTTCCATAAGTTCGTCACTTCCGAACTCCGGGGTTATCTCCTTTATTTTCTGAGTGTTCCAGATGAAGATTGGTTTATCAAATTTTTTCAAAAAAGGTGCTACAAGAAGACTGGGAGAGTAAGAGAGAAGCACAATCACTAAACCAACAGCTTTTTCTTCTTCCAAATTGCTGAAGAACCTCTCCAACTCACCTGTTGAACAAGCTGGCCCATAACTTATCACATTGCAATGCTCACCCAATATCGCCTTCAGTGTAGACTGAAATTCGGCAAGCTTATCCATAAGGGGAGGTATCCTTTTTCTATAAAGCTCCGATGTAAGCCCCAATAAACCGAAGGTGAAATTCTCACATTGGCTTAACTTTTTCATTTAATAACAACCCCCTTTGGAATTATTTGGTAACCACATATGTCGTTGCCTCTAAGGGCTTTAAGTTGTCTTGGAGTCTGCCTTCCTTCAAAACTATCGTTGTTCCATCTATTCGTTTCGCTGATTTCCAACCTTTGCTGGGGAGGGGAATGTCTATAGCATAGCTATCCTCGGAGATATTAGCCACAAGGACATATAGTTCGTTTCGGAAGGATAAACCCCTTAATAAGACCTGTCCGTCAGAGATTTTTCCTTGAAGTTGGTTTATATCTTCTCCTTCTAAAAGGACAGGTATAAGCTTCCTCACTTCTCTCGCAATGGTGCTCACTTCCTGCCAGCGTCTCTTAAACACTTCTTGCGCAGCATCCTTCCCACCGGTTGCACGAAGGAGGTCGAAGTAGGAATAGGCAATGAGTCCATTAGCACCATTTATCAACGCTTGGTAGAACATATTTTTCTTCTCCTCAAATGTAGGCTCCCGAGAAGCTCTCTCTGGATCATAGACCGACCAATCAAATATCTGTGGAACCACCCAAACGGGCTTAGCATTGAACATCGCCTTCACCGCTGAAGAAGTCCAATCCGAGACCATTGTGATTGGCTGAGAGGGAATGGGATAAGGGTCAACGCCCATTATATCCGTGCAATTATAATAAAGCTTCAAATCGGGAATCTGATAGAGAACTTGAAACTGGGGATGGTTTGGGTCAAGCTCTTTAACTAACTCATACATCTTGCTTAATATAGGAATATAGGAGATAGGGAGTTCGTCGTTAATATACCAGGCGAGAAGAGCAGGATGATCGCGAAATTTTTCTACATATTCCCTGGCTAATTGTAAACCGCTTTTCCCCATTTGGGGGAAATATTGAGTACCCTCGTAAAAGTCCTTGATTGAATATATTACCTTAAGTCCATATTTCTCAGCCCTTTCCATATAAGATTCGGGGTCCCTTCCCACACCGTAGCCATAACAGAGGAGCGTGTTGAAACCTGCCTCCGCAATTCGTTTTAGATGTTCATCTTCGGTCGGACCAAGGTAAAGCCCAAGAGGAAAGAAGGGTTTTCCGTCAACAATTAACCTTCCTCTCTCATCTATATAAACCTTCTCTTCCACCTCTTTTACAGCCTTTATCTCTATTGCTTCTTTTGCTAATTCTTCGTTCCCTTGGAAGATACGGAATACACATTCATACTTCCCAGCCCTTAAGTCAGGTAATGGGAGGGAAATGATCTTGTCCTTCTCCTCCTTCTCGAACTTATCTCGAGATTTAGCTATAACTTTACCATTTATATTAAATAGCTCGCTTATTATTCCTAAAGGAACGCCCGTGAGGTCATAATCTTCTCTCTCTATTTCCAATTCAACGAGGATTTTCTTTCCCTTGGAAGGTAACCGAAGAATTCCCCTATAAGAGGGGAAAATGGGGCGCAATTTTACCAAAGGAGTTGCAACTCTTGTGACCTGCACATCGTCAAACCAAGCTGTGCCCGTGGTTCCTCTCCGCATATACAGGATGATATGAACACTGCTCGCTTCTTTAGGAATACGCACATAAGTTTTGAGTTGCCTCCATCCAAATGTCCCTGTAATGCAACTTGGGTAATTTCCTCCCATCCATTTGCCTTCCTTATCCAACCACTCTACACAGAAGCCTGCTCCTTGGTCAGCAGGTTTCCCCCTCACATCCTCCCCTTTTATCCAGAGAGAAACCTCGTATAGCTTACCTGGGTGACAGGGAAGCTTTTGAGAGACGAGACGATAATCATTCTCGTCAGTCCGCGTGTATTTCAGACTAAACCCACCAGAGTGGAAAACAGAGGAGTCAAGGGAAGAGATGCCCTTAATAAATGACCAACCAATTGGGACACCATTTTTACCTTCCTCAAATCCTCCATTTATAACTATATTCTCCCCTCTGGGTAGGAAGAGAGGTTCTTCCGGAGGGAAAGTTTGGGAGGGAAGAAAAAGCACACCTAAAACGGCCAGTAAACTTTTTAAAACTTTTATTTCTGTTAAGCTAAACCGCACTTCTTCAGGAGCTTCTCCCACTTCCTATCCGTTTCTGCTTGTATCTCGTCTATTAGATGGCGGTTCTCGGGGAGGAAGAGGTGGCGGAACCTTCCCTGGAGCTTCAACCATTGCTCAACGGGTTTCTTCTCCCTGGGGCGATAGGTTAACCTGTATTCGCCGTTGACGACCTCATAAAGCGGCCACACGCAGGTATCGGCGGCGAGCCTTGCCAGTTCTATTGCCATATCTGCCTCAAAGTTCCAGCCCAATCGGCAAGGTTGCAGGACATTGATGAAAGAGGGACCATCCACCGCTAGCGCCTTCTGCACCTTTGTAACAAGGTCGTTCCAGTGAGCAGGGGTGCTTTGGGCAACATAGGGAATGTCATGAGCCACCACTATCTCAGTCAAATCCTTCCTTCTCTCCAGCTTCCCCGGTATCACTTTCCCCACCGGGCTTGTGGTAGTATGGGCATAAGTAGGAGTAGCACCGGAGCGCTGAATTCCTGTGTTCATATACGCCTGGTTATCGTAGCAAACATAAAGCATCCTATGCCCTCTTTCCAAAGCGCCAGAGAGAGCCTGAAGACCTATATCGTAAGTTCCTCCATCGCCGCCAAAGGCTATGAAGCGTATCTCCCTATCTATTACCCCCCGCTTCTTAAGTGCGCGATAAGCGGATTCAACACCCGATAAAGTAGAGGCGGCGTTTTCAAAGGCACAGTGGAGCCAGGGAACACACCAAGCTGTGTAGGGGAAAATCGTCGTTGCTACCTCCATACAACCTGTAGCCACGACAACGACTACAGGTTCCTCGGCTGCCAGAAGCACTTGACGCGCAACTTGGGGAAAGGCGCAACCACTACAAGCTCTATGTCCAGATGTTAAGGGTGAATGCTTTTTCGCTAAATCTCTTAGTCTCGCCATTTTCTCTCCTCCTTTTACTCTCTAACTCCCAGATAGCGATAGAAATCCTCTACCTTACCGAGCTTGGCGATGGAAACGAGGTCATAAAATACCTTCTTAATATCTTCAATTGCTACATCCCTTCCTCCCAATCCATAGATATAGTTGACGGTGAGGGGTCGGTTGGTAAGGTCATACAAGCAGGAACGAATTTCATGGAAGAGGGGGCCACCGACTGCTGACATTCCTTCCGCCCTGTCCATAACCGCCACAGCTTTTTTGCTCCCGAGAGCGGATTTTATTTCCTCCCAGGGGAAGGGGCGAAAGACCCTTATTTTAAGAAGTCCCGCTTCTATCCCTTCCTCTCTCAATTCATCAATCGCGTCCTTGGCTGTTCCACAGGTAGAACCCAAAGCTACTACCACCAATTCGGCGTCTTCGAGGCGGTAATTCTCCACAGCCTCGTAATTGCGCCCCGCTATCCCCTCAAATTCTTTCCCCACTTTTAAAATTGTGGGCATAGCAGTTCGCATCGCCTCTGCTTGGGAGCGCTTATGCTCCATATAATAATCCTGTAAATCCAAAGCACCCACTGTTATTGGATGATCTATGTCAAGTAGTCTATAAGGACTTTTTCTTTCTCCAACGAATTCCTTGACCGTATCATCGGGCAAAGTCTCAACAACTTCCACGCCGTGGGAGATTATAAAACCATCAAGGTTTACCATAACAGGAAGAAATACTTCCTCCGCGATTCTCACTGCTTGGATGAGGTTATCGTAGACTTCCTGGGCATTCTCTGACCAGAGTTGTATCCAACCGGAATCCCGGGCTCCCATTGAATCGGAGTGGTCGCCGTGTATGTTTATAGGGGCGGAAAGGGCACGGTTTACAACGCTCATAACGATGGGAAGACGCAGACCCGAGGCGATATAGAGGACTTCCCACATAAGAGCCAGTCCCTGGGAAGATGTGGCTGTCATCGTTCTCGCCCCCCCTGCCGCTGCCCCCACACAGGCGGACATAGCAGAATGCTCGCTTTCAACTGCCACGAGCTCCGTATCAACCAAGCCATCGGCAACATACTGGGCGAATGTCTGCATCAGCTCGGTTTGGGGAGTGATGGGATAAGCTGCCACTACATCGGGGTTTATCTGTTTCATAGCATAGGCAGCAGCTTCGTTTCCTGTTAATGCCATAAGTTCCTTTGTTTTTTGTGCCATTTCTATCCCTCCTTATCTCAACTCGTCGACCATCTCAATGGCTTTCTCGGGCTTGGCGGGACACTCCCTGGCGCAAATTCCACAACCCTTACAATACTCGTAGTTGAAATCCGCCCGTTTGCCATCCTCGGTGATGAAGATAGCGTCATCAGGACAATAAATCCAGCAGGAAAGGCATTGGATACACCTTTCAGGATGCCAAACGGGTTTCTTGCCCGTTCTCCACGTGCCGGTCTTGTAAGCACGGGAGGTTCCTCCCCCAGGGATTATCCCTCCTATGGGGAGCTCTTTCCAACCCTGCGATTTATCCGTCAACTTCATTCTCCTTTCACCTCCATATAGGCTCTCTTATAGAGCTTCAGATTACTTTCGATCACCTCAGGACGATGAGCAAACTTGCGCTCCAACTCCTTTCTAATGTGGTGAAGGAACACCTCTAAGCTCCTCAGTCCCGTTACCTTTATAAGGGCACCAAGCATAGGAACGCTCGCCAAATCTCGCTTTAGTTCTTCCTGAGCGAGTTGGGAAGCGTTGAGAGTATAGATCTTTCTCCCCTTTATGTGGTATTTCTCTCTTACCGTTTTAGGATCCTCCACTGTGTTGACAAGGATTATACCGTCTTCCTTCAAGCCTTCCATTGTAGAGGGGTCAGTAAGTAAGGAGGGGTCAAGGATGATGATAACATCTGGGGTTTTAATGGAAGTGTGGAGCCTTATCGGCTTTGAGGATATGCGGTCATAGGAACGCATAGGCGCGCCCATTCTCTCTGGACCATACTCAGGAAAGGCTTGCACATAGGTGCCTTCTCCCATAAGCGCTTCCGCAAGAAGGAGAGCAGCGGTTTTAGCGCCCTGTCCACCTCGGGCGTGCCAGCGTATCTCCAACATTTCCTGCATAGAAGATTCGCCTCCTTTTCAAGAGACTCTCAACATTACGCTAAAGCACAAAACCATCGCTCAATTTTAAATAACAAATTCTTTTAGCGTCAAGTTTTTTGAACCAATAGAAAGGTAAACTCCCCCAAAAATACTATGTTAAAATCGTCCTGCCAACGTCAAGCAGAGCCCAGTATTGCCCCCTCTGCCGAACTCTATATAGCGAAGTTCTATCCCAAGATTATCCGTTCCATAGCCGAAAGCAAGCTGACCTCCCAAGTCTATCTCGGAACCACTATCGCTTTCGCTCCCTATATTCACCTTCACCTTCAGATAGTTGAAGCCTATTCCATAGGTATAGTAAAAATTCTTGCCGGCGTTCTGATAACGGGTGTTATACATCAAGGGAATATTGGTTACATAGGCATCATAAGGAGAACCTTCAAACACGCCACTATAAGAATTGTGGATGTAGTCAAGACTTATATATTCCTTTCGCTCCTCCCTAAACACTTGATAGACATTTAGAGGGATAGAAATACCCATAAGAAGCCAGTTGTTCCCGTAGAGGTCCCTCACAGATGAACTCGAGGGATAGAAGTAGCCAATGTTAAACCCTATACTTTCCCCTCTCACCCAGTAGGGAGAAAGTAAGAGCAAGAACAAAATGTAGATTTCGCTTAAAACTCTTCGCTTTTCCATTAACTCACCTTCCTAATGCTGAAGCCTAATCTTCTATTTCTACAGCGTTATTCTCTATGACCTTCTTATACCACAGAGCACTATCCTTCATTATCCTTTTCTGGGTTTGGTAATCGGTATAGATTATCCCAAACCGTTTGGTGAAGCCGTGCGCCCACTCAAAGTTGTCCATAAGTGACCAAATGAAATAACCGGCAAGTTTAGCCCCATCCTGAATCGCCTTCTGCGCTTGCGCGAAGTGTTCTCGGAGGTAGGATATCCTCTTTAAGTCATGGACACCGCCATCTGGGGCTATCTCGTCGGCGAAGGCAGCACCATTTTCGGTAATGTATAGTTTCTCAGGCTGGTAATCCCTCCCAACTCGCATCAGGATCTCGTAAAGACCGGGAGGATAAATTTCCCAGCCCATCTCCGTGAACTCCGCCCCCTCAGGGGCTACCCCCTCCGCTTGTAGAGGACCTGCGGCCGGGTTGAACTTCATCACACTGCGGGAATAGTAATTTACACCAAGGAAATCCACTTTGTAAGAAATGGTCGCCATATCTCCCGGATCAATCCTTGGAGCATACTGGATATAAAGTTCCAAGACATCGGGAGGATAGTGCCCATAGAAAATGGGGTCCAAAAACCAGCGATTGAGAAAGCCGTCATATCTCCTCGCCGCCAGCTTGTCCTCTTCCCTCTCGCTTGCGGGATGGACAGGGGATAGGTTGAGGGTTATCCCTATCTCTCCCCCAGAGCAGGCGTCCCGCAGAACCCTTACCGCCACGCCGTGGGAAAGGAGAAGGTGATGAGCTACTTGAAGTGCTATCTTTTCATTTTTTAGCCCGGGAGCGTGAACTCCCCAACCGTAACCTATCCAAGCAACCACCCAGGGCTCGTTGTGAGTTATCCAATGTTTAACCCTGTCTCCCAACTTATGAGCCACTACGCTTGCGTAATCGGCGAAATAATAAGCTGTATCCCGATTAGCCCATCCGCCTTCGTCCTGAAGCGCTTGTGGAAGGTCCCAATGATAGAGAGTTATGAAGGGGGTAATCTTGGCTTCAAGCAGAGCATCAACTAATCGGTCATAGAAGTCTAAACCAGCTGGATTTATTCTCCCTTTGCCCAAGGGAATAACTCTCGGCCAGGATATAGAGAACCTGTAAGCGTTACAACCTATTTCTTTCATAAGCGCCACATCTTCCCTCCAACGATGGTAATGGTCGCAAGCGACATCACCTGTGGAGCCATCCTCTATCTTCCCTTGGGTATGGGAGAATGTATCCCAGATTGAGGCTCCTTTACCATCTTCATTCCAACCTCCTTCTATTTGGTAAGAGGCTGTAGCTGTTCCCCAGTAGAACTGGCTTGGGAAAAGGAGCTTCCTTACCATAACTCAAATCCCTCCTTTCTTAAACTTTGCTGTATTTCTCCAAAAGTTCCTGGGCATGGCGATAGGCCGTGGCTGCCGACTCGTTCCCTCCCAACATCCTCGTTAACTCCCCCACCCTACCTTGTTTGTCCAGTTTATTTATAACCACTTCTGTATGGAGATCGTCTTCTATCTTTCTCACTAGGAAATGGTGGTCCGCAAAGCAAGCTATTTGAGGAAGATGGGTGACGACTATCACTTGCCTTTTCTTACCCAACTGGCGCAATTTTTCCCCTAATACAAATCCCATTTCCCCTCCGATTCCTTGATCTATCTCGTCAAAAACCATAATGAGCACGGGGTCAACCTCCCTCAGGGCACTTTTAGCTGCGAGCATAAAGCGGGAAAGTTCCCCTCCCGATGCTATCTTTTGAAGGGGATAGAGGGGTTCACCAGGATTGGCACTAAAGAGGAACTCTACTTTATCAGCACCTTTATTATCCAATTCCTTGGGCATTAGGGACACTTCAAATCTTGCTCTCCCCATTCCCAAATCTCTCAGATGCTCAAGCACCATTTCCTCCAAGGATTGAGCAGATTCTCTTCTCATCTCCGAGAGACGAGCGACCTCCTTTTCCAATTCTCCCTCCAATTGGCTTATTTCCTTCTTTAAATCCTCTAATCGTTCCTCACTTTGAACAAGGGTCTCCATTTCCCTCTTTATTTTCTCTTTATAGGCAAGGATTTCCTCTATACTCCCTCCATATTTTCCCTTAAGGCGAGATATAAGATAGAGCCTCTCCTCGACCTCCTCAAGCTTCCGGGGGTTGAATTCTATGTCGTTCACATAAGTGCTCAAAGCACCGGCGGTTTCCTCAACCAAGTTATAAGCCTCTTGTAGAGAATTGAGCAATTCCTTCAGTCTATCATCGTAGATAGAAGCTTCCTTTACCAATACCTCTACCCTGCCGAGTAAATCCTCCACCGAGGGCTCTTCGCTTTTCAAAATAGCGTAAGCAAGGGAAAGATTCTGATAAATTTTCTCAGCGTTTGAAAGGAGGAGAGCTTCCCTTTTCAGTTCTTCCTCCTCACCAGGGGTAAGCCTTGCCTCGTTTATCTCTTCTAATTGAAATTCGTAAAGAGAAAGAAGTCTTTCCCTTTCCCGTCCTCTCTTCTCTATTTCCTCATATTCTTTCCTCTTCTCTTGAAGGAGAGAGAAGAGTCTTCCTACTTTTTTCCTTTGCTCCAAAGTGCCTTTTCCCCAGCTGTCCAAGACATCAAGGTGATAGGATTGCCTGAGGAGGGATTGATGTTCATGCTGACCGTGAATATCTATGAGCAGGTCTCCTAACCTTTTTAAGAATTGTAGGGGGACCATCCTTCCCATAATCCTGGCTATCCCCTTGCCACCCTTGAATTCACGATTAATGATGAGAAAATCCTCGATAGAAAAGCCTTTTTCCTCTAAAAGAGCAAGGATGGAAGAAGAAGAGGATATATCGAAGGCGCCCTCTATAATTGTTTCTTGGGAGAGCATAAGGGGGTCAACATCCCCTCCCGTAAGGGCGTTTAGCGCGTCTATAACTATAGATTTTCCCGCTCCTGTCTCTCCAGTAAGCACATTTAACCCCTCCCCTAAATTCACCCTCATTTCTCTTATTATGGCGAAATCCTTGATGTAAAGTTCGTAGAGTATTTTCAAACCACCCCCTTTCTCACCCCCCAACGGAGGGAGGAACGGACCTTCCTATAGAAGGAATAATGAGTGGGGAGGACGAAATTAGCAGTGAAAGGAGCCTTTTTCACTACAATTTCTTCCATACCTATTGATATGCCCTCTTGCCCATCCAGGGTGAGAAAAGCGGAACCGGGATGGGGTGGGCGGAGTCTCAAGCGGATTTCCTCCTCCGGTTTTAAAACGAGAGGACGGGCGCTCAAGGTATGGGGACAAATGGGGGTGAGGATAATAAGCTCCAGCGATGGTTCTATAATTGGTCCCCCAGCAGAGAGGGAGTAAGCAGTGGAACCCGTTGGAGTAGAAACGATTATACCATCAGCGGGATAAACAGCGAGTAGTTCTTCCCCTACGCGGGTTTCCACATGGAGTATACGGGAAAGACCCCCCTTGCTGAGCACGACATCATTTAAAGCATAGAGTTTCTTTCCCTTTGTCTCCGCTGATAGCATCATCCTCTTTTCTATATAAACCTCGCCCTTGAAGAAATTCTCTACCGCTTGGGGTGTTTGAGCTAAGGAAAACTCCGCAAGGAAACCAAAACGCCCCATATTCACTCCCAAAATGGGGAGCCCAAGGGGTGCGGCGAAATGGCTTGCTTGTAAAATTGTTCCATCCCCACCCCCCACAACTACAAGGTCTAATTCTCCTATTTCTCCCTCCTCCAAAGCGAGTTGGGGAAGCGCTAAGGAAGCGGCTACCTCGGGGTCCAACCTTAACTCATAACCCTTCTCTCTTATGATTTGGAGGAGTTTTTTCCCCTTGCTTAAAGCGTGCTTTTTATCCTTGGATAGCCAGAGATAAATTTTCCCTCTCATTGCTTTTTCCCTTGGTGGGGTGTCTTCCCCAGTTCCTCCTCCAAGCGTTCCGCGTTAGCTTTCGCCTCCTCAAATTGGGGATTTTTCTGAAGGGCTATTTTGTAGTAACGGAGAGCAGATTCCAGTTCGCCAATCTTTTCATAAACCACTCCCAGGTTGTTATAGGGATAGGGAAAATCTGGGTTGAGGTTTATTGCCCTCTGATATGTATCAATTGCTTCCTGAAACTTACCCAGACGGTCAAGACAAAGTCCAAGGTTATTGTAAGCCTGAACGTTTTTAGCATCCAATGAGATGGTGGATTGAAAAGCTTCGGCAGCGGATTGGTAATCGTTTCGTTCTATATAGATTTCTCCCAAAAGAAAATAGGCGGATGGAAGCTTGCTGTCTATGGCGATAGCCTTCTTAAGCGTGTCTATTGCTTGGTCCAAGCTGCCAAGTGCCCGTAGAACGAGCGCTTTGTTATAATAAGCGAGAGAAAAATCGGATTTCACCTCCAGTGCCTTGTCCAAGTAAACCAGAGCCTCTTGATATTTTCCCCTCCTGTAAAGCACAACGGCGAGGTTATTGAGGACATCGGGGTCCAAGGGGGTAAGGTTAAGAGCAGATTGGTAAGCTTCCTCAGCAGATTTCAAGTCCCCTTTTTTGCTATAAGCCGTCCCTAAGAGAAAATAAGGGTAAGGGTCACTCCCCTGAACTGAGGCTTTAAGAAAGGCAATAGCATCGTCCACTTGCCCTTTATCCAAAAGCATCTTTCCGGCAAGAAGAGATAAACTTTGGTCACCTTTGAGATTGGGCATAGCTTTGCGAATACTCTCTTCCGCCTGCTTTTTATCTCCCTTCTCCCACAAGCAGAGGGCAAGATGGAGATAGTATGCTCCTTGAGGTGAAAGAGAAACAGCTTTTTGGAATTCCTTGATAGCTTCATCTAATATGCCCTTCTTCCGCAGGGCGAGGCCGAGGCTATAGTGGTAAAGGTGGTTATTAGGGGAAAGTTTGACCGCGGTTTGTAAGGCAACAATTGCTTCCTCTATATCACCTCTTTGTAGATAGGCACCCCCCAAGTTGTAGAAAGCATCGCTGAAAGAGGGTTTAACCTGCACAGCCTTCTGATACGCCTCAATCGCTTTGTCTACCGCTCCTAATGCTATGTGTAGGCTACCGAGATTATTCCACGCTTCTGCCAGACGAGCATTGATTGATAGGGCTGCGTTTAGGTGTTTCTCAGCTTCTCCGTATTTCCCTAACCTCATCTCTATAAAACCTAACCAAGATAGGGTATAGGGGTCAGTAGGGTCCTCCCTAAGAGCCTGAAAGAACTTCTCCTCTGCCTCCTGTAGTTTACCTTCCTCAAATAACTTGACTCCTTCCCAATAAGGGTTAGTTGCCCCAAATATAACGAGAGGGAAAGTAAGGATAAGCAGGTTTCTAATTAATTTGGTTACCTTCATCTCTAATAACATTATAGCAAAAAGAGGAAAAAGTAAAGTATAGGCATTGAATAATTCGTAAGGTCCGTAAGGAAAGAGAGCTACTTTGTTTTGACAGATTGGGGAAAGAGTTTAAAATTTTTAAGAGATGAAAAGGGTACCAATTGATGGATTGGGTATAGATATAATAGAGATAGAAAGGATAAAGAAAGCCCTGCAAAACCCTCGTTTCGTTCAGCGGGTACTCACCGAGAGGGAAAGGGCTTATTGCAAAAAAGTTGAACAGGTAGCGGGACGCTTCTGCGCCAAGGAGGCAATTATGAAGGCGTTAGGCAGACACCTTCCCTGGCAAGAAATAGAGATAGTGAACGAGGAAAATGGCAAGCCCCGGGTTGTCCTTTATGGGAAGACAAAAGAGATGGCCAAAGGAGGAGAGATACTGCTTAGCATATCCCATTCTCGCAGCTTCGCCGTGGCGATAGCTATCCTTATAGGAGGCTTTCCCTTTCGGGAGGAAATTCTTTAAAACATACCGTGTAGAAGGGACAACGAAAACAATGATCACCACGCAAGGGAGTGAAATCTCCCCTCTCTATACCACTTGCTAAATTTATTATTTTCTCTCGTCCCTCCACCACTTCGCTTTCTTTTAGATAAAAGCTATCCTTTTCGTTATCTATAAAGGAAACAAGGGTTAGTTTTATTGAAGGAGGATGCCAGATACTCTCGGCAGCGAGGTGATAAAGGACAAGTTGGAGATTATCTCGCCATCCCCTTTGACTATGGAGCTTATATTCCAATATCTCCAATTCTCCGTCCTTATGCCTATCAACCCTGTCCATTCTGCCAGTGACGAGGTGTTTACTCAGAGCTAAGGAAAAGCTGTATTCTATAGCGAGGATTCTGCTTGTATCCTCGTTTAAAAGGTTCGCTATCACCTTTCTACCTAATTCAATAGCTTCTGCCATCCTCTCCGCCCCCACTTTTCCACTCAAAAGGGAACGAAGACGTCTCTCAGCATCCTGGAAGGTAGGCGGAAGAAGGGCAGGAGTGAGAATGTATTTCAGAAGGTCATGGAGGATGCTCCCCAGCACCATTTCCTCGCTTTGCTTGGGGAGCGAACGCTCCTCCACATAGCGGTAATAATATCTTCGGGGACATTCAGAATATTCCGCAAGGCGGGAGTAGGATATTTTCATCTTAGGGAAATGGTAACTCCAATCTACCAAGTGCCATCTCGGCTTGCTCAGCTGCTTTACTTCCTGGTGCAGTGATGAGCGCCTCCATCCACCAATAGCGGGCTCCAAGGGTATCGCCTTTTTGATAAGCTTGCACCCCTCGGACATAATATACACTCGCTATTCCTTCCTTTGCTATCTCTGCTTCTTTGCTCATGGGACTCTTAGATACTACATACCGCCATTCGCTTAAAGCCATATCATAACTACGGAGGAGGAAGAAAATGCTCCCCCGCATTAGATGAGCTGGTATGAACTCGTTATCCCAGAGGAGGGCTGTGTTAACGAAGTTCAGAGCAGGGAGAAGATTACCCTTGCGGTACTCCTCTATAGCAGAATTAGTGTATATCGTTGCGATTGCGGTTCTCGTCGCCTGTGCCACTTTGCTTCTCTCCAAATCTCCCCTATCCAATTGAAAAGCCTGCTGGAACTTCTCAAGAGCGGATTGGTGGTCCCCCTTCTGAAGATAATCAATACCCTCCTTAAATAAAACTATTGCCTGCGCCCTTCGCTTCCCTATTTCCCATCTTTCATATAGAGCTTTTAACCCGAAAATAAACGAGAGGAGGGCACCGGTGCTCATAATGGTAACCAGAAGCAGAACAAGGATGTTCTTCTGAGTCTCAGGGAGATATATTATCCGCCTTCTTGGAGGTAGTGAAGATGTGGGCTCACTAGTTATGGAGGGGGGAGCAGGAGCGGGTGCCGAGGGGATTGTAGGAGGGGGAGTGTGGTCTACTTTTGTGAGGGGAAGCTCTTTTATTTTCTTAATCGCACTGCGCATTTCCTCAGCATCTCTGAACCTATTGGTGGGGTTTTTCTGAAGCGCCTTCTTTATTATCTCCCATAGAGGGAGTGGCAGCCCGGGAATAGGCTCTGGTTCCTGGGAAAGAATATTGTAGGTGATGGTGACGGGACTCTCGCCGGTAAAGGGCTTTTTACCACTTAACATCTCATACATCACCACACCCAGGGAGAAGAGATCGCTTCTCCCATCTAAGGGGAGACCCTTGATTTGCTCCGGCGACATATAGCTGGGAGTGCCGAAGACTTCCCCTTCCAGGGTAAGGGCTGGTTCAAAGGTAATGCGAGCGATGCCGAAGTCGGTTAGCTTTATTATTCCGGAGGGGAGTATGTGAATGTTCTCAGGTTTTATATCCCTGTGAATGACGCCCCGGGAATGAGCAACCATCAAGGCATTAAGGACCATCTCCACAATATTGAGGGATTCCTCTATTGAAAGGGCACCCCTCATTTGGAGTATCTCCCGCAGGTTCTGCCCCTCCAGAAGTTCCATCACCATATAATGGCGTCCGTTATCCTCCCCAACCTCATAGATTGTAACTATATTTGGGTGTTGAAGCGAACCCGCGGCTCTCGCTTCTCGATAGAAGCGTTCCCGCCTTTCTACAGCCTTTTCACCAGATAAAGCAGGAGGAATTAGGAGTTCCTTTATGGCAACCCTCCGTTTCAACTGAGGGTCATAGGCTTCATACACTACATCGTTAGAACGCCCTATCTCCCTTATTATCTCGTATTTGCCAAGCTTCTGCACAGTGGGTCTATTCATAAGGAACAGCTATCTCCTCCAGAAAAAACCCCCTTTGGGTTTCTCTTCCCTTAACACTCGCACAGCGAGGGCGGTTATATTATCCTTCCCTCCTCTTTTCTCCGCCAATTCCGTGAGATTGAAAATCCCCATAGATATATCCCTGTTCAATTCCTCCACTATTTCCTCAGGCGCTATATATTCATAGAAACCATCAGAACAGAGGAGAAGGATGTCACCGTCCTCAAGAGTATATTGGGCAAGATCCACATCAGCATTTTCCCTCGTTCCTAAAGAGCGAGTGAGGAGATTACGAAAAGGGGAAAACTGTGCTTCTTCACTTGTTATTCCCATTTTAACCTGCTCTGCGAACCATGTATGGTCCTCTGTAAGTTGTTTTGCTGAGCCATCCCTAATGAGATATAGCCTGCTATCACCGATGTGAGCGAGGTAAAGACTTTCCCCTTTTACCACCGCTACCGTCAAAGTGCATCCCATCCCTTCCCTTTCGCTTATCCCACAAGCGACAGTATAGACCAATTTGTTTGCTTCGGTTACCGCATTCTTAATGGATTGGAGGGCATTTCGGGAGTTATCCTGGAGATAAGAGCGGAGAAAGGTTTGAACTGCCAGCTCGGCGGCAATTTGTCCCGCGTTGTGTCCACCCATACCATCAGCAACGAGGAAAATCGCCCCTTTCTCCTCAAGAAGCTCTTCGCTCTCGGGAATGAAAAACTCCATCTTATCCTCGTTATTCTCCCTCACTTTCCCAATAATGCTTCTGCCCGCTACCTTGAACCGGAAAGGGGGGAGCTTAACCGCCTTGAGTTTCTCGGTTTTCTCCTCCCTCTTTTCTTTCAAGTCGGAAGACAAGCTTTGTCCCTCCTATCTCTATTAGCGCTCCGTCATTTAAAGGAAACTTTCGCCCACTTTCGATCTGTTCTCCATTGAGGAAAGTGCCGTTGGTTGAACCGAGGTCCTCAATGAATGCTCCCGATTCCTCAATGTAAATTTTGCAGTGTTTATGGGATACATAGGGATTGGGAACAATTAGGTCCCCTTCCCTCCTGCCGATGAGAAACTCCTCCTGGGGAATAGGTATCTCTTTTCCCTCCATAACGATGAAAGCTTTCGCTTCTATTTCCCCCCTTTTACAGTTGGGACAGGAAAAACGGAAATTAGAATCGGCGAAGGCAACCTCGTCCCCATCATAGATTGGTGTCTTCTGCCCTGTAGGAAGGCGAACACCGTTAATGAAAGTCCCGTTGGTTGAGCCAAGGTCTTCTATGTAGCATTTGTCGCCCTCCCAAATTATGAGAGCATGTCTACGAGATACTGATTTATCGTAGAAGAGAAGTATATCAGCGGATTCCCTTCCCAGGAGGTTTTCCCCCTCCTTCAACTTGTATTCCTTACCATCACGGGAGACGAGTGTGGCTCCCATTACCTCCTCGGGTGGCGCCTTCAATTCTCCAACCTCACTACCTAAAAGGAACCCACAATCTTCGCAGAACTTTTCCCCGGGAGGATTCTGGAAATGGCAGATAGGACATTCTACGGGTTGGAGGGCGACTGTTTCCTCACTCATTTAGCTTCCTCTTTCTTCTTACCAATGTCCATCTTATAGATGGTCCCCACGAGGGTTTTCTCCGCCTCCAGGGAAGTTCCTTTCTTAAGGCTCTCTATAGCCTGTTCAACTTCCTGGGCTTCCTCCAACCTACCTTGCTCCCTAAGAAAGATCTTCGTCCTTTCTAACTCTGCCACCGCAGCCGCGGTGGAAATAGCCTGCGTCTTCATAGCCATAAGGGTCTTTTCTATTGACCTTGCTGTTTGCTTCGCTTCCCACTCCCTCTTAACTATCTCGTTCACCCCCTCTTGTATTAGCGCCACATCCTCCACGAAATCCACCACAACATCCTCAGCCAATTTATCCTTTATATCATCTGATTCTACCTCAACCCGAGCTATGCGATAGGTCCCCGCGGGACGAGGCTCAAGCTCCAACTCCATAAGGAGCGAGATAGAGGCACCTCGTTCCAAATCCACTAGCTGAACCTCAACATCCCTACCCTTATATTCGGCATCGTAGCCAAGCACATCCCTTGCCCTCACCCAACGAGAGAGACGCACCTTGACCTTTGGATTCCTCGCCGCCACAGTAAGGAGGGATTCCATCTCTCGTCTGAACACCTCTTGGATTAGTTCAGGCCGAGAAATATAGTAGTAATTTCCCCCACCTCGCTTAGCTATTCCTACCAAGAGTTCTTCGTTATACTCTAATCCGAAGCCCAAAGCGGTTACCTTTATGCCACTCTCCCTCAAACTACCAGCAAGTTGGGTGATTGTAGGGTAATCCTTTATGCCTGTTGTAGGCTCACCATCGGTGAAGAGAAGGACGCGGTTAGTGTAATTGGAAAGGGGAAGGGATTTAACCTGATTTCCCCCTACCATAAGTCCGTCGTAGAGATTTGTGGTATCTCCAACTTCTAAGCGCATAATGTGCGTCTTTATGAGTTCCTTGTTGACCACTTTTCTTGGCGGCATAATCACATTTACATCCTCAGCAAAGGCGACGATAGATAGGACATCTTGAGGCTCGAGAAGGTCCACAACATAGGCACAGGCTTTTTTTGTATACTCAAGGGGCTCACCTTCCATTGACCCGCTTCTGTCTATAACAAGACAAACATTTAGGGGAGCACGGATTCGAGGGGCCCCGCCTGCTTTAAGGCGAATAAGGAGATAGTCCCTCGTTGGAACGCTATAGAGGGCATAGCGATTGCCGAAATGGGCTTCCAATGAAAAAGGGCTTTCAAAAGCAAACGCTATTATTCTTGTCTCTTCCATTTCAAAAGAGAATTATACAGGTTTTAGGGGGAAAAGTAAAGATTGACAATTTTTCTAAATCGCCCAAAATAATATATTAACATTAAAGGGTTGATTTTACAGTAACATTGCTTTATTATAAAAGCAAATTTATAATTTTATAGAGGTGCTCAGTTGTGATGAGGAAAAGTTTTGAAGAACTTCTTATAGAAGAAGGGTTAATGAGCAGGGAAAAGTTGGAGGAAGTTTTGGAAGAATATACCAAATTAGAAAAGGTGCTCTCCTTCCCTGACTATCTGGTAAGCTCAGGATACATTACTGAGAGGGAGAAGGCTCGGCTTCTCGCCAAACAGTGGGGGGTAGCGTTTGTGAACTTATCTCAATCTCCTCCCACGGAAGATGTAGTGCGCTTGCTTCCCCGAGACCTCGCTTTCAGATTAACTGCCATTCCTGTCCGGTTAGAGGGAGATGGACGACTTGTAGTAGCGATGAAGAACCCCCTCGATGTCTTCGCTATAGACCAGATGAGATTGATAACCGGAATGGACATAGAACCCGTGATGGCTGTGGCTGAAGAGATAGAACATTTTCTTAGCGAACTTCACCCTCTAACTTTTCCCGTCAAGGAAACGGTGGAAAGGGCACTTGCTACCGCGAAGAATTTAGGGATAGACACAGGCATAGCGGAGGAGGTTGAAGAGGTGAGCCCGGAAAGGCTCCAGCATATGGCGGAGGAAGCCCCGGTTGTTAGCTTGGCAAACCTGGTAATCACCCAGGCTATAACTGAGCGGGCAAGCGATATCCATGTAGAACCCCAAGCAAATAGAGTAAGGGTTAGATATAGAATAGACGGCGTCCTTCGGGAAGCCCTTGACCTCCCCAAAGAAATACAGCCTTCCCTTATATCTCGCTTCAAAATAGTAGCGGGAATGGATATAGCGGAAAAAAGGTTACCTCAGGACGGAAGGTTCTCCCTCACTTTAGAAGCTAAGACCTATGATTTTCGCGTTTCCACTTATCCCTCCGTTTTTGGGGAAAAAGTAGTGATGAGAATACTTGACAAGAGTAGCATTTTGCGCGGACTGGACAAGCTGGGTATGCTCCCTCAAACCTTGGAAAGATTTGAGAGGATAATTCGGCAACCTTGGGGAATAATCTTAGTAACCGGACCCACTGGCTCGGGGAAGTCCACCACCCTCTATTCTGTTCTCAATCGTCTGAACACGGGGGAACAACACATCATTACCTTGGAAGACCCCGTGGAATATGAACTCCCCGGAGTAGTCCAAGCCCAGGTTAATTATAAAGCGGGTTTCACTTTCGCTGAGGGTTTACGCTCCATCCTTCGCCAAGACCCCGATATAATAATGGTGGGAGAAATAAGAGATAGGGAAACCGCTCTTTTAGCCACTGAGGCTGCTTTAACTGGACACCTCGTTCTTTCCACACTACACACGAATGACGCTCCTGGCGCCGTGACCCGCCTAATAGATATGGGGATAGAACCCTTTCTTATAGCCTCAACCGTCATAGGTGTTTTAGCGCAAAGGCTGGTGCGCGTTATATGCCCCTATTGTAAGGAGCCTTACGAGGTCCCAAGCGATGTGTTGAAGAGCATAGATATAGGGAGATTTGACGAGAAGGTGCGCACCTTCTATCGGGGGAAAGGTTGTGAGAAATGCAGGAAGACGGGTTACATAGGACGCACAGGGATATTTGAGTTTATGGTAGTGGACGACGAGATAAGAGAGCTTGTCCTCAAGAGGGCTCCCGCCCACATAATAAGGGAGGCGGCAATTAAAGGAGGAATGAAAACCTTAAAGGAAGATGCCTTTGAGAAAGTTGTATTAGGGATCACCACTTGGGAGGAGTTGATAAGGGTTGTCTTTACAGAATGAAGAAAGTGAAAAGGAATTACAAGACATATCCACTGTTACCCTAGACGATTTATTGCGCCTAACCGTTGAGAGGAAAGCTTCTGATCTACATATTACCGCCGGGCTTCCCCCCATTATCAGAGTAGATGGCGTATTACAACCCCTTGAATTCACCAAGTTAACCCCCCAGGATACTCAGCGCCTCGTCTACGATATTTTTACGGAAGAACAACTAACGGAATTTGAAACCCAAAAGGAGATAGATTTCTCCTATGGAATAAGGGCGTTAGGAAGGTTCAGAGTGAATGTATATTACCAGAGGGGAGCGGTTGCTGCTGCTTTGCGAGTGATTCCCGCTACAATCCCCTCTTTTGAAGAACTTAACCTCCCCCCAGTAATTAAAGATGTGGCAGATAAAACATCGGGTTTAGTTCTTGTAACCGGTCCCACAGGTTCTGGTAAGTCCACGACTTTAGCAGCAATGGTGGATTACATAAACGAGACGAGAAGTTGCCATATAATCACGATCGAACATCCCATAGAATATCTACACAGACACAAACGCTCTATAGTAAATCAAAGGGAAGTGGGTTCTGATACTCTCTCCTTTGCTAATGCCCTGCGAGCAGCCCTCAGAGAAGATCCTGATGTAATAATGGTAGGAGAAATGAGGGACTTGGAAACCACCTCCATAGCTTTAACAGCTGCCGAAACGGGGCATTTGGTCCTGGCCACCCTTCATACAAGGAATGCCCCTCAATCAATAGACCGCATAATAGACCTTTTTCCTCCCTCCCAACAGGAACAGGTGAGGACTCAGTTGGCGGAAAGCATAGAAGCGATATTTTCCCAGAGGTTACTCCCGAAAATGGGAGGGGGAAGAATCGTTGCTGTTGAGGTTATGATAGCCACGACTGCGGTGAGAAACCTTATAAGGGAGGGTAGAACATACCAGATTTATGGCGTGATGGAAACGGGTGCGGGTCAGGGGATGAAAACACTGGATATGGCACTGGTGGAGTTGTATAGGGAGGGATATATCAGCTTGGACCAGGTGCTTGCCCATGCAGTGGACGTTCTTAATATAGAGAGGTTGTTGGAAAGGAGGAGGTATTGACTATGCCCAGCTTCCGCTATGAAGCGATAGATGCCAATGGGAACCTGGTAAGGGGAAGGATACAAGCGGAGACGGAAAGCCAGGTGGTGGAGAGGCTCGCTAGGGAAAATCAAAGGGTGATATACATCCGAATGGAAGATGAACTGAGAAGGGCCAGGTTTGCCCTCAGCTTGGGCAGGGTTAGGGATAGGGATTTGCTCGTATTCACCCGCCAATTCGCTACTCTCTTGCGAGCGGGTGTCCCTATTATTCGCGGTTTAGATTCCTTACGAGCTCAAACCGTCAACCCCGCACTCAAAAGTATAATTAGTGAGGTGAGACAGAATGTTGTAGGAGGAATGGGCCTTGCTGATGCCTTTGCTCGCCATCCCAAGGTTTTTTCCCCTCTTTATGTGAGTATGGTGAGGGTAGCGGAGGCTACTGGTAATATGGGGGAGGTGCTGGATAGGATAGCAAGCTTCATAGATAGCGAGATGACTATAAAGGGGAGGATAAAGGGGGCTCTATTTTATCCTGCGTTGGTTCTTGTCATAGCTATAGCTGTCCTAATCATCCTTTTCTTTGTTGTTATGCCCACATTTAAGGGGATGTTTTCGGAGATGGGGGCAGAACTCCCCTGGATAACCAGAATCGCTATGGGCCTAACAGAGTGGCTCCTCCATTGGTGGTTTGCTATTCCCCTCTTCGCCATCGCGCTTCTCTTATTCTATTATGTTTACAGTAAGGTCCCGGGAGGAAGATATCAAATTGACCTTTTAAAACTACGCTTGCCTTTGTTTGGACATTTAGTCCAAAAGATGGCAATTTCTCGCTTCGCTCGCACTTTTTCCACCCTTCTGGGAGCTGGTGTTCCTATCCTGAATTCTCTGGAGATAACGAAAAATGTTGTGGGAAACAGTGTTTTCGCCGCCGTTCTAAACGCCGTAAAGGAAAATGTGAGGGATGGATACAAGCTATCCCACCCTATGGCTAACTACGACATCTTCCCCAATATGGTCGTGCAGATGGTGGATACAGGTGAAGAAGCAGGAAATCTGCCGGAGATGGTTGAGCAGGTAGCCCTCTTTTATGATGAAGAAGTAGATAGATCTATCAAAGCTTTGTTATCTTTGATGGAGCCAACGATGATTATCCTCCTCGCAGGTGTCGTTGCCTTCGTCGCCTTCTCTATCTATCTTCCCCTTTTCAAGATGGCAACAGTCATCCATTAAAAAGGACTATTCAATAATCCTATGAGAGCTATATTGCTGGCTATCCTCTTCTTTCTTTTCTTCTTACTTTCCTTCACCCTAATCCCCGGCGTTGATACATTTTGGCAGATAAAGACAGGTGAGGTCATCGTCAAGCAGGGGATTCCCCATCAGGATATCTTTTCCTACACTGCTGGGGGAGAGAAATGGGTCGTTCACGAATGGCTTTCTGATGTCATCTTCTACCTACTCTATCGCCTTGACCCCAATCTCCTTGTCCTGTTCAAAGCTTTTCTTATCGCCTTAACCTTCTTCATACTATCTATTTTTACCTTAGAACAGGTAGCCCTTCTCCCTATCCTTGTCCTTCTTCTCTCTGCCACCACCTCGCGCATATTCTTCGATGTCCGCCCTCAAATCTTCTCCTACCTATTTTTAGCTCTCCTTTTACTCCTCCTTTATAGAAAACTTCTCTTTTTCATCCCTCCCCTCTTCCTCCTCTGGTGCAACCTCCATAGTGGATTTATCCTTGGCTTATTGGTCTTGTTCTTATGGAGTGGAGAAGCTATATTGAGGAAAGAAGAGGATAAATGGAAGTGGCTATTCATATTTCTACTTTCCCTCCTCTTGACCTTTGTTAATCCAAACGGATGGCACCTCCATCAACATGCTTTGAACCTTCTTGGCTGGAGGGAAGTACAGGATATTATTGTGGAATGGTTCTCCCCCAATTTTCATCGCATTGATATATTACCATTTGAAGTGCTCATCTTCGCCTTTTTCTTTTCCTTTATTTTTACCCATAGTATAAGGGCTATAGACCTCGCTCTCGGTGTCATCCTCCTTCACTTCGCTCTCCAATCAGTCCGACATATCCCCCTTTTTGCTATCCTCACTGTCCCCCCGATGATTTTTAATTTCAAAGATGTTTCTCATACCTTGGAGGAAACAATGGGAAGGATAACCAAACCTATAGCTTTTCTCTTCCCCTTCTTTCTTTGCTTATCCCAGGTTGTTGCCCTCCCCCCCTACCAAGATATGTTCCATGTCTTCGTCCAATATACCCACCATTTCTTTCCTTTAAACAATATTAAGAGAATCCAAGAGGAGGAAGGAAAAATCTTCAACGAGTATAAGTGGGGTGGTTATCTAATTTTCAGTTGTTATCCGAAGAAAAAAGTCTTTATAGATGGGAGGGCAGAAGTTTACAGAAAAAAGGGAACGCTTAACGACTGTATAACGTTAGTTAACGCTCACGACGGTTGGGAATCCCTGATTAAAAAATATAGTATTTCACTGCTCCTCTTAGATAAAAACTCTCCCCTAAGCAAGGTCTTATTGGTGAGAAAGGATTTTCAGCTCATCGGGGAAGATGGGGTTTCCTATCTTTTTAGATATCAACCCTTAAGGAGGAAGTGAGTTGGCTTTTGCTATCCTCTGCTCCGGCGGCGATTCTCCGGGTATGAACGCCTGTATCGAGTTCGCCTATAAGAAAGCGCGAGAAAAGGGCAAAGAGTTAATCGGTATTTTAGGAGGATTTAATGGTTTAGCAAAAGGGGATTTCATCTGTTTGGAAAACATTGCAGAGGGAATAGAGAGATGGGGAGGAACAATCCTCAGGACCTCAAGAAGTAGGGATTTTGCTTCCCCAGAGGGGAAGCAAGCTATTCTGAAAAATGTAAGGGAGAAAGGGATAGAGGGAGTGATTGTTTTGGGTGGTAACGGTTCTATGAAGGAGGGCATTCCCTTTTTGGCTGAACTTGGTATACCTACTGTTGGTATCCCCTGCACTATAGACGATGATGTCCCTCTGACGAAAAGCGTAGGCTTCGACACCGCCTGCAACAAGGCGATAAATCTCTTGGATTCGATAAGGGATACTGCCCTGGCCCTTCCCGAGCGGATATTCATCCTGGAAACCTTAGGAGGAAACACAGGACATATAGCGCTTGCTGTGGCTTATGCTGGAGGAGCGGATTATGTGTGTATTCCGGAGATACCCCTTGATGAAGCCCATCTTTTAGAGAGACTTAAAAGGAAGACGGAAGAAAAGGGCTGGGCTATCTGCGTCGTTGCAGAAGGAGTAGGGGGCTATAAAGTAGGCGAGAAATTAGAGAAAGAACTAAAAATAAGGGTCCGCCTAACAGCTATAGGACATTCCCAGAGGGGGGGTCCACCTTCTTTCTTTGACAGATTATTAGCGAGATATATAGCAGAAGAAGCTGTAATCGCCCTACTCGAGGGAAGCTATCCAATCGTAGTGGGCTGGTGGGAAGGAAAGGTAATGAGGATACCTATTGAGGAAATCAAGGTTAGACGAAAGGAGATAGATATTAACCTCTACTGGGCGGTCAACTGCCCCCTCTAAACATCTTCACACCCATAATCGCTATCAGGGTGGCACAAAGCCCCATTATAAATAAATAGGCTATGTTCTTAACAAGTGAAACCAGATAGCGGGTAACCTCTTCTGGTTGATTGAATGTTACAGGATACGACAAGGAGGAGAAAGCCACTATAAAAGTGTAGATAAGAAGTCCTATGCCCACAAGAAAAACAACTATGCCTGAAGCGAAACTCGCTATTTTATGAGAGTTCAATTATTCGACCTCCTTTCTCTTTGCGAGATAACGGAGAACAGCAGAGATAAACGAACTATGAGACCAGGTAAGGGGAGCAACTGAGAGCGGTTCACCTGTAAAAGGGTGAACTTGCTCAGGGAAAACACCAGTAGGAAGGGAATGCTCTTTAGCCCAACTGAAAAAATACAGGCTCTCCCTCAATTCCTCTACAGTTTTTGCCCGCTCTATGTGCCATTCAGCCAACCACATAGTGCAGATATACCAGGGATTACCCGGCACCTCGGCTATATCATCAGTTTGGCGAAAATACCAATCTCCCCTATATCTGCTCACCCCACCAACAGATGTTTTAACCCAAAGAGCTTTCTCCACTTCTTCAAGATAAGGAGAGTGCTCCCCCGAGTCAAAGGGAAAGTTATTTAGGAGAAGCAAAAGAAACAAACTTGCATCAGGAGTGGTATCTTCCTGCCATCCTGAAGAGGTGGGAATTAAACTACGAATGTATTCCCCCTTCTTAAAAAACAACTTTAGCCTTTCCCAAATACCTTCCCCTTTAGAGAAAAAGAGCCTTGAATTTTCCATATCGCCCAGATAAGCGGCTAACTCTGAGGCTGAGAATAAAGAGAGGGCCGTTATGGCGGAGGTGTAAAGATGGACGCCTCTCCTCTCTTCCCAAAGGTCCCAAGAAGGGCGTGGAAGACCGAGCGACTCCTCTATATAATGGCTCATAAATCGGGCGGGATTCCTCACCACTTCCTCATAAACACCAGCAAGGAATTCAATATCTCCATATTTCTTGAAATGTTGTTGGAGAGCGTGAATAACGATAGCGGTTGAATCCTCTTGAAAAGGTATCTCCTTCTCACTGCCTATCAACCAAGGATGCCAACTGGAGCCTAAGGAACCATCTGCGGAATACTTATGCCAGAGGAAAGGCAAATTATTTTTTAGAAGTTCTTTAACAAAGAGAAAGAACCTCCTGCTGATATCTATTTGTCCCAATTTATCCAGTGCCATAATCGTAAAGGCGGAATCTCTTCCCCACATATATGAGTAATGGGCTCGGGCTGTCTTCATAATATCACTATCATTTGCTGCGATAACAGCCCCTCCATTGTCTATGTTTGTCCTCACGATCAGGACACTTTTGCGAAATAGTTCAGCAATATCCTCGGATAAATCAAGGAAATCGGGCAGAAGGCTTCTCAACCAACTACTCCAATAGGCGTAGGTTTCTCGCAAAAGTTCAACCCCTTTTTGTCTCGCCAACTCATGGAGGGCAAAAACCTCTTTTAAGGAGTTGCCAACCGCGAGCCATACAATAGCCCTATTATTTGGAAAGTCAGGCTCGAGCAAGAAAGAAAAGGTGCTATCCACCGCTCCCTGCTCTATAGAACGCATAGAGAGCTTCCCATCCTCAGCATCAACCCAGGTTCCCTTTTCGCCTTCCTTTGTTCCTATGGAGTACTGATATATTCCCCCTTTAGGAAAGCAACCGGATAAGAGGATATAAACATCCCTCTTAAAGTGGATAATCGCATCAAGAAAGGGATTGTAAAAGGCGGTATCACCTACATCCGTTTCCAATAAACAAAAATTATGATGGAGCAAAAGCGTTACTTCCCTATCGCCTTTTATCTCTATTTCCCTGAAGAAGATATTTGAGAAAGGATAGACAGCGTCCCTAAAGGAAAGCCCGATTCCATTAGGGAGCTCATAATGAGCGAAGCTAACAAGAGCATCAGGCTCATATCTTATTTCACCCTTCCAACTTTCATCCGCCCAGAGAACCTTTTTATCATCCCACAGCCCTATCTTACAAGTATTCCCCATTACATGGTTATATAATCCTATATAGGGAAAATAAAAATCTCTTATCTGGGCAAAGCGATCAAGACAAACAAGCAAAGTGCCATTACCCAAAGCAATATGCCTTGGCATATCTGAGTTACCTATCTTCTTCCTCTTCCATTGGTTTCTCGTTTCTTTTTTAAACTGGCTAATCTTTCTTCGCTCTGCTTGCGGAATTGGCGTAGTTTTTCCTCCAGCAGAGGCGAAGATTCTTTCGCCCTCTTTATGGAGAGCTCCATCCTTCCCCTTTCATCGTAGCCCAGAACCCTACAATTCACACTTTCGCCTTCTTTAAGGAAATCTTCTACTCTCTCCACGAAGCCATCCGCTATCTCCGAGACATGGACAAAGCCCCTCTTGCCGTTTTCTAATATCACAATAGCGCCTCGGGGAAGGATTTTCTGCACCTTTCCTTTGATTATACTACCTATCTCGGACATATTCTCTGCATTCCTCCAGACGAACAAAATTGATTGCAAAGTATTATATTTAAGAAATAAAGGAAGGTCAAATTCCGTTTTGTTGGTTAATTCAAAGAACATTAACCTTCCCCCATTGAAGGAATGACGAAGTTTATAGAAATGTAGAATTTAGAGATTTTTAGAAGGAGATTGTGAGGTTAAACGGCTAATAAAACGGGGAATTATACCTCGTCTTGACTCAGTATCCTTTTGCTTTTAGACTTCTTTACAGAGAATAAAGAAAGGAGGAATTGTTATAATGAGAGGAGAAAAGAACCCAAACCTCTGGGGAAGCCCATTAGCAGGGCTTCCCTTCCTTCGGAAATACAAAGTAAAAAGGGCTTCCAGCTGGGATACAACAGGTGGTAATAAGGATTGGTGGGAAGTAGCTCCCGGTGAAGAGAAGACCTTGGCAGACATTGAGGGTCCTGGTTGTATAAAACATATATGGACCACTCTCTTCTCTCAAGATCCTCACTATCTTCGAACGACCATTATCCGCGCCTATTGGGATGGTGAAGATGACCCGAGCGTAGACTCCCCTATCGGCGACTTCTTTGGAATGGGACATGGCATAGCCAAACATTTCATATCCCTCCCCCTCACCATGACCTGCGATAAAGGTTTCAATTGTTACTTCCCTATGCCGTTTAACAAGAGGGGGAAGATAGAAGTGATTAACGAAAGCCAACTCCCGCTCGGTATCTACTTCCAGATAGATTATGAACTCTACGAGGCATCCCTCCAAGATGTAGGCTATTTCCACGCTAAATGGAGAAGAGAGAAAAATCTGCAACCAGTTGAGGGAGGAATAAACCTAACTGGCAAGGATAACTACCTCATCCTGGAGGCTAAAGGGCAGGGACATTTCGTGGGATGTGTTCTCAGCGTGCACGGCTTGGCTCCTGATTGGTGGGGAGAAGGAGACGATATGATATTCATAGATGATGATGTGTGGCCTCCCTCTCTCCACGGGACGGGGACTGAGGATTACTTCTGCGCCGCTTGGGGTTTCAATAGGGAGTTTTACGGACCATATCACGGGTTCCCTCTAAAAGGGAACGAAGATTGGACAGGTAAGCATTCCGCTTATCGCTTCCACATTGAGGAGCCTGTGGTCTTCCAGAAATATATAAGGGTGACGATAGAGCATGGACACGCAAATGATAGAGCGGATGACATCTCCTCCGTTGCTTATTGGTATCAAACAGAACCCCATTTCAATTTCTCCCCTATGCTACCTGTGGAAGAGAGAATCCCCAGGGGAGGTTGAGTAAAATATAGAAAGAAAAAGGGAACGCCTAAGTAGAGGAAAGATTTTATTGTTTTCCCTTATCCTGCTAATAGCAGGAGTGAGCTTCTTACTTTTCTCCCAAAGAAAGAAGGAAACTTTGTTACGCGCGGAGGTGCCCTTACCTCAAGGACCCTCCATACTCCAGGTAGAGCCCCCTTTGCCCAATTTAGTAAATATGCCCTTAATCACTGCTCAACCTCCCTCTTACGAACTTCCCTACCGGGAAGAGGTCATAGCTTATTTAAAGGCATTAGAAAAGATTCTCCAAGATTGGGCAGAAACGGAGAAGACAGACATCGCTGAGCAACAACTCCAAGCCTTGATGGAATCCTTGCTTTCTCCGGAAGTTGAGCAAAATCTACAGGACACAGTGAAAATATACGATTATTACATAAGCCAAAAGCAGAGCGTCCTTCAGGGATTGCTCAGCCTTTCCCCTCCTCCCCCTTGTATAGAACTGCATTACCACTACAAAACTGCTTTTGAAGATAGCATAAAGGCAATAGCGGAGATAAGAGAAGGGATATATAGAAAGGATAGAAATTATATAACCTCTGTTTTGGGATATCAAACGAGGATAAGAAGATATATGGCACAAGCAGAAGCGGAGGAGAACAATCTACGGAGGATTTACGGACTTCCTCCTCGTTCCTTCAGCATCATATACTAAAATTTGGTGGCCCCAAGGGGATTTGAACCCCTATTTACGGATTGAGAGCCCGTTGTCCTAAACCGGGTTAGACGATGGGGCCACCTCTCTGGCTGGGGGAGAAGGACTCGAACCTTCACCAAGGGATCCAGAGTCCCTTGTGCTGCCGTTACACCATCCCCCACTGTAATTAAGATTATAAAACTATGGAGAAAAATCGTCAAATTATTAACTTGTCTCTTCGCTACCCGAGATGATAACATTGGTTTTGATATGCGAGGACCCCAAAAGGCTAAGGTTGTAGAGAAAAGCTTTATAGGTGAGGATGTGTTCATTTTAAAACTTCTTCAACCTTTTATTGCCGAGGAATGCAGGCCGGGGCAGTTCGTCAATGTAAGATGTTCTCCCCTTTATGAACCGCTTCTCCGCCGACCGCTAAGCATTTTTGATGTGGATAGAGAGAAGGGCGAATTCTCACTCCTCATCCGCATAGTAGGAAAGGGCACAAAGCTCCTATCCCAGCATAAAGAGGGAGATGAACTTGACTTGCTCGGCCCTCTGGGAAGTGCGTTCCCCTACAACCAGTATAAAAACCCTCTCCTCATAGCGGGAGGCATTGGTATAGCCCCCCTCTACTTCCTCGCGAAAACTGTTGATCATCCTACTATTATATTCGGGGCAAAAAACAAGAAGGAACTTTATACTCTTGAAGAACTTAGGGAATTTGCTACCGTCCTCGTCTTCACCGAGGATGGGTCAGAGGGTGAAAAAGGAATGGCTACTTCTAAACTTCACAGGCTAATTCTGAAACATGATTCTGTCTTCGCCTGTGGTCCCTTAGGAATGCTGAGGGAGGTGGTGAGAATAGCGAAGGAGGCAGAAGTTCCTTCTTTCATATCCTTGGAAGAGAGGATGGCCTGTGGCTTCGGCGCCTGCCTGGGCTGCGCGGTGAAGACAATAAAAGGATATAAGATGCTCTGCAAAGACGGACCGGTTATGCGGGGAGAAGAGGTGATGCTGTGAACCTTTCCATCTCTTTAGGAAATTTATGGTTAAAGAACCCGATAATCATTGCCTCGGGGGTTTTCTCCATAGATTCTGCTCCCTATTTCCCTTTACCTGATATCGGAGCAGTGATAACGAAGACGATAACCCCCCTCCCTCGGGAAGGAAACCCCTCGCCTCGTCTTTGGGAGACAACGGGTGGACTAATGAACTCCATAGGATTGCAGAATGTGGGTTTGAAGCGATTCATAGATGAAGAATTACCCCGCTACCTGGAACTCTCCTTGCCAATAATAGTTAGCATATCGGGGGAAAAAGAGGATGATTTTCCCCAAATGGCAGAGAAATTGAAGGATAAAGGGGTTAGTGGTCTAGAGCTTAATCTATCCTGCCCCAATGTAGAAAGAGGGGGAATGCATTTCGGCAAGGATGCAGAAGTAGTGAAGAGAATTGTGAGGGAGGTCAAGAGGGCTTCTTCCCTCTGGGTTATGCCCAAGTTGACACCTCAGGCACCCGATATAGTGGAGACTGCCCAAGCGGGGAGAGAAGGGGGAGCGGATGCTGTTTCTTTAGTAAACACATTTTTAGCCATGGCTTTAGATATCAAGACTCGTTCCTCGCGCCTCGGAACATTGATGGGAGGATTATCCGGCCCCGCGATAAAGCCGATAGCTTTGAGGATGGTATATGAGGTGGCAAAGGCGGTGAGAATTCCCGTGGTAGGTTGTGGAGGAATTATGACCGCCGAGGACGCTCTGGAGTTTATCATAGCGGGAGCAAGTGCAGTGGAGTTAGGAACAGTTTGCTTGCTCAACCCTTCCGTTCCCTCGGAGATATTAAAAGGAATAAAGGAATTTCTCCGAGAAGAACATATCGGCGACATCCGTCAACTGATAGGAAGCTTGAAAACTTCTAACAATGGCTAAGGAGTTTTGCTCATCATTCCGGAAACCAACGCCGATATAAGATGTTCATTCTTCCCTTTGGATGTTTGACCTTTTGAGGAGGGATGAATAAAATTCTTCAGGGTTGAGCATGATAAAAGGGCTTTATGTGATTTTAGAAAACTCTACCTTGGCGAAGGATGTTTTAGAAGGGGGCTGTTCCCTCCTTCAACTGCGAAACAAAACTGCTACCACCCTCCAACTCTTAGAGGAAGCCCGCAAACTACGAGAACTTACAGCTTTATATAAAGCAATTTTTATCGTAAATGATAGGGTAGACATAGCCCTCGCCGTGAACGCCGATGGCGTCCATCTGGGGAAAGAAGATCTCCCCATTCCAATAGCGAGGAAACTTCTTGGCAAGAGGATAATTGGTTTCTCTTCTGATAACATAGAAGAGGCATTAAGGGCTCAAAGGGAAGGTGCCGATTATATATCAATTGGTCCAATCTTCCCTACCCAGAGCAAGCCAGATGCGGGTCCCCTGGTGGGACTGGAGACACTGAGGGAGCTTAGATCCAAGCTCTCCATACCCCTTGTTGCCATCGGAGGAATAAACAAATATAATTTAATAGAAGTAGTAAAGAGTGGTGCTGACGCGGTGGCAGTCATTTCTGCGGTTTCCTCCTCCGCTTCCCCACGCCAAGCGGTAGAAGAACTCCTCGCCTTGTTCAATAAGGCGAAGGAGGAAATAAATAGATGAAGGTAAAGATTAAGTTCAAAAAAAGCGAGATAGAAATAGAAGGTGAACTTTTGAACAGGAAAACCGCAAAAGTGCTATACGATGCCCTACCCTCTGAAGCATCCTGGTGCATCTTCTTCGGACCAACCCCAATAAGCAAAAGAGGGGAAATCCGATCGGACAGCCCTGTTAATGTCTTAGGTAAGGTTGAGAGCTCTTTAGAGAAATTAAACAGGGTAAAAGAAGGGGATATAGTTATCGTTGAACCCCTTGAATAAATTTTCATAATATGGGAACTTTAAAGGAAGTGAGATAGATGACCCAGCTCGAATACGCTCGTAAGCACAAGATAACGGAGGAAATGCTGGTGGTTTCAAAAGAGGAAGGGATTGATCCAGAAACCCTGAGGGAAAGGGTAGCCAGAGGAAGAGTGGTCATACCTAAGAATCTCCAAGGGGACAGAAAAAGAATAATCGGGATAGGGGAAGGACTAAGGGTAAAGGTTAACGCCAATATCGGCACATCTCCCGACCTTGCTGATATAGCTCTCGAAGAAAAGAAGCTCCTTTCTGCCGTCGAGGCGGGAGCGGATACCATTATGGACCTCTCCACAGGAGGAGACCTAAAGGAGATAAGAAGGTATGTCATTGCCCACTCCCCCGTTCCCGTGGGAACTGTCCCCATTTATGAAGCGGCGGTGGAGGCAGCAAGAAAAAAGGGGAACATCGCAGAGATGACGGTGGAGGATATATTCGATGTTGTAGAAGAACAGGCTAAGGATGGAGTTGACTTTATGACGATTCATGCGGGGATAACACTTTCCACTATAGAGCAAGTTCGCCAGCAGGGGCGCCTAACAGGCATAGTGAGCAGAGGAGGTGCCTTCCTTCTTTGCTGGATGTGGCAAAATAAGAAGGAGAATCCTTTTTATGAACACTTTAACGACCTTTTGGATATCCTGCGCAAATACGATGTCACAATCAGCTTGGGCGATGCTTTAAGACCGGGTTCCATATCTGACGCCTCCGATAGAGCCCAGTTTCAAGAGACGATAATCCAGGGTGAATTGGTGCATAGATGTTGGGATGCGGGTGTCCAAGTTATGGTTGAGGGGCCCGGGCATATCCCCCTCCATCTCGTTGAGCCTACAATAAAGATAACAAAGCACCTCACTTGCTATGCTCCCCTTTATCTTCTTGGTCCTTTGGTTATTGATATCGCCGCTGGTTACGACCACATAGCATCAGCTATAGGCGCTGCGGTAGCGGCGATGGCGGGGGCAGATTATATCTGTTATGTTACTCCTTCGGAACACCTCGCCCTCCCCACTCCTGAGGAAGTATATGAGGGGGTTATAGCGGCAAGAATTGCGGCAAGCGCCGCAGATTTAGCAAGGGGGCTTCCCTCTGCAGTTAAGAGAAACGAAGAGATGTCCAAAGCCCGCTCCCGCTTGGACTGGGCAACCCAGCTCGAATATACGATAGACAAAGAAAAGGCGAAAAAGATAAGGGAGAACCACGGGATTTCCCTCTCGGGAGCTTGCACGATGTGCGGCGAGTTTTGCGCTATGAAGACGGTCGAGGCATTCTTGAACCTCCGGAGTAAATGAGCGAAAAAAAATTAAAGGAAATTGGGGAATTTAAGATAATAAAGAAAATAAGGAAAATGGCTAAAAAAGGTAAAGGAGTGGAGGTGGGAATCGGAGACGATGCCGCAGTTCTGGATTTTAAGGGCAAGAAACTCCTCGCAACCTCCGATATGCTGGTTGAGGGAGTGCATTTCTCCTCATCTGCGGAACCCGGAGATTTGGGCTGGAAAGCTTTGGCTGTTTCCCTCAGCGATATAGCAAGTATGGGTGGAAAACCCCTCTTTTCTCTTCTCTCCCTTTCCCTTCCCCCTTATATAGAAGAGGAATGGATTGAACAATTCCTCCGAGGCTGGAAAGCGTTGGCAGAGATGTTCAGCGTATCCCTCGTCGGGGGGGATATTTCTCAAGCAGAGAAGATAGCGATAGATTCCATAGTATTGGGAGAAGTGGAAATACCGATACTACGAAGAGGAGCAAGAGTTGGGGATAAAATTTTCATTACAGGATTTGTGGGCGATTCAGCAGCTGGGCTTTGGTGCCTGCAAAGGCAAATCGAGTTTCCCTCCCTCACAAGGAAACATCTGCGGCCTCTACCCCGAGTTAAAGAGGGACAATGGATAGGCAAGAGTAAAGCAGTCCATTCTATGATAGACATATCGGACGGACTTGCGGGAGATTTGGGACATATATGTGAGGAAAGTGAGAGGGGAGCGGTTATCTTCGCCGAAAAACTCCCCCTCTCCTCTGATTTGCTCTCTCTTTGCCGAGCTTTTTCCCTTTCCCCCCTGGAGTTCGCCCTCTTCGGAGGTGAGGATTACGAACTTCTCCTCACCGCAGACGCAGACATCTCCAAGGAACTGGGTTTTCCCCTCTATGAAATAGGAGAGGTAATAGAGGATAAAGAGATGATCTTGATTGAAAAAGGCGAAAAGAAAAGAATCGAAAGAAGAGGATTTGAACATTTCAAGGAAATCTGGTAAAATTAATTAAAATGATGCCTCCCGGTTTGATTAAACAAATAGAAGTCGTTGATGCTGGAGCGGACCTACCTACAATCTTGGAGAAAATGGGCAGGACAGGGGTATTGGGGGTTGCGGAGAATGGGAAATTGGTGGGAATGCTTTGGATGGAAAGGCTCAATACTCTCAGGTTATCCGACCTTGCTCAAGGGTTCACCGCAAGAGATTTGATGACCACTGACTTCCCTTTTATTAACGCAGATACTCCTTGGGATTTACTAATCCCCTTTTTGAACAATTATTCCTATCCCGCTATACCGGTTATAGGGGAAGAAGGGCGTCTTATGGGTGTCATTTTGCGAAGAGACCTTTTGCGTTATTTTCTCGGCTCATTAAGACCTCGTTCAGTAGGAGGTATGGCAACACCTCTCGGTGTCTATCTTACTACTGGCTTCATCCAAGCGGGAGCGAAATCCATAGGGCTCTTCTTAACGGGGATGGTCTTCGCACTTTTCATCTTATTCGCCATCCATATAACCGATGGACTCGCCTACCTCGTTCAGCTCTACACTCCCTTGCCTCTATATGCCATCAAGAACTCCCCTCCCATAGGAAGTTTCACCCCCCTAGATATCTGGTATTATCTCACAGGAGCATTTGAGTTGGGGCTATTCCTACTTTTTCTTCGCGTTTCTCCTCTTTCTTCTTACCACGGAGCGGAGCACAAGGTCGTAAATACTATAGAACGAGGAGAACCTTTAGAACTGGAAATTGTTCGTAGAATGCCGAAGGAACATCCCCGCTGTGGGACGAATCTCGCCGTTCTTCTCCTGTTGACATTTTTGATTTACCAAATATCAAACAGCGTTTTCCTTGCCCTCATAGTAGCCCTCTTAAGCTGGCGCTACTTGGGGATGTTTGTCCAACGCTATATAACTACAAAGGAACCATCAGATGCCTATCTCATCAGCACCATAAAGGCAGGGAAGGAACTCCTCCAAAAATTTAGAGAATTTCCCCACCCGAATCCAACTCTAACCCAAAAAATTTGGAATATGGGGATAATCCATGTTATAGCGGGATATAGCCTTATATTGCTGATATACCAAACCGTTCTCCAAGTTATGAGGTGATGATCGGTATATGTTGTTGAATATCTTGAAGCAAGCGCTGAGAAATGCCATAGATAAATGGGGTAGAGTAGCCTCCCAGAATGTTCCCCCCTTTGATATAACAATACCACCAAGCGAAAGGCTTGGAGATTATTCCACCAACGCCGCTATCATCTTGGCAAAAATCCTTAAGGAGAGACCTGAAAACATTGCTGAGGAGTTGCTCCCCTTCTTAGAGAAGGAGGGATTGACAGAAAAGATAGAAATAGCCAGGGGGGGCTTCATTAACTTCTTTCTTACCTCCCAACTGTTAGAGGCGGTAATAAGGGAGATATTAGATAAGGGAGGGAAATATGGTTTTCCCCAAATAGGAGAGGCTAAGAAAATACAGTTGGAATTTGTAAGCGCTAATCCCACTGGTCCATTAAGCGTAGCCCACGGTAGAGGAGCAGTGATAGGGGATGTGCTTGCCAATCTTTTCGCCCGACTCGGCTACAATGTAGTGAAGGAATACTATATCAACGATCATGGCTCTCAAATAGAGGCATTCGCTAAGTCTATAGAAGCACGATATTTCCAGCTTTTTGGAGAGGATATGTCAATCCCTTCGGATGGATATAGGGGTGAGTATGTCAAAGATTTAGCAAAGATTATAAGAGAAGAAGTGGGAGATAAACTGCTTTATGCTCCTAAAGAAGTGAGAGGGGAACTTTTTAGAGAGCGTGGGGTTGAGTTGATGGTCCAAAGCCATAGAGAAACCTTGAAACGCTTCGGGGTAGAATTCCATAGCTGGTTTCAAGAAAGCAACCTTCACCATTCTTCAACAATTGCCAAGACCTTGGGTGTATTAAAAGAGAAGGGGTTGATATTTGAAAAAGATGGAGCAATTTGGTTTCATTCTACCCTTTTCGGTGACGATAAAGACCGGGTTTTGGTTCGCTCCGATGGCAGTTTTACCTATTTTGCTGCTGATTTAGCCTATCATAGAAATAAATACGAAAGGGGATTTGCCCAAGTAATAGATATATGGGGACCTGACCATTACGGGTATGTAAGGAGGATGCTTGCGGGGACGAGAGCCTTGGGGTATGGTGAAGGATGGCTAAGGATATTGATTTTCCAAGTGGTTCGGCTTGTAAGGGAAGGGGAATTGATAATGATGTCCAAGCGGGAAGGGGAATTCGTCACTTTGGATGAACTTATAGATGAGGTAGGTAAGGATGCAGTTAGGTTCTTCTATCTCCTCAGAACGATAGATTCACCATTGGATTTTGATATGACCCTGGCGGTGAAGCAGGCACCAGAGAATCCCGTCTACTATGTTCAATATGCTCATACTCGTATCCACAGCATTTTAAAGGAAGCGGAGAAAAGGAGCCTTTCTCCTCAATCCATAACCTCGGCGAGGTTGGACTTGCTAAAGGAGGAAAAAGAAAAAGCATTGATTAAGAAGTTAGGGGAATTTCCCACACTTATATCCACCACCCTTGCCTCCTTAGAGCCTTACAACATTGTCCGGTATTCTATGGAACTTGCCCGAATTTTCCATAACTTCTACGAGTCCCATAGAGTAATTGTTGATAATGAAGATTTAGCAAAAGCCAGGCTCCAACTTATGAAAGCAACTCTTCAGGTGTTTAAAAGTTGTCTCCAGCTCCTCGGTGTGGAAGCACCGGAGAGAATGTAGAGAATTGTTAAAAATCGGATATCTTTTGGATGCTTTCAAGGATATCCAATAGTGCTTTGCGAGGCGAAGGAGCACTCAGTATAGGTCTTCCTATAACCAGATAATTCGCTCCTCGTTCTAACGCTTCCTTAGGAGTAGCAAACCTTTTATGGTCCTCTATATTACCATACAATCTTATGCCTGGGCAAACTATAAGGAAATCCTCTCCACATTTCTCCCTTACCGTTTCTATCTCCCTGGGCGAAGCAACCACGCCATCGCATCCGCTCTCCCTTGCTAAAAGAGATAACCTGCCTACTAATTCCTCGGGTGTTGAATATATGCCCATTTCACTCAGCGCTTCCCCATCCAGACTGGTTAGAACAGTGACAGCTAGGACCAATGGGGAAGCAACTCCCAATCTATTTGCTTCCTCCCTTGCTGCCTTTACCGCCTCCTCCATCATTTTCCTTCCCCCAAAAGAATGCACATTGAGCATCCAAACACCCAAAGATACGCAAGCTCTCACTGCTTGAGCAACGGTGTGAGGTATATCGTTGAACTTCCCATCGTAAAAAATACGCCCCCCTTTTTCCTTGATCTCACCTATTATTCCCAATCCTGCGCGGTGAACGAGCTCCAAACCTACCTTAAAACCCCCCACTAAATCTCCCAACTCCTCTACCAAACCTAAGGCTCTTTTTTTGTCCTCTACATCAAGAGCAATTATTAAGGGCTTTTCCCTTTTCAAAATACCGGTATTTCCCCCTTTAAGAAGCGAGCTGATAAAGTGAGAAAATTATCTAAGGAAAGGTGACTTTTGACTATATCTTCTATATCCTCTTTAGCATCATTAGGGTTAAAATTTTTGGCAGGGATGATCTGTATGCTAACCGATTGGGGTTGGGTTATGGGGACACCTATCTGGCTCAACACTTTCACAGTTACTTCTTTAACACCTTTTACCTTTTTCCATATATCCCTTGCTGTCTCGTTAGCTACCACATTATATAGCTTTCCCACATGGTTAACAGGGTTTTTCCCAGCTGCTGCTTCCATAGACATAGGTCTACAAGGGGTTATCAAGCCGTTGACCCTGTTTCCCCTCCCCGCCGAGCCATCGTCTCCTTGCTCAGCGGAAAGCCCTGTCACGGTTAGATATACCCGTTTGCCGTCCACATCCTCCTCTGGGCTATCCGCGGTATTGAGATGTATTTCAAACTGCCTTTGTGTAAATCTCCTAAGGTATTCCCCCAACTCCCTTTTTATCTCCTCCTTTTTACACAAATAGTCTTCCAAATTATTGACGAATTTTGAAACGAAGGCGCAAGCAATGGTGAGCGTTATCCTGTCATCTTCCCTCAACCCCATAACCTTTATATCCTCTCCAGTTTCGGGATGTCTTTTCTTAAACTCTTCACTATTGAGGTAACGCTCTGTTTCTAAGACGATTCTCTCGGTTTCCGAGAGGGGAGCATGCCCCACCCCGAAGGAGGTATCATTAGCTTCGGGAGCCTCCTCTAACTGCAATGTTTGCTGAAGGTTTTCCGCTCCCTGTCCAATACGAGAATCTATTATGACATGGGTATCGAGGTCGAGATTTCTACAAGTTGACTTCAGATATTCCTTTGTCGCTCTCAAGGCGACGGTATGGACGGGGAAATGTTCTATTGCGCCGTCCTGGGTTGTGACAAGGGATGTCGCTCTACCGGAGAGAAGAATATAGATTGGTCTAATTATCTCCCCTCCCCCATAGCGAGGTTCTGATTGACCTCCTACTATTTGTGCCTTATCAGTGTTGTGGTGAAGGATTCTACCATATCGGCGCTTGTATTCATTTGATAATGCTCGTGACACCGCCTCGGCAATACCATCACACAGACTGTCAGGATGTCCGAGTCCCTTACGCTCCACTATCTCTCGCGCCATTTCCTCAACGCTGGGTTGCTCAAGTATCTCCAACTTTAACTGGTTCATTTTTTGAAGCACCTCCTTCTTCACGGTAAGTTATTATATAATATCAAATCTTCGAACTTTTACAAATGCATTTCCCCCCTTATAACTACCCCATTTTGAAGATCTTAATACATCTTAACCATTGTGTCAAGCAAGTCCACGGAACCAAAAAGGCTAAAAATAAACAGGGTTTGACCAGGCTCTTTTATGGTGCTCATCCTCACATTCAAATCTTACGAATTTGTAGCGAGGTTTAAGTTCGAACTGGGCTTTTGTTATGGAGTCATCAGGGGAGTTGAGACAATAACCCAGAGCCAGGTTGGAAAGGAAACAAACGGATACAACCGGAGTGGTGGTTACCTCCACCAGCCCTTCCTTAATTTTCATCTCCAATATCTTAGGACCGCATGAGGAGAAGAAAGCACCATTTCTTAAAGCTTCCATAATACCCTTAAGACTCAGTTCCTCCGCCTCCACTTCTATCCAGCCGCCACCTCCGTCTTCTATCCCGAAGTGAGAATCGTCAACCGCAAAGCCATAGAGCCTTTTTCCCCTGTTTAAGAGGTCATCCCAATGAACTACTGAATATCCTTTCCTTATGGCTACCTCTGATGCGTAATTCAAGATCTCTAAGCCGAGTATTCCTTCCAGAGGAAATATATCCTGCCAAGACAGTTGAGACCAGTAAGGATGAGCGAGAATAACCTCCGCTCCCGCTTCCCTCATCTCGTTTATTAAATCCTGGGGAGAACTCTTTGAGGAAGGAGTGAAACCAGGAGGTAAATTAAGACCGATAAAGTGGAGAGGTTCACCTAAATCGGTCCTGCCTGCAGTGAACTCTCCACCATTCAAAACGAGAAAATCGTCACTGCATAAATAGGAGAAGTCCGATACCTTGTTATGGTCGGTTATGAATATGAAATCAAAACCACGGTTCCTATACCATTCCGCTACCTCCTCAGGAGTTTTATGTCCATCCGATAAAGTTGTATGGATATGCAATCCACCTTTGAGCCTTTTCTTTTTATTTGTTAGTTCACTCCAGTTCATCAGCAGTCTCTCCCTTCTTCAAGCTTTATTCCATAATAATTAATCCTTATGCCATTCTTTGCTAAAGCCTTCTTTATCTCCTCTACCAAAATGCCTTCTCCTTCCACCAGTTTTTCTTCCCCTCCCTCCCCTATATGGGTCAGGTTTACTCCGCAAGAAGGCGAGCCTTCCACTCCCGCTATCCCCTTTATTTCGTATCCCACCTCCACGAATCTTCTTAGATCCTCAGCCACTTCCCTCGCAATCTCCTTACATATAACCCTGAACTCCTCTGTGTCGTATCTCGTTTTGCTCATAGGTTCTCTCTCCATACCTAAAAAGCGAAGCTCGGGACAAGGAATCTGGTAGATTCCCCAGCCATTTCTTATTGCCTCCTCCACTATTTCTTCTACTACACCTCTCCTTTTTGCTAACCCTTTGGCCCTGGCATTTTGATTGAGGAGGCAGTGGTGAAGAACAAAGATTTGTTTACTTCTCCTCATCCTAATGTAAAATATTAATAACATCCCCTTGATTTTGCCATTAAAAACCAGGAGGTAGAGATGGATTTCCGAAAACGGCTGAAGGAAGAGGAAGTCATAATCTGTGATGGAGCAATGGGGACCTTGCTTTATTCTTTGGGCTTCCCTACGGGTTCCCCTGTGGAATATGCCAACATTTCCCGACCCGATTTAATAGAGAAAATCCATAGGGATTACATTTCCGCAGGAGCGGAGATTGTAGAGACGAATACTTTTGGGGCAAACCGTGTCAAATTGGAGAAGTATGGTCTTGGTGATATGGTCGGAGAGATAAATTTAAAGGGGGTAGAGATAGCGAAAAAAACGAGCCAGGGAAGTGCGTTCGTCGCGGGTTCTATCGGTCCACTGGATAGGTTATTGGAGCCGTTTGGCAACCTGAGGGTAGAAGAAGCGAAGAGAGTTTTCCGTGAGCAGGCAAGATATCTTTTAGAAGGTGGGGTGGATATCATAATTCTTGAAACATTCCACAGCCTTTTGGAATTGAAAACTGCTATATTAGCGGTTAGAGAGGAAAACTTTTCTATTCCAATAATTGCCCAGATGTCCTTTTCCCAAGAGGGAAGAACATCTATGGGAGTGGAGCCCGCCTCCCTTGCTGTTGTTATGGAGGGATTAGACATTGATGTTGTGGGGGCTAACTGTGGGATAGGACCGCAAGGTATTTTGGATACCATAGAGGAAATGGCAAATAATACAAATCTTCCCCTCTCTGCCCAACCTAACGCCGGCTTTCCTACCTACTATGAAGGAAGGACAATCTTCCCCTCATCACCTGAATACTTCGAGAAATTTGCCGAAGAAGCTTTGAAGAAGGGGGTAAAAATAATAGGGGGATGTTGCGGGACCACACCAGAGCATATAAGGGCAATAAGTAAAGTTGCTAAAGGTAAGAAGGTAGAAAGACGGAAGGTTTCCCTACCTTTGATGACCGCGAGCAGGGGTAAAGTAGTGAGGATTGGAGAGAGAGAACCTGTGATAATAGGGGAGAGAATAAATGTTTTTAATAAGCCAAGCCTTCAAGAGGACATTACCTCGGGCAGGCTGGTTTTACTCCGTGAGGAAGCATCGAGACAAACAGAAGCAGGGGCAATGATACTCGATGTAAATGTGGATATGCCCACTGTTGATAGGGAAATTATGAGGAAGGTCGTTCTGACAATTCAAGGAGTCGTGGATGTCCCCTTGGCTATAGATTCATTAAATCCCAGTTTAATGGAGGAAGGGTTAAGTGTAGTAGAGGGAAGAGGCATTCTCAACTCCTTTACCCTTGATGAGGAATCCGTTGAAAATATGCTCCCTTTGGCGAAAAAGTATGGAGCGGTAGCCATAGGCTTAACGATGCGGGGTGGAGTTCCGCCCCTTAAGGCAGAGGATAGACTTGCCTTAGCTAAGGAAATTTGGGAAACCGCGAGAGGCTATGGCTTAGAGAAATCTCTCCTAATAGACCCGGCGGTATTATCTTGCGCCACCTCACAGGAACATATAAGGGAAGTCCTCCAAGCGATAAGATTAATAAAAGAGAGAATCGGGGTACCGGTTGTTATTGGGTTGAGTAATATATCCTATGGTTTACCGAGGCGCTCTCTCCTTAACGCCTCTTTCTTAGCAATGGCAATGGAAGCAGGTGTCTCAGCGGTGATAAGCAACCCCCTCCAGGCAGAGGTAAGAAATGCTTTCCTCGCTATTTGTGCTCTCCTCGGCTATGACGAGTTCTGCCTCCGATATATATCCACCTTCCGAGGAACGAAATGACGCTCAGAGAACGGTTTAAAGAAAGAAAACAAACGCTTATATTGGAGGTTTCTCCACCTAAAGGAGTAGATATTGAGCAGATATTAGAGGGATTAGCGCCACTTGGAGAGATGGTGGACGCTATATCTGTGCCGGAAAATCCTAGGGGAAGGGCACGGATGGATTCCCTTGCCTTCGGGCACATTGTGGGAGAGAAAACTGGCAAGGAGATAATACTCCACATTACCTGCCGTGATAAGAACATAGTTGCCCTCCAATCTGAGCTTTTAGGAGCTTATGCTCTTGGAATTAAAAATCTCCTGCTCTTAACTGGTGACCCACCCTCTCAAGGGGATTATCCGTCCGCCAAAGCTGTGTTTGATGTGACCTCCGAAGGGCTTATTGCCTTGGCGAATAAGATAAGGGAAGGAGTGGATTTATCAGGAAGGGAGATAGGGAAGAAATTAGATTTTTTCCTCGGAGCGGGTTTCAATCCCTTTGTAGAAGACAGGGAAGGAGAGATAGAACGCGTTATGAGGAAAATCTCCCTCGGCGTTGATTTCTTAGTTTCCCAGCCCATATTCTCCCTCGATAAATGGGACGAGTTCGTCAAGAATATAAAACAGCTTGCTTACCTTGTGGGTGGTGTATGGGTCCTAAAAAATTCAAGAGTAGCTAATTTTCTTCGCTACGAGGTTCCCGGTGTTTTTGTCCCCGATGATATAATTGAAAGGATGGAAAAAGCCCAGGACGAGAGAGGTGAAGGTATAAAGATAGCTCGGGAAATCCTCATAGAATTGCTCGCGAGAGAGCAACCGGTTTTGCTTATGACAGGCAACGATTTCTCCCTCGCCAGACAATTACTGGAGGGAATGAAATGAAAAAATTAAAGACAATCGTAAGTTATACCTTGTTTTTTATCTTCAGCTCTTCACTCTATGGAGGGGACCTTTTTTGGATTTCCCTGCAGAATAAGACCGATGGTATGATAAAGGCGAGTATAAATGATGGGAAAAGCTGGGTAAACCTTGGGAAAGTTCTAAAACCTGGCAAGGGAACGGTTAGAGGATTTCCCGCCTGCCAGTGGGGGAAACAGGGGACAGTTGTTGCTGTCTCCTCTTATGCCATACACATAAAAGCAAATGAAGAGGACATTTTCTCCATTCTCTCTAAGGAGATGCAAACCCTTCCCAGAGAATTTGGCGGGCAAGAACCAGGAGAAGCAGGGATTTTGACAGATATAAAAGCAGGCACCCTCATTTTCGAGGATTTAGCCCCCCTAGTGGGGAGCAAAGTTTATCTAAGAGAGGGCAATATCCTGAAGGAACTTCCCCAGTCTTATACCCTTCAGGGTAATGAGGAGATATTCATAGTGGTGGAAGAAAGAGAACTTCCCAAAACAGTAGTTATAGAGAACAAGAAGGATGGTAATGCCTATGTTATAACAAGAGAAGGAAAGAGAACGCCTTTCGGTAAAGTGCAGAAACCCATTACTGGAATAGGACGCTTTGATGGGACGGAATTCACCGGCGTTAGCAGGATAAACACTGTTCATCCCGGAGCCATCACTATTTCTACCGTCCCTGCAGAGGGGACTAAGTTTGATAATAAGCTATCGGGAGGATTTCAGATAATACCTGCGGAAAACGCATTGGAAAGCTATTTCCACACCGCTCCTCCTTATCTCGTAATCGCCCCATTGAGGGAAAATTTAGCAGGGCAATATCCACTTTTTGATGGAACAGTAGGATTATGGAAATTCGGAGGTAAGGGGTATAGGGTTGAGGTGAGCTGGGATGGTATGAGATGGGAAGAAATTCCCATCCTCAGGGGGAAAATAGACGACCTTGCCTCCTACTTGGATAAAAATTTTAAGGGAAAATATAAAGGGTGTATGAATTTGGTGAGGATTGTTTTTCCTCAAGTGAGTATGAGGGAAGGGATAAGGGAAGCATTGAGGAAAAAGATAAACGAGGAGGCAAGGATAGCAAGGGGAGAACTGGAAGTGGAGGTGAGATTGAAAGGAGAAGGAGCTAAGATAGTTGATTTGAAGATAGATGGGAAATTAAAGGCCGTGAAAAATTTTCCACCGTTTATATTCTTAGTGGATATAAAGGGGTTAGCGGATGGGGAACATATAATAGAGGTTTCAGCAAAGGATGAAAACGGCGATGTCCTCGCTTCCCAATCCCAGAAAATTTATGTTGATAACGAGGGCCTCTTTAAGGAATAAGCATTATCAACAGGGACCATAAATTAGTATGAAGAGGTTCTTGAGCTTATTTTTGAGGTCCCTCCCAAGAACTTCAAAAGCTCTTCCCGCCAGCTCGCTCTTTCCTGTTGGATGACGAAAAGGCGCTCCTTGGGCACGCTCCCCTTCACCAATTTTATAATTTCCTCGGAAAGCCCATCAGCGAGTAATATTATTTTCTCGTAATTCCGCTTTTCCAAAAAACTCTTCTCCTCCATAAATGCCTGAGCGAAGACAGTATGGAAAGGAAGAACCCGCTGAGAAACGAGCACATCGCTTATAGCCAAAAGGTCTTGAGGGTCGCCATATTGACTCCTCCTCTTTATATCGCAGATGACTGCCACTTTTGCCTCAATAGAAGTCAAACGAGGCTTCTTAAAATCTCGGACAAACTGTTCAAGCGCGGGGAGAACTACCCGGAGATCTCTGCCTTTCCCGATACCGGACGCCGGTATACCTCCCCACCATGCCCACAAGAGAACACCTTGAACGCCCATCTCCTTCCATTGCTTTAGGCAAGCTCCTATCACCTCGTTGGCGAGAGAATCAAAGGAAAACTCCCCTAATTCTTTGCTGTGACCCTCTAACCAATCTCTTGTTAACCCATGAGTTCCGTATTCACCCACCACGACCGGTTTTCCCCAACCGGTAAACCAACTCGTCCAGTTTGCAACGGCGCAACGAAGCGCTTGTTTATAGGGCGTATTTGGGCAGTGCATACCGAAGTAGAAATGGGGAGATAGAACATCAACCTCCGGTGGAGTGCGCCAAGTTGAAGATGAGGGCAAGAAATTGATTCCCGCTCCCCAATCCTGAACATTCATAAAGACGAGACGAGTAGGGTCCTCCTTCTTAACAGCCCGAGCGCAAGCTTGGACAAGGCGGTAATAGAGCTTTTCATCCTCCGCCCAGCCACCAACCGGCTCATTCCAAGGGACCTCTATTCCCGCTAGAATGGGATTACCTTTGTAACGGCGAGCGAGCCAGGCAAGTGCCTTAGGAACATATTCATAAGCCTTATCCCAATCTAATTCCACCTTTTCTATCTTGCCATCTTCCTCGGTAATCTTCGCCAGCCAAGCTATAGCTCCGCCGTGTTGTCCTGTCCCCCTCAACTGCTCGTTTCCTCCCGCAAAATAGCGCCAGGGGTCGGTGGGAAGTTCGTGAAATTCCAATATCACATACATTCCCAGTTCTCCTGCTTTCTTCACAAGGGTATCTAAGAAGTGAGGAAAACCTTCTTTCAAATTATGCTGGCGCATAATCTCGGCATACCTTGGATTATCGGGGAATACATTGGGGGCAGGTTCTATATAGCTCATATTGAGGGGAACTCGCAGGGCATTGAAGCCGAAGCGGGCTATGGCTAAGAGATTTCTCTCCATCTCATTTATATCCTGCGATATTGTCCATCCAAGATGGCTTTCGAATAGATTGACCCCAAATAGCCACACAGGTTGTTTAGTCACCGCATCTACCAGCCTCCCCCTTTCCACCTTAAGAGGAGGGAGAGCAAAAGCGGGAATTGAAACCAAGAAGACCAAGAGTTTCACAGTCATTTTCATAGCAACTTATTTCCCCTCCTCAACTATCTCCACCAGGGCGGTCCCCTTCGCTGGGATGTCAAAGACAAGAGCCAACTGGGAGCCCCACCTCTGCCATTCTGCTCCCTTTATTAGGACACTCGCATCTGGATCAAGTCCTATCTCCTCTAATTTAAACGATATATATCTCCGCACTGGTTTATCTTCCAGGTTGAAGGCATTTATCACCGCTCCCCTACCCTTCAAACTATGGATATGCACCGTTTCTTCCAAGCCAAAGAACTTGCCAATAGTGTAATATTGTTTCAATCTTTTATACTCCCGCATCGCTTTCTTATGAGCCTGCCAAACCTTGTCATCCGGGTGCTTACCACCTACTCCTAAGTGCCTGCAAGTGGAGGCATACCACCAGAATTCAAGGCAATTCTCGTTATCCTTACGCAGATCTATGTGAATGTAGAGGGGAAGGGAATAAGCAAGGTTATAATAGTAAAGACTTATCGCCCTGCCAGTGAGGAGGTCAGCCATTGAGTCCCACATATACTCAAATGCCCAAACCTCGTCAAAGGAGCCGGGTAAAGCATGAAGATAATATGTTGGAGCATATCTTTCTGGAACGCCAGCAAATATTGGGTCGTGAAGCTCTATCAGGACATCCGGATATTCACTGTGAATTAGTTGGGCTAATTTTAGAATAGCCCGGCAATGAGCCTCTCTCGTATAGGGTATGGGATGACCATGAGAGGGGTCGTAGCACTCACCGGTGAAAGCGGAACCATCAAACATAAAGAAGACTATACCTGCCCTCGCTAGTTCTATCAGTCTCTCCGCCTTGGTCTTTATATAGAGCTCCGAGCCACCGCAAAGTGTGGGGAGCACATTGCCATTGGCATCCTTTCTCCTGCATTCATAAGGATAAGCATTTATGTCAGACCAACCTGCCAAGGGGGTATGGAGGGAGACAGCCAAGCCGTATTTCTCCCGCATTAGTTTGACGAACTCCTCTGCCTTCAACAGCCTATCCTCTGCCCATATAGAGGAGGCGAAGGATGTGTCCCAGCCGGGGTCAAGGTAAAGTGCTTCACAACCCAATTCTTTTGCTTTCTCCGCTTCATCCAAAATTTGGGGCAAGGAATAGTATTTCTTGCGATTCTCCGGGGTATCCTCATTCCACCAAAGCGGATTATCGTAGAGTTCGTTCCAATGGATGGGCGGGTTATAGTTCTCCGGCACCTTGTGTCCGTTTTCCTCCATAAATTCACGGAAAGCGTAATAAGCATCTTTCCAGTTCCCTTCTATAAAGGCATAGCGAGTAGTCCCGAAGCAAACCTCCTCCCCTGGGGAAAGTTCAACAGCGCATTCTGGGTCGCCATGCCATATCCCTGCTCCTCCCAGGCGAATGAATTCCTCCCCCATCCTCCTCAGAGTTGAGTATTCCAGCCCCTCGTTATTATGCTTAGCAATTAGTAGAGAATAATCGCCATTCGTCAAAATCCAACCCTCCGCTCCCCAATCCTCAGTGTAAACCTTTTCCGTCCAGAGGGGGCGATAACATCCCTTCCGCCAAAGTAGTTCCCAAAATGGGTAGTCTTCGTATTCCCCAGTGGATCCTTGGAGGGGTCTCCTATAGGGCACTGCCACAACTCGCCATCTGTTCCACCCCTCCAACAGGTTACGGTTGAACATCTCTAATTTCTTAAGAAAGCCAAAGGCAATGTTGGGAGTCTGCAAGGTGTTTTCTCCCCTATTTTTTACGGTTATCCTTTCCTCAAAATAGGGTTTATCCGTTGGGATATAAAATTCCTGCCTTATTTCAAAATCTCCTATTTCTCCTATAAGGGAGAATTTCTCACCTTCCTCATTGAAATATGTAAAGCGGGGCGCTACTTGGAGTTCGTCATTCAAGAAGTATAGGTAAGGAGCATCTGCGAAAAGCCGTCCGCTTCTTCTATCCAGAAGATAAAATGGTCCGAAACCATCCCTAGTTTTTATACCCAATTCTATGTAATCGTTACCAAGGATTATTTCCCCTTCCTTCTTTAGACAATAGGTTTTACCCTCGCTTCCGACTTTTCCCCGCCTTATTATAGATAAGGCAGAAGCAAAATCCCCCTCAAGGAGGAGAGATTTTGCCTCCCTAATGGATTGAGGAGTAGCTGTCTTTTTCTCCTCCGCTATTTTTATCGCCTCTATAGCTTTCCTCGCCTCTGCATCCGCGAGGAGAAGGGATAATTCACCCTCCCATAAGAGTAATCCCTCGCAGTAAATGGCACATCTTACCTTGTAGTCTCCATCCTCCATCTCTTCCCCTATCAGGAATTGTTCTTCTATTTCTTGGGAGAAAGGGAGAAGATGGATCTTCTTTTTTTGGCACTCCTTACCATCTGGGCTCATCAGTTTGATTTCCAAATCAAGATAACCCTGGTGTGGTATATTAATATGTAAGTTTGCGATGTCTCCTTTTTTATAGGCTATCTTATCCAGACTTAATTGGATAGGAGGTCTGTAGAAGAGATTAGCAAGATAGAACTCGCACTTTTGCTTGGAGCTTATCCGCAACTTCCCATAGGGAGCAAGAGGATGGTTTAACTCCTGCTCCAAAAGCTCACCGTTTTCGTTAGTCAGACTGACGATGACTTTCTCCGGTAAGTTATGTATATGGAAGTGAGACCATGAAATTTTAGAAGAAGGCAGGCTTAACCTCCAGATGTTTCCCATCGCCTCATCCGGAAGGGTATAGGAAATTTCCAACTCGCCTTGTATTATATATATGTCACCTGCAATCTCATAATCCCAGTTATTGATAGGGAAATCCGTTTCTAAATAATCCCCCTTGAAGAGGAGAAAATGGGAAGCCTCACCTGAGGCAAGACAAATCCCCTTGGTGTTCAACTCTAAGTTTGCAAGTTTACGGTAAAGGGAAAGAGGGTAATCTCTTCTCTCTATATCGGGGGGCTTTTTCTCCTCTATTTCCAGCAGAATGATGGCATCGTAGGCGACCCAAGAGCCGGAGCGCAAGGCTATAACTATTTCGTTTTCGCCTATCTTCAACATATCCTTTCTCAAAGGTAGGGCAAGGAACTGTTCTTCCCCCTTCTCGCCAAAGAAAGCCCTACCTTTCCCCACAGCCACCTTCAGAGTTCCTTCGAGCTCGCCATTGAGGAAGATATCCATCACTGGTGCTAATGACTCGTGGACATCGCAAAGTGCAATAAAGAGCAACGGGATTTCCCTGGGTAGGGTATCTAGATTGAATTTTATGGTGAATCTATGATGGGGCTCACCACCCCAAAGGACATCTGCCTCATTGGGATGGATAAAAGGAAGATCCCGGGGGCTACTTTTCCCCACTATATATACCGGGTCTTGGGAGAACCTTTCCCTAAACCACCTTGCTTCATTCGGGGCAAGGGCGAACTCGTTGGGAGAAAAGTCTAATTCCCCTATCTTGAATATCACCTGCCAGTTAGGGGGGATTACCTCTTCCATAGAAATCACCTCCTTTAGAAATATAAGGAAAAACGAACAAAATAGGAAAAGGGGCTTATTCCTTCTCAATCTCCTTCTCCCTGACGACATTGTCCTTTATCAACCAATGCTCAGAGGTTATACCGTCTTTGGCAACTGAGGGGAAGGAGGAGGGAAATATATTGTTGGTTATTAGCGCCGATTTTACACTTTCCCTTAACCTGATGGCGGGGGCAGCGTCGTAAAAATCACAGGAATTGATCACCAAATCTTCTATTTTCTCCACATCCAGCGAGAATATATCAGGGCGGGGAAAGGCACTACGAAAGGATGAACCAGTTATGTTGAGCGTTTTGCCTTCCTTCACCCAAACACAAGGTTCGCGGTTCGATTGCATATATACCCCATTTATCCTTACATCCGCTCCCTTATCCTCTATATAAATAGAGCAATGGTGATTCCAAAAGTCGCCCCCTACTATATTCAATTTAACCGGGCTTTTAATCACATATCCTCTACTACAGTAGTCAGTAGCACAGTTAAGGAGTGTTCCGTAGGTTGAACCTCCTCCCTCACCTTCGTCGGTTTCAAACAGATAGGCTATGTTTGTGTGGAAGACAAAACAATTGGATAAATGTATCTCGTCGTTCCTCCCCAGTTTAATTCCTACCCCTTTCGTTAAAGAGGTGGGGCTCGCCGGACTCCAGATATGGACTAGTTCCAAAGTAGCAACATCATAGGTGCGTGTTATGTAAATTGCGGTATTATGGCATTGAGCTATGAAGACATTGCGTATTTTAAGGCGTCCTATATTACTTTTACCATCCGCTATTATTCCATCATAACAGCTATGTATCTTTATATTGGATATATTTATGCCTACACCTGAAAGAAGTATAGTAGGGGCAAATGGTTGGGGCACAGTTGGTTTATGTTCGTATTGGAAACAAAGACCGCTTATTGAGGCACCCTCAAAGGCATGGATGCCTGGTCCCTCTAAATGGTCTATTATGAGGACGGGAAGAACATCAACATCCGCGTTCCATGCACCCTGAGGATTCCCTAAGAGAGTTTTTCTTCTTAGCTCTATCGTTTCCTTAAGACGATATTTACCAGGGGGGAAATAAATAATTCCGCCCTCCGGCGCCGCTTCTATAGCTTTCTTAATCGGCTGTGTATCATCGGTTACACCGTCCCCTTTAGCTCCCCAGTCCTTAACAGAAATTATGCCCTCTATAGGGAAAGCAAATAAAGGCGTAGACAAAAGCAAACATACCAAGGCGATATAATTCTTCATCTTTCTCCCTCCACTTCAATGATACGGAGAAATGGCAAATGGGAAAATCAAGTTTTGTCGAATAATTCAAAAGAACATTCACCTTCCCCCTCTGGAGAATGTCGTTTTTTCCTTTATTCAACAAAACGGAATTAAAAAGATAAAAACTTCCTAACTTAAGGGCCAGAGTTTAGAGAAAACTCTCTTTAAATTAGGTAGAGCACCCAGGAGGTAGAATGAACCTGTGATTAGGACAACCTCATCCTCTTTAGCCTGAGAAAGGGCGAATCGCACCGCTTCTTCATTTTCCCCAATCTCTACGACTTTTGGGTTGAATTTTCTCGCTATTTCGGAGAGCATCTTCAAAGAGGGGGAGCGTTCGGAAGGTGGCGTTGTTAGAACAACGAGCGTGGCATAGGGAACTATCTCTCGCATAGATTCCTCTATCGGCTTATCTCTCAACATCCCTATAACCAAGATGAACTTTCTGCCGGGGAAATACTGCTCCAATGTCTTCCTGAGCGCCTTCATAGCGGGAGGGTTATGTGCCCCATCTATTATAACCAAGGGATTTCTCCTCACCACTTCAAACCTTCCCCTTATCCTTGCCTTTTTTACTCCTTCCCTAATTGTCTCCTCCGCGCAGCCAAGATAGAGCCCAGCAGCTACGGAAAGTGCGATGTTCTTTCTTTGATGAGCTCCCTTTAATCTGCTTCTTATTCCTTTTACCTCGCCCCAGGGAGTATATACCGCCAATTCCCCTTCGTAAAATATCTTCTCCCCCAAAGGGAAAATAGGCGCTCCTTTCTCCTCGCATTGCTTTTTCAATACTTCCAGTGCTCCTTCACTTGCCGAGGTTAAAAGGGGAATACCTTCTTTTATTATCCCTCCCTTCTCCCTTGCTATCTCCTCAATTGTAGAACCCAACAGGTCAGTATGGTCAATTCCTATGTCCGTTATAATAGTTATAAGGGGGAAAAGTATGTTGGTTGCGTCTAGTCGCCCTCCGAGGCCCACCTCCACGACTGCTATATCACAGTTTCGTCGGGCAAACCATAGAAAAGCAAGGGCAGTGTGCACCTCAAACTGGGTGGGATGTAAATCGGGAAATTTCTCTATTTTCCCCTTTATCTCCCTTAATAAGGAGACGAACTCCCCCTTCTCTATCATCTTTCCGTTTATCCTGAAGCGCTCACGCACATCGTAGATGTGGGGCGAGGTGAAAAGCCCGCATTTGAGACCCTTCTGGGAGAGGATGGAAGCGATGAGATTAGCAGTTGAACCCTTTCCTACCGTCCCACCTATATGCACGGATTTAAAAGCCTTGTGGGGATTTCCCAATAGCTCCATCAACCTCTCCATATTTTCCAGGCCCATCCTTATCCCCAGGCGAGATAGTTCTTCCAGGTATTTAAGAGCATTGATAAAGGGTAATCTCCTGCTTCTCAACTATTTACCCTTTCCCAAAATCCTTTGTATCCACTTCTCTCCTATGAGAGGAATTGCTATCTGGGGAGGACTTGCCCTAATCCTGGGTTTTATCTTTATCTCCTCTATGAGCGAACCATCCAGCCTATAGGCTTTTAACACCATTATGTCCTCTTTTACATCTCCTATTATGTAGTTGTGTGTTTTCTCCGCCTTTATTGTGTATTTGTCCGGAGGGGATATGTCGTAGAGGGGTGCGCCACCACCTCCCGTTACTACATAATGGACACCATTTATGAGGAAATGCTCATAGTTGTGGTCGTGTCCGTTGAAAACAGCGCTCACTTTATATTCCTCAAAAAGGGAAGCGAATATCTGTCTAAGTTTTTTAGCAAAACTTATTCTATCTTTAACAAGCGTATGGGGAGGGTGATGAAAGAATGCAACAATATAAGGATAATCCTTATAGCGTTGGAGGTCTTCCCGAAGCCATTTGAGCTGGGCTGGGTCCGTAAGATAGGGTTCGTTGCTATCAAGAGCAATGAAATGACAACTTCCCCAATTAAAGGAATAGTAGCGCTCCTTTCCGGGAAGGGAAAAGAAGCGAAAGTAAAGGTAGGAGTTCTTCTCGTGATTGCCAAGAACAGGATAAAGGGGAATCGAACGGACAAGTGGTAGGGATATTTGAAAAAAGCGTTCCCATTGGTTAATTTCTCTTCCATCCGCTACAAGGTCGCCGGTGTGGAGGATGAGAGCCGGTCTATAGGAAACTATCTTGTTAACGATCTTTTCGTGAACATCGTGCTGGGTCCTCGTGTCGCCATAAACGGCAAATCTGAAAGGCTTTCCTCCCAGGGGGGCAGTGCGAAAAGTAAAGGGGCCTACCTCGTAGCCATTGCCTTCCAAGTAATAGGTGTAAGTAGTAGCAGGCTTCAATTTAATGAGCCTTACCTTTTGATACTTAGCTGGGCGGGATTGAGCGGTAAAATCCTGTTTCCCATCTGAATAGATTATCTTCCCTTCCTCTATCTCTTCTGTCCACCAGGAAATTGTAGCAGAATAGGGAGAAACATTTTGCACAATCGGCCCAACTTTTAAGCCTGTAGAAAAACAAGCAATGGGTAAAAGTAAGGGGGCCAAAGCAAACGCTAATAACTTCCTTATTTTATATCCGCCTCCTTTCATAACAGGTTGGAAACTATGCTATTATATACTAACATTCCTTTCAGGGTTAATCTTACTCTTCTTCCTCGCTCCTCCATAAGCCCCTCCCTTAACATTTCCTCCACCAAAGGATTTTCCCTTAGCATACTCTTTTCTATCCCTTCGCTAAGGCGCAGAGCAAGCATCAGCCTTTCTTTCTTCCTTTCCTCCTCATCCACTACTTCTTCAACTTTTGCTTGTTTCCCTTTTAAATAACCTTTGAGAGAAGGATTGCGGAGGCGGTGAGGAGGAAAGAAGGATACAGCGTAGGGACCAAGCCCGAGATAAGGCTCCCCTCGCCAATAGCAAAGATTGTGTCTGCATTCGTAGCCAGGGAGAGCATAGTTGGATATTTCGTAATGGGCAAACCCCCTTGAAGTAAGCATCCTATGCGCTTCCTCAAACATCTCCGCGGATAGTTCCTCTTCCAGAGGTTGTATTTTCCCCATTTGCCAATCCTTCCAGAGCCTCGTTCCTTTCTCAAAAGTTAGAGAATAACATGAGATATGGGTCACCTCGTAGGAGAGTGTTTCTTCCAAGGTTCTTCGCCAATCGTCCAGGCTTTGCCCGGGTATAGCGAAGAGGAGATCTATGTTTATGTTTTCAAAGCCGAGTTCCTTCGCCTTTCTTATCGCTGATCTCGCCTTCTCGGCGGAATGGATGCGCCCCAGAAATCGTAACAAATCATCATTGAAGGATTGAACGCCTATACTGAGCCTATTCACCCCAACTTGAATTAACATATTTAGCTTCTCTTCGTCCAAAGTTTCGGGATTAGCCTCTACAGTGAGCTCAGCAGAGATAGGAAGGGAGAAACTTTGCCTGGCGCTTTCTATGATTTTTTTCAAAAGAGGCGTTGGAAGGCTTGTGGGGGTTCCTCCCCCCAGGTAAAGGGTTTTGGCTTTTATGTTAGAGGAGTTGTGCTTTATTTCTTCTAAGAGAGCGAGGGTGAATGCCCTCGTCTCGTCTTCGTCTATTTTAAGGGAGTAAAAATCGCAGTAATTACACTTATTAAGGCAGTAAGGAATGTGAATATAGACCGCAATTCTTTCCTCCATTCCCTAATCTATTGTTTTCTCTCCACCCGCAATATAGAAAGGAAGGCTTCCTGAGGCACCTCCACCCTCCCTATTCTCTTCAATCGTTTCTTGCCCTCCTTCTGCTTCTCCAAAAGTTTCTTCTTCCTCGTCACATCTCCTCCGTAGCACTTTGCTAAAACATCCTTCCTTAATGCTTTTATGCTCTGAGAGGCTATCACTCTTGAACCTATAGCCGCTTGTATTCTCACCTCGAAAAGCTGGCGAGGAATTACTTCCCTCAATTTGTCGACCAAGAACCTCGCTTTCCTATAAGCCTTCTCTCTATGGACAATGAAAGAAAGAGCATCCACAGGAATGCCATTGAGAAGGATGTCGACCTTTACCAAATTATCTGGTTTATATCCTTTGAACTCATAGTCGAGGGAAGCGAAGCCCCTGGAGCGGGATTTCAACTGATCGAAGAAATCGAATATTATCTCGCTCAAGGGCATCTCATAACGAAGGATTACCCTCGTTGGCAGAGGATAATCCATTGATAGGAGTTCCCCTCTCCTTTCCTTTGAGAGCTCCATAATACCTCCTATGAACTCGGCGGGGATTATTATAGTGGCCTCAACAAAGGGTTCTTCCACTACTTCAATCATCTGGGAAGGAGGGAATTTAGCAGGATTGTCAATTTCCAAAACATCTCCCTTCATTGTCTTTACCCTATATTTGACGGAGGGAGCGGTAGCAATGATGTGTAGGGCGAATTCCCTTTCTAACCTCTCTTGTATTATTTGCATATGGAATAATCCCAAAAAACCACAGTGGAAACCGATTCCCAACGCAGGTGAACTTTCTTCCTCGAAAGTAAATGCTGCATCATTTAGCCTTAGCTTCTCCAAAGCCTCCCTCAACTCCTCGTAACTCGTCCCTTCGCTGGGGTAAATCCCGCAAAAAACCATCGGCTTAGCTGGGCGGAAGCCAGGAACCGGTTCCCTGGCGGGGCGCTCTGCTTCCGTCACTGTATCCCCTATCTGGGCGGAGCGGACATTTCGTATGCCTGCCGCAAAATAGCCCACCTCCCCTGCCTGAAGTTCTTCTACCTCTCTCATCTTTGGAGTAAAAACACCTACTTGCATCACCTCGAAAATTTCCTCCTCTTCCCTTCCCATCATCTTTACTTTCATACCTCTCCTTAATTTACCGTCAAAGAGCCTAACATAAACGATGACGCCGAGGTAGGGATCGAAGTGGGAGTCAAATATGAGAGCACGCAAGGGAGCTGACGGGTCGCCCTTGGGAGGAGGAATCCTCTCAACTATTGCATCCAAGACTTCCCTCACACCCCAACCTTCCTTGGCAGAACAGAGAATAGCCTGGGAGGTGTCTATGGCGAGCATTTCTTCTATCTCTTTCTTAACCCGCTCGGGGTCAGCCTGCGCAAGGTCCATTTTATTGAGAACTGGTATTACCTCCAGGTTGTGGTTAAGAGCAACATTGGTATGAGCAACAGTCTGGGCTTCTACCCCTTGGGTGGCATCAACTACAAGGATAGCCCCCTCGCAGGCAGCGAGGCTTCGTGATACCTCATAGGAAAAATCTACATGCCCCGGCGTATCTATTAGGTTGAGGATATAGCCCTTATAGTTGAGCCTGACGGGGGTCAGCTTGATAGTAACTCCGTGCTCCCGCTCAAGTTCCATATCGTCCAATACCTGTTCTACCTCGGTGCCCGGTGGTATTACTCCGGTAAGTTCCAGAATCCTGTCAGCGAGGGTGGACTTGCCGTGGTCTATATGAGCAATTATAGAGAAATTCCTTATCTTCTCCAGCATCAAGTATATATTTTAATGTTTTTCATCCCCTCCGTAAAACCCTCGTTAATTTGAAAGAACAACGAAGCTTATAACAACATATTTTCCCTTTATCTGACAAAACAGAATAATTTGTATTCCCCCTAATATATCTTCATTAGCTTTCCCTTCCTGCTTTCATAAACGCGTGAATGTTTTCCAAGGGCGCTTCGATGGGAATATCGCAGCCAGAGCTTAGGATAAAGTTATCAATTCCCTTCATCCTCTCCACCAGTTCCCTCGTTTTTCTTTCAACCACTTCCGGTCTCGCCCGCCAAAATATCGTGACAGGGTCGAGGTTGCCTATTATAGCTACATTACTCGGCACCCTCTCTGCTACCATCCTTAGATCGACCATACTATCAAGGCTTAACCCTACCGCTCCTGTGTCCACCATTCTCTCTACGAGGTGACTGGTATCTCCACAGATATGAAGAATGATGGGGCGCTTTAAACTCTCCACCGTATCCTTAATGTAAGGGGCAGAGAATTCATTGAAGTATCGGGGAGACAAGGTCATAGATGTAGGGTCAAGGATGGCTACGACATCTGCTCCTGCGGAGAAGAGCTCCTCCGCATAACTTTTTACCACCTCAGTAGCGAAGTAGAGGACTTCCCTGGCGAAACCGGGGGCCGAAAAAAGCATCACGAGAAAGTCCTCCACACCTACTAGCTCCCCAGCAAGGGTGAATGGTCCAAGTACATACCCCCCCTTCATAAGGGAAAAGTTTTTACTCATCCTCTTCACAACATTAACAAATATGGGCATCCTTCCCCCTAATCCCTTCCAACTTTTTTTCAGATTTTCCAAAGCCTCTAAATCCTTTATGGGGTGTTGCCTAACCGAAGGCGGTGCATTTTCGGGAAACTCTATCTCCAACCCTAAGGCCTCCGGTTCCACAGCGAGATCCATAAAGGGGAAGATTCCATCCGGTTGGAATTCCTCCAAAATAAGGGAAAGAGTTCTATATTGGGTTTCCTCATCGGTGAGGTTTTCCCTCAAAGTAGTGCGAGAGAGCTTAACACCGGGAGCCCCTAAAAGGGGAATTACTGGTGGTCTCTTCGTTTTCAGAAGCTCTTCCATAGAACATCCTCCTTAATTTAGAGTTTTATTCTCAAGATTATAATGAGACAAGGTGGGAAGTCAAGCAAGGGGGAAATTTGCAATTTGGGGTAATTCCCTATAAAATTTTTTATAGGAGTGATGCCAGATGTATAGTTGGCTGCTTATTGGAATGTTATTGATGGTAAGTGGTATAATCGCCTTCGTAGGCGACCTTTTGGGTAGGAAGGTCGGCAAAAAGCGGATCAGCTTCATAAGGCTGAGACCCCGTAATACCGCCATCTTGTTTAGCGTTATAACAGGAATTTTAATTTCCCTTTTTACTCTGCTCGTTCTCAGCCGGGCATCTTATCCTGTGCGGGTTGCCCTGTTCGGCGTAGAAAACCTCTTAGTAGAAAGGGACAGCTTGGAAAGGGAAATAAAGGAGCTTCGCAAAACTCAAGCCAAGCTTGCCAAGGAGGTAGGGGAAAGAAATGAACAACTTGCCCAAATGGAAAAGAAAGTGGTAGAACAAAACGAGAGGCTTTCCATCTTATCGACTCGGATAAACAACCTGATGAAGGAGCGTAACAAACTAGAAAGCTATCTTAAAAAGGCGAGCAGTGAAGCGAAGAGGTTAACCCAGGAACTGGCTAACACCCGAAGCCAGCTAGCTTATGTGAATGGAGAATATCGCAAGGCGTTGACATCCCTCGAGGAAAGTAACAAAGAGCTTGAAAAAAGGAAAAACGAACTTGCCTATTACGCCCAACGCCTTCAAAATACGCAGGGTGAGATACAGCGGCTGACAAACGAGTTGGATTTCTTGGAAAAGACCAGAAATAATTTATCTCAGCAGGTAGAGAAGCTTGAGAGAGATAGAATTGCTTTGGAAGCAAATTTGGAGCAGTTAAAACGACAGAACGAATCTTTAAGGGGAGAGCTTGTGCGAAAAGAGCAAGAGATATTGGCGGTAGCAAGTTATTATGGGGAGGTGTTGGGGCGGGATGTGATTTATCCCAAGGGGAAGGAAATAATCAGGGGGATTGTGGAATGCGGGCGCTCTCCCGAAAGGACAAAGCTTTCCCTTCGCTCTCTAATAAAGCAGGCGAGCGACGAGGCTATTAAGAGAGGGGCAGGAATAGGAGCGGATGGAAAGGCAGTCTCCCTTATGAAGTTCCTGGAAGCGAGAGACGGTGTTTATATATTTCCCGAGGAAACGGTTTTAGCGGGCGTCTCCGAGAAGCTCTCCGCAACGCAGGGAAGTGTGGTGGTGAGGCTCATATCCCTACGCAATTTCACAAGGGGCGAACACATCTTCGCTGACCTCGAACTTTATAAAAATTCCCTCGTCTTCGATAAGGGAGAGATAATCGCCTCCACCATATTGGATGGAAGGAACTCAGAAAGCGAACTCTTGGAGAAGGTGTTAGCATTTTTGAGAAAAGATGTGAGGGAGAAGGCGCTTCAAAGAGGACTGGTTCCCCAAGAGGATGAAACGGTGGGAGAACTCCCCCTCAAAGATATAATAAGCACAATAGCCACGATAAAGGAAAACCGGGGCAAGGTCCTGCTCAAGGCAGTTGCTACGCAGAGGATATGGAGTGCTCATCCCCTTTCCCTATCCCTGCAAGTTAGCGAGGTGGGCTCCTGATTTGCACCTAATCGCCCTTGACCCCGGAAGGGAGAAGTTCGGCTACGCTATTTTTAAAGACGGAAAATTGGAGGAAAGGGGCATCCTTACCCTTTCCCAATTCTCTTCCTTAAGTGATAAATGGGGTGAAGCAGAAAAAGTCGTCCTTGGGAAAGGAACGGGTTGGAAGCTTTTATACCAGCTTCTAAAAGAACAAGGCATTGAAGAAAAAGTCGTTCTCAAAGGAGAAGAGGGCTCAACTGAGGAAGCAAAGAGACGTTTCTTCCAAGAGAGGCAAGGGAAAGGAATAATTTGGCTGCTCAGGAAATGGCTCAATTTACCAGACCGCCCGGTGGACGACATCTCCGCTCAGATAATCGGGGAAAATTTTTTGAAAAATATGGAATAAAAAGTTGTTGACTTCTTAGATGTTATGTCTTAAAATGGGAAGTAGAAAGTTATACCAAAGGATGAGCAAATTTTGAGGTCGCCCAGAAAATTTAAAAAAAATATTGACAGATAATTTATTTGGGGTTTATTATTTAGTTTTGAAGTGTAACTTTTCACTGAGAAGATGGTCTAAAGAAACGAAGAAAATTTTTAAAAAATATTTGACAGCGAATTAATGCTTCTTTAAAATTAAATAGACGGAGAGAAAACATCCTCTTAAAAGGGAAGGAGGCGATAGAAAGGAGGTGAAAAAGACTTCTTGGGAGTCTCCAATCCCGTAAGGAGGATGGTTCTCTAAAAAGCCCGCACCTCTTAAGGGAAAGAGCAAAGGGAAACAAGGATACCTTACTCGGTTTTCCTTGGGAGGGAAGGGTAAACTAAAATCCCAAGGAGGGATGATGTATGAAAAAGTTAGCGGTAGTCTTGGCGGTGGCATTGGCGTTCGGTGTAGGCTCCCTGGTAGCCCAAACCTTTCCCGATGTCCCCTGGGACCACTGGGCTTACGACGCAGTAGCTACCCTAGCTGAGAAGGGTATAATCGTCGGCTATCCCGATGGCTACTTTAAGGGTAATAGACCTCTTACTCGCTACGAGTTCGCCTGCGCGTTACGCAACGCTCTGGAGCGCATAGCAGCAGAAATTACTCCTCCTCCGGCTGATGTTTCCGCTCTGCAGAGTGCTATTAATCAGCTGAGGTCCCGTGTTGAGGCATTGGAGAAGGTCCCCCCTGGCGTTCCTGCTGATGTGCTGGACAGGCTCTCCGCAGTGGAGCAACAACTTCAGCAGGCTGCAACAAAGGGGGAGTTGGAGGCTGTTCGCAACCAGGTAGCAGAGCTTCAGCGAAAGGTAGCGGCTATCCCCATAACTCCCGAGGACATTCAGACTCTGCGCAGGCTCATCAATGAATTCCGAGACGAGCTGGCTACCTTGGGTGTCGATGTGGACGAGATGAGGCGGGACCTTGACGCCCTTACGGAGAGATTAGTTGCCCTTGAGGAGAGGGTAGGCAAGTTCTCCGTCGGCGGATTCGCCACCTACATTACGAGAGGCGAAAAGCCGAAGGACCCAGCCAATCCTCCTGTCGACCTCAATGCTCAAACACTCAACCCCAACGAGAAGCTTTTGGCGAACCTCTTCGCTGGCTACGACGTGGATGTGAATATGGGCTTCAAGGTCAACGAGACAACCGATATTATCGCCACAATCTGGGGCAGAGATTGGAGCAACCCTTGGAAGCCGATCTCTGCGGCTGACACCGCGACCATCTACAAACTCTACCTCACTACCACACCAATGGAGAACGCCAAGCTAACCGTGGGCAAGTTCCCCTTCCAACTCACTCCCTACACCTTGAAGCTCGTCGACCCCGATGTCTACACCTACATACCGAAGTTCGATGAGGGCAACTACATCATCTCCGGTGGTAAGCTGGATGTGGATGTCAAGCCCGCGAAGATAAGCCTCTTCGCTGCCCGCAACACCGGCGCACCCGATTTGAGAATCGTCGTTCCTGGTCCAACAGTTGACCAGTTTGCCGGTGCTCGTGTTGAGCTACCCAACCTGATAGAGCTCATCCCCGAGATAGGTTTAACCTATTACAGGGCAGGGCTTACATTCCCGGGTTGGGTCAACCCTTACGCCGAAGTCTTTGGTGCCAACATCGCCATTGCTCCCCCTGTGAAGAACCTCTCCATAACGGGCGAATGGGCACAGTTCAAAGCGGATGACGATACGCACGCTGCAAAGATAGACAAGGATAATACTGCTTTGGATGCTGCGCTTACCTATGCGGTAACCGATACCCTAAAGGTCAAGGCAGGTTATAAGACGGTACAACAGAACTACTTTGCCCCCGGTTACTGGGAGAGGCTCCTCTGGGAGAGGAATCCTTCCAATATCAAAGGCAGCTACGGCGATATCTCTTGGACGGGCTTGAAGAACCTTGCTTTGAACCTGCGCGGTGCTTTCTATGAGATAGATAAGGGCCCCAGCGCCGGCGATAAGATCAACTACTATGTGGCTGGTGTCAAGTATGACCTAACGCCAAGGATAGGGCTGAATCTCGGCTACGAGTATCTCCAATACAAGCCCACCGTCGGTTTGGAAGATAAGTTCGGCTACCTCACCCTGGGCGTATCCTATGGGCTCGGTAAAGACGCCGCTCTCAACCTGCTCTACCAAAACATCAACCTCAAGCCCGGAGGAGCTGCGGAGGCGAAAGGTGACATTGTAGTAACGCAGGTCTCAGTGAAGTTCTAAAAGCAGTCGCAACGAAAAGCGGGGGAACCCCGCTGGGGGTTCCCCCGCTTTTTTAATCCCTTAACTAAAAAGGAGGTGTTCACCTTGATGAAGAAATTCCCCTTTATTCCTTTAATAGCTTTCACACTGGTAGTAGCCTTGCTTGCTTCCGCTTATGCTCTGGATTTAGGGGGGCTTGTGAAGAAAGCAATTGTTGGCGGCGCCATAGCTCTCCTCGTGGATAAATTCTCCGACCAATTAGATGACTTCGTGAATAAATTGATGATGAACGAAAAACTCGCCCCTCAAGAAGCTACCAAGGTGGTCCCCATCATAAGCGTGGGAAAGGCCCTTTATGTGGGCGCAGCCCAGGTCGTTGGTCCTAAGGATAAGGTCAACCAAGTGCAAGCAGTTGCCCAAATAGAGGGAGATTTCAAGGGAGGGATGTTCAGGGTCAAAGCCCTCATACCTGTAACAGAAAGGGGAAAGATAACAAACCTACAAAGGGTGCAAGGGGTGGGAATCTCCGCCGTCATAGATGTGAAGCCTTAAATCCAAATACCCTTTTCCCAACACTAAATTGCGCCTTGTTCTATTAATTGGGATAGCCTTAGTGGCTATCTTGGGGCGGGCGGTTGATTCTTTCCCTCTTATTATCCTAGGCGGCGAGGAGATTGAATTCTTTTGGGAAAAGCGAGAAGCCCTTGTAAAAGAGGCTTCTATAGAGTATCAAGGACTTCTTTTTCGCAGTTCATCCCTTTCCCTTAAGGAAGGGAAAATAACGATGGAAAATGTGGCTCTCACCACTTGTGATTTGCCCCACCCCCATTATGTGGTAGGTGCCCGATACATCTTCCTTCCTCTTACAGACAAGAAAAGGAAATTTTATGCGAAGGGAGTAGCACTTTATATAGGCGAGAAAAAAATCCTTTCACTTCCCCCCTTCCGTGCCCCTCTTAATCCGGAAGAGCGGGAAAAGGAAGGCGTGCTGGCTATGCCCAGGGTAGAGTTCAGCAAGGATATGGGTCTATCTTTGGTAGAGGAACTTTCCTTCTCTTTTAGAGAGGATAACGGACGGCTAAAAGTCGGCTACTCCGCTAAAAGGGGGATTCTTGGAAGGATTTCTCTTCCCCTTCTCCCTTATACCACCCTTAACATAGGAAGATATGATGTGATAACGGGCAAAGAAATTTCCCCCCTTTATATTAGCGAGGAGCCCCATATCCTTTGGCAATATAGAGATTGTTCTCTTTCTCTCGGAAAATTTAGAGAGGAACCAACCCATCTACAATCCCATCGCCTCAGACTTTCCCTTTCCTTCCCTCTTTTGGAGGAAAAGTTAAAGGAAAATTTCTCCATAGGCATTTTGGGCAAGGGTGCTTATTCGCTCTATGATAAGGGGAGAAAGTACGAGTCAATTGGCGGGGGAATTTCCCTGAAAATAAAGAACAGATCTTCTCAAGCCAACCTTTACCTTGGTTATTTGGCCATAGGGGGGTTCACTCCCTTTGTCTTCGATAAGGAGGAACTCACTTCATATGCTCGCCTAGATTGGTTAAAAGAAGGAAGTAAATGGGAATGGGAAGCGAGCGGTATTTGGGATTTAAAAGGAAGTAGATTTTATGATGCAGGCTTAACCCTCTATAAAAAGCTCCACTGTTTGAAGCCAGGCATATCCTGGCAAAAGCGAGGGGGTATTCTTCAACTTCGGCTCAAGCTAATAGGCTTTTAAGAAGAAATAATCAGTTTTGTTGAATAATTCAAAGAACGTTCAACTTCCACCTTTAAGGGATGACGAAGTTTATAGAAATATAGCGTTTAGAAATTTTTAGAAGAAGGTTGTCAAGTTAAATGGCTAATAAAAGATAGTTTTCTCTCACTTTTTGTAAAGCTATTTATTCCAAAGGAAAGGAAGGAAACCGCTGAAGAAGAGAACGTCGTTTTCCCCTTTCCCTTTATTCAACAAAACCGAAATAATCCTTTAAAGCTTCAGAAGGACCGCGCCTCCCGGGGGAAGTGAGACTTTAAAATAATAATCCCTACCCTTTTCTTTGTAAAGCTTATGGAAAACCCATTTCCCTGTTTCTGTATCAAAGGTTTGTATTTTAATATTCTTTAAATAGACTTTAAATTCCCGAGAATTCTTATAATCCATATTCACCAAGAGGCAGTAATATATACCCGATGCGTCCTGGAAGAACCCCAAAGTAGCATCCCCTCCTTCGATATTACTGATAGGGACACCCTGGGGCAAGGGTTTGCCTCCCCTCGGTATAACTCCTATATGATAAGCTCCTATTGATTTAAGATTGTTTAAGAAATTCCCCAAAATCTTTACTTCTTTATTTACTTCCTTTACCTCTTCATAATGAGCTGTTCTTTCGCCCTCCCATGTGATTATCCCATTTCTCGGGTGCCAAACAGGGTCGTCGGGTGGAGTCCAATATGTGAAGTAGGATATGCCCTTCGCTCCGTATGCCAAGCAATTGTATACCTGCCATGCTATTTCCCCCTTGCTTAGATCTCTATATGGTCCGTGTGTCAATAGTTGAATTATCACCATAAAGGGAATCCCTGCCTTATTGCTTTCTTCCCTCACGATACGCAAATTCTCAAAGAATGTTTCCCTATCCCAACCCTGTAGGAATGTGTAATAATCGTATGATAAAATCTGGGGTTTCACCACCTTGATGAACTGTTGGATATGTTCCCGATAGGTGGGGGTCCCCAATTGTTCGGGGGTAGCATAATCAGGGAAGAGGTTTATATAGGCAATATGTTTTGGATCTTTTTCCTTTATATAGGAGACGAGTTTTCCCAAGAAAGGAAAGTGTGAGGCATTGGGTTCGTCCATCAGGAAATAGCCATAAAGGGCGGGATGAGATGAATAATCCTTTATAACCTCGTTTAGAATTCCTTGCCAATCTTGTTTCCCAGGCAGGTCCCAGGTGAGACGAGGGTCAGCAATTATACATCTGAGTCCGATTTTAGAAGCGATATCCAGTAGGCGAAGGTTGTCTTCCTTATTAAATGCTCCCTCAATGGAAACGAAGGCTATGTTGAAACCTGCTCCCTTTACCTCTGCATATCTTTCTTCGGTTGTTTCCTTAAGGGGAGGTCCACACCAATAAGTAATTATAAACTCTTCACCCCAACTCGTGTTTATAAAAATAAGACTTAAAAGGAGGAATAAGAGAACCGTTTTTAGAAGAAGCAATTGACCGTTTTCCATCGGACATCGCCTCCTATTATATTCAATGGTCGGGGCGCCGGGACTTGAACCCGGGACCCCTGGCCCCCCATGCCAGTGCGCTACCACTGCGCCACGCCCCGACCAATTCCTATTATACCCACCTTTATCCATAGTGGCAAGGTTTTCCTAATCTTGACCCTTAAGATTATCCAAGGCTTGCGGACAAGGTCAAGGATTGTCTAAAATTTAAAAAGGTTCCCTGAAAGGAGGAATTTAAATTGAAGCTTATCGGCTTATTACTTCTTGTTTCACCTCTACTTTTTAGCAAAACCACGAGCAACTTCTTCGGAAAAGGCGAGCCCAAGATAATCTTCCACAAGAAAAATCTTATATGGACCTTGAGCAATTCAAAAGTGGAGAGGGAGATTTCTTTACGAAATGGGGGCTTATTCACGATCTCGCTAAAGGATAAAATCACCGCCACCCAATACATTTCTGAGCCCTCTCCTGAAGGATTCTTTCAGTTCATATCTTTTGCGGGCTCCCGTAGAATAATGGAGGATTGGAAAATGAGCGAGGTGGAACCTCCCGAGGGATGGCAAAAGGTTGATTTTGATGATAGCAATTGGCAAACCATAAATCTCCCATTTAGAAGAGAAGAGGACAATAGAACCTGGTGGTTCAGAAAGAAACTTTCCCTTCCTAAGGGAAAAAAGTTTCTCCTTGAATTTCACAGGGCGCTAGATGACGAGGCAAAAATTTACCTTGATGGTGCCCTCATAAAAGAGGTCTCAGTTGAGGAATCACCCTGGACGAAGACAATAACTATCCCTATTTTAGGAGGAGAGGTTTTGGCAATAGAACTCAAAGGACACGGCAGACCCAATGGAATTTATGGGTTGGTAGAGCTCGTTTCCCTTGAAGATTTATTCACAGTAGACCTCAGAAAAGACTGGAACTTGAAGTCCCAAAGGATAACCAGCAACAAAGAAGGTAAGGAACTTTGCATATCTCTCAGAGGGAAGAATTCTAACGCTGGCTGGGAAATAGATGTTCACTATCAAGTATATCCGGGTGATGAACCTTGGTTCACTAAATGGTTTGAAATAAAGACCTCCCTTTCCAAAGCCCAGTTACTCCCAAGGGAAATGGTTTTAGAAACCTTACATATGCCGAAATTAACATACCAGGTTCGGGGATTTCCCGGAACGAGTAAGGCTGTTTGGGCGAGGGGAAGGGGAATAATAGGAGGCGTGGGCTCGGTGTTTGGGAGAAGCGAGTTCGCTGGTAATACATTCCGCCTCCAATGTGATTGCGACGGAGTCCTTCAAAATAAACTCGTCACTCCTAAGGCAATAATCGCCCTATTTCAGGGGGATGGAGCAAACGGAGCCTTTATCTATCAACTTTATATGTCCCATCATTATGTGCGGGCAACACCTTTTAGCGTTCCCCCTCTCTATAATACCTGGTTCGGCTATTACAGGGATATAAATGAGAAAATATGCGAGAGAATCATTTCTGTTGCCAGGGAGATTGGGTGCGAATATTTCGTAATAGACGATGGCTGGCAGAGGAATAACGGGGACGATGTTTATGGGGATTGGATTGTTGATGAGAATAAATTCCCCAGGGGGTTAAGTTATATAAAGAAGCTTTGCGACCAATATGGTTTGCGTTTCGGCATCTGGTTTGCCCCGATTATGTGCGCCCCAGGTTCACAAATAGTTAGGGAACATCCAGAGTGGCTGATGAAAAGGGGCGAAGAAATAGCAAGGGAATGGGGCTCCCGATACGGGATGTGTTTGGGCTCTGATTATCTATTCTGGATAAAACAAAGGATGGGAGAATATGTCAAGCAAGGGGTAGAATTCTTCAAATGCGATGACGGGTTATTGGAAGCAGGTTGTACTCAGCCCAACCATCACCATCAGCCTGGTTATTCCCTATCTACGCAATGGGAGGGATGGAAAAGTTTCTGCGAGGATATGAGAAAATTTAATCCCAACTTCATTGTAGATAGAGGATGGGAAAGTGGACCCGAAGTATGTGATGTGAACGATGAAGGGTGGTTTGGTGATTGGGAGATAGGCTATGACCCCAATCGACAGAAGGATGTGAGATGGTGGTATAAGAATGCGGATGTCTACCGTATAACCCTTTGGGATTTGACATTCGTCCGCCCGCCCTTCACTATAGCTTGGGAAACACCTTGTCATCTACCCATAGGGGAGGAAGACTTAAATGCTCTTGAATACCACTTTACCTCCATAGGTGCCTACATCTGCAATGTAGAGATACACGGAAGACTTGAGGAGATGACCAACAGAGAGAAAGAGCTTATGAAGAAGTGGATTAAGTGGAATAAGGAAAACAGGGAGTGGCTCGCCTTTGCCCAACCCATCTTAGAAAGACCCTGGGACCCCCGCAATCCTTATTCGCAACCTCATATTGACGGCGTTATGCACCTTCGCCCTCTTTATAAAGGTAGATATGGCTACATCTGCCTTTGGAACCCTGCTGAAAAGGATGACGAAGTCCTGATAGAATTCGTTCCCAAGAACTATCTCATAGATATGGATTTCAACAAATTGGAGATAAAGAGCATAAAGGATGGAAGGCAGATCACTTGGCAAAGAAGAGGAGATGCACTGAGAATAGAACTGTCTATGCCCCCCCTCAGCTGGGAGATCCTGGAATTGAGGAGTAGTAGATAAAACTCTCAGGAAAGAAGGTGAACGAGGATGGATTTAGAGGAGTTAACTATAGATGTTGATTATGTTCGGGTGAGGATTCTCTATTTTTTAAAAAAGGAGTTCGAAAGAAGAGATTTCAAAAAGGCGGTCATAGGGCTTTCAGGGGGGCTGGATTCTTCCACGGTCCTTCTCCTCGCTGCGGAAGCATTAGGAAGCGAGAATGTGATAGCGATTTCCCTCCCCTATAAAACGAGCAGTTCCGAGAGTGTGGAGGACGCGAGGGAATTGACCAACAAGGTAGGAGCCAACTGGGAACTCATAGACATCACACCCCAGATAGATGCTTATTTCCAACAGGTTCCTACAGATAACCTTATTCAAAGGGGAAATAAGATGGCAAGGGAAAGGATGAGCATTCTTTACGACAGAGCCTATTTTCACCGTGCGCTGGTTCTGGGGACGGGCAACAAAACCGAATGGCTTCTGGGCTATACAACCCGCTGGGGGGATTCCGCCTGCGACCTCGCTCCTATCTTAGACCTCTATAAAACACAGGTAAGACAGCTTGCCTCTGCCATCGGTGTGCCCCAAAAAATAATCAAGAAGGTGCCCTCCGCTGAACTTTGGCCCGGTCAAACCGACGAAGGGGAACTGGGCTTTACCTACACAGATGTAGATAGACTCCTCTTCTATATAGTAGAGAGGGGATTAAATAGGAAACAGCTGATAGAGAAGGGTTTTCCTCCTGATTTTATAGACGAGGTGGTCGCACGTATGAATAGGATGGCTTATAAAAGGCAATTGCCCCCCTACCCTCGCCTCTTCTAACAAAGGAGGGGAAATTGGCTAAAAGGGGTAATCTTTTCGTAGTCGCCACTCCTATAGGAAACCTTCAGGATATAACCCTGCGGGCTTTAGAAGTGCTAAAGGAGGTTGATTTGGTAGTTGCGGAGGATACGAGAAAGGCTATGTCTTTGTTGAGCTATTATGGAATAAGGAGACCTCTGATCTCCCTTCACAGGCATACCCCCACCAAAAGAATAGAGGAAATAGTGGAAAGATTGAAGGGAGGAGAGGATGTAGCTTTGATCTGTGAGGCCGGAACCCCTGGAATTTCCGATCCGGGAGCGGATTTAGTGAAGCGCTGCGGGGAGGAAGGGATAAAAATTCTACCTATACCGGGTCCATCTGCTCTAACCGCGGCCTTGAGCATAAGCGGATTTCCCGCTCAGAACTTCTTCTTTTTCTCTTTCCCCTCTCGTAAGAGAAGTAAACGAAGAAAAATGCTTCAGCAAATCAAGGATTACCCCTACACCTTGGTCTTCTTCGAATCTCCCCACCGCATACTGGAGACCCTTGAAGATATAAGAGAGATAATGGGCGATAGGAAAATGGTCCTTTGCCGGGAGTTGACAAAACTTTATGAGGAAACCTTGAGGGGTACCGTAAGCGAGGTCCTTAAAGAGTTAAGGGGGAAAGATATAAAGGGTGAATTTACCATCGTTTTGGAGGGTAAATAGTTCTTCAAAATAGCAAATTGACGATTGCTCTTTCCCTTTTTAAAATTTTTTTGACAACTATTTATCAAATAAGAGGTGAGGCTCCTGTGCAAGAAGAAAAAAGAGGTCCCTATATAACCAAAAATGCACTCTATTTTTTGGGAAAATGGCAGTGTAGGATTTGCCGAAACGAGTATCACCCCGAGGCTAAATCTTTCTTCCAACTCCCGGAGGATTGGCATTGCCCAGTATGTGGTTCCTCTAAATGGTTCTATACTGGCGTTGGCATATCTTATCCAAAAACTGTGACAAAACTATGAACCTTTCCCAAGCAAGAGAAAAGGCATTAGACATAATAGAAGAGATAAAAAAGGCAATAATAGGCAAGGAATTCACCATCAAACTTTCCCTTACCTGCCTTTTAGCCAAAGGACATCTCCTCATAGATGACATTCCAGGAGTGGGGAAAACCACTTTGGCGAAGGCTTTGGCGAAAGCGATCGGAGGTGTTTTCAAGAGGATTCAATTCACTCCCGACCTGCTTCCCTCTGATATAACAGGGGGTTCAGTTTTCAATCCCAAAGATAATGCCTTCACTTTCCAACCCGGACCCATTTTCGCCAATATCGTGCTGGCTGACGAGATAAATCGTGCCTCCCCCAGAACACAAGCGAGCCTTTTGGAATGTATGGAGGAACGCCAGGTGACGAGTGATGGAGTAACCCATAGGCTTCCCGAACCTTTCTTGGTAATCGCTACAGAGAACAGAGTGGAGCGTTATGGCATCTACCCTTTGCCAGAGGCAGAACTGGACAGGTTTATGATGCGGATATCAATAGGTTATCCTGACAAAGAGAGTGAGGAGGAAATACTCAGGAACCACCAACAATTGGACGACCTTGTGGAAAAAGTCAATCCAGTGACCGAACCCAAGGTCACGATAGCAATCCAGGAAAAGGTAAAGGAGATATACATCTCTCCCATGGTGCAGAGTTATGTTGTTGAACTTATGAGGGCAACTCGTGAACATCCTGCTATCTTGCTTGGGGCAAGTCCCAGAGTGGGTATACACCTCCAAAGATGTGCCCAAGCTATCGCTTTTTTAGAAGGCAGAGAATTTGTTTTGCCCGATGATATAAAGATACTTCTCCCATTTGTGCTTACCCATCGCCTCATCTTGAGACCGGAAAGGAAGGTTCATATTCCCTCTCTTATGGAGGAGATAATAGAAAAAGTGCCCATCCCTTTGATATAAAAATTAGGAGGGGAGAAAATTTCCCTTGGTCAGTATAAGAGTTAAACAATCGGCCTTCCTTTTTCTAAACTTCTATCTCCTTACCCTCACCTTCGTCATCAAACTACCCCACATAGTGTTTATAACATCCTTTCTCTGGTCAGTCCTCCTTGCTTCCCTCTTCATTAGCTACATTTCCCTTTACGGGACCAAAATCCGAGCCGAATTCCCCTCTCGATTAAGTCAGGGAGAAGAGGGAGTGATAATCCATAGAATGGAAAAAATTTGGTTCCCCCTTCCCCACCTGACTTCTCGGGCTCTCCTCCCCCCTCCTCTGGTAAGCATATCCCCGGCTTCTCTTGGTTTCCCCCAGGATAGGGGAGAAGAACGGTTCTTCGCCACTAAGAGGGGTGCCTATAAGATTAAAGAGTTAAGGATAACGGCGCAAGATTTTTTGGGTATATTTCAGCTAAGCAGGAGACAGAAGATAGAGGGGGAAGTAGTGATATATCCTTCTTATGTTAAGTTCTTAACCATCCTTTCCTTCGCGGAGAAAGGGGTGGAGGGGTTAGGAGGCAGCCAACCTACAAGAGGAGGAGTGGAGTTTGCCTCCGTTAGGGAATGGCAACAGGGAGAAAGTGCCAAGGACATCCATTGGAAACTAACTGCGAAATGGAGGCGCTTCTTCGTCGTTTTGCATACACAGGCGGGCTCACGCTCCCAAACAATTGCCATAGATTGCTCCCCTAAGGGCGTTTTCGGAGACTTGAAGGACGATACTTTTGAGCTTTCTCTAAGGGTCGCTGCATCTTTATCTTTTGCGACCATCTTCAATGGGGGAGAGGTGACCTTATTATATGCGAAAGAAGACGGGAGTATCATCCATTCTCGTCATTCTTCCTTTTTCCCCTTGCTTGATGAATTAGCAAGATTGGAAGCAAAATCACCCATCAACCTTCCCTCACTCTTGACGAGTGTTCCCCTTGGTGAGGAATCCTCCCTAACCATTCTTACATCTCTGCCAGATAGTTCCCTTATCCCTTTCCTGGAAAAACAAGGGGAAATGGGCAAGATTTCCCTACTTTTGTTGATGGATGGTGCTTCCTTTGGAAGGAAGGGCTGGTTCGCCAACCACTTTCTTGAAGCAGTTAAGGGGCTTGCTATTACGGGAGTAATCCGAAGAGAAGATAACTTAGAGGAGAGGTTGGAAAACCTTTGGGGGATACGCTACTCTATCTAACTTCTTTAGGTGTTACTCTCAGCGGAATATTCGCCTACTACTCCGTTGTAGAAAGCAACATCCTAAGAATTCCTTCTCTAATTTTCATCCTCAATGGGCATCTCCTCAGTTTCCTCCTACGAGAGAATAAGCGTCGTAAACTCTATTCCTCCTTCTTCACTATCTCCCTCTTGCTAATGTTGCTTACCGATGTTTTCAAAGGGAAAGGTTTGCTCCTCTTCCCGCAAGAGGTGGGGGGTGAGCCCGGACTCACAGTAGGGAATTTCCTTGTTTGGCTTGTCGTTTTGAGAAGCTTCACCCTCTTCTCCGTAGGCTCCCTTCTTTTCTCCACCGTTCCCTCCCTTGCTTTCCTGGGTCTGATTTCTGCCTATTCAGTGGACCCTGAACTCTTCGTATACGCCTCCCTGTGCTTTCTCTTTTCCATTTTGCTCCTTGGGTTTTCCGCCTACTACGAAGGAGGTAAACTTCCCTCCCTGCGTTCATCTCTCTTACTTCTTGGATTGGTGGTTTTCCTCCTCTCGAACTTCCTTGCCCTGCTTCTTCTCTATCCCCTCCGCTCGCTAAGTTCGGTAGTGCCCGTCCCCCCGATCTATCTCCGTTTAGGGAGCCTCTTCCAACGGGAACTCTCCTCCGGCTTTTCTTTCCTCCCTAATTCCTTATTGTTAGGTGGAGGGCTACCCCGGGGAGAAGACATTATCCTGGAACTAAAAGGGGAGGGTCCTTCCCTTTTGCGGGCTGGCACTTATGATTATTTTTCCGGCAGATACTGGGTTAAAACCTTCTCAGGCTTCACTACTTTGAGAAGCGAAGGAAATAAATTCATCATCTCCTCTCCTAAATCCTCTCCTTCTGAAACAAGGCTCGAGGTATATGTCAAGCAGGAAAACTCTTTGCTTCTTCCACCCCTTGGTTTCGCCGGTCCTTTCTTCTTCCTTGGTAGAAGGGTGAACATCCTTACACCACCTCACCCTTGCGAAATAAAGTTTACCACAGATATCCTCCCCGCTTATCTTATAAAGGGAGCTGATAACACCCTTTCAGCTGTTTTCTCCAGGAGGGGAGAAATATCCTATGAGGTAATTTCCCAACCCGATATTCCTTGGCAAGAATCTTTCCTTTCCTCGGTCTACTTGCAAAAACCCATTTCTCAGCAGACAGCCGAGTTGGCAAACACACTCACCGCTTCCTTGAAAGACGACTACCAAAAGGCAGTTGCAATCCAAAGCTACCTTCAGAAACATTACTCCTACCGTCTGAGTGGTTCTCCCCCTCCCCAAGATAATGGCGTGGAGTGGTTCCTTTTCAAAAGCAGAAAGGGGGATTGCGACTTTTTCGCCTCGGCTATGTGTATATTGCTGAGGGAAGCAGGGATTCCCTCAAGAGTAGCGGTAGGTTATTCAGTAGGGGAATACGATACCAAAAAGGGAGTATGGGTAGTGAGACAAAGGGATGCTCATATGTGGGTGGAAGCATATATAAAGGGAAAAGGTTGGATGACATTTGACCCCACCCCACCCGGAGGCTCTGCCTTCCAAGAGTTCCTCCTCTCACTCCAGCGCTACTACCTACTGCACAAGAGGAAAATGGTTCCCTTGGCGCTCTCTTTCTTCTCGCTCGTCCTTCTCCTTTCGCTTCTTCGCATCAGCTTTAAAGAGACAAGGGAAAAGAAAGAAGAAATCACGAGCAAGAAAAGGCTTGTTCTATCCTACCTTTCCTTGTGTAGGAGATTAGCAAAAATGGGACTACCCCTCCGCAGAAGCCATAACACTTTGAGGGAATGGTTTCAGAGTGTAGCCCCCCTACTACTACCTCCATTCCTTGAAAGCCTGGCAGAGATAACGAGCATATGTGAAGAAACTTGCTACAGCGAGGTTGTTGATGAAGAAAGGATAAGGAGAGCAATGGATAAGATAAAAGAAATGAGGAGGGCGAAAAGATGGCAAGTAATAAGAACATCTACCTCTTAACAGGAGATCCCCTTCTGAAGGAAAGTTTCATAGAGGATTTGATAAAAAAACATATACCAGAAGAGGCAAGAGAGTTCAATGTGGATACGCTCAAGGGGGAGGACATCACACCTACCTCGTTATTACAAAGAGCGAACACCCTTCCCCTATTATCACCACGCCGGCTAATCCTAATCAAAGAGATTGAGAAACTCAAAAAAGAGGAGCAGGAAAAATTTGTTAAGATATTAAACCAAATCCCTCCTTCTACCATTCTTGTGTTTAGTGTCACAAACACTCAAGAAATAAGCAGTGAATTTCTGAGGAAGTTAAAGAACTTAGCGGTGGTGAGACATTTCGCATTCTCCCATAAGAAAGAGGATGCTCTCAGGGAAAGAGGAGAATGGATAAAGAAGGAGCTCGAGGGAAATGGTGTAAAGATAACTCCCGATGCTTTAGAGTTCTTGGCAAGGATACCAATGGAACTTCACCAATTGAGAACCGAGATAGAGAAGTTATCCGCCTTTTCTCAAGGAAGAGAGATTACCCTTGAGGATGTGCAGGCTCTCGTGACTAGCACCGAAGATGTTAAGGTCTACGAGTTCACCAACGCCTTTTTTGAGGGGAAAAGCATGGAAGCCTTCCGTCTCCTTGAACTTCTTTTGGAAAGGGGCGATTTGTGGACGCCCCTCGTAGTCCTTCAAGCTCTCGCCAATCAAACGAGGTTATTGTTGCAGGTGAAAATCCTTCAGGAAGCTGGTATCCCCCTTTACAAGGAAATCAGAAACCGAGGAAGAACAGAAAGTATCCTCCTTAATCCCGAGGAAATCCCCTCCTCCCTAAGGCAACTGCTCTTAGCAGGGGATGATAACATCTTCCAATACCTCCAAAGTCGTCAGTGGTTAGGGGAGAAGCTGCAAGCCCAGGCTAAGAAGCTAAGCAAAAGTTTACTTTATGTTATTCTTCGCCTCCTCCATAGGCTTGACATAGAGATAAAATCAGGTGCTCCCCCGCGGGAAAGATTGGAGTGGTTTATACTCTGGATGGCAGGGGTATCACCTATTGGGGAGAGGTTCAATTAGCGGTTAAAAGTTCTTGGAGTTTCTTCATCAACTTGCTCTTACGGCGAGCTGCCTCATTCTTAGGAATACCCCCCTTACCTGCTGCCTTATCAAGGCGAGCGCAGGCGATCCTTACTGCCTCCTTCGCCTTTTCGGGTTCTTTCTCCTCCAAAGCGAGAAGAGCCCTTTTGAGATATGTCCGCAAGGCGGATCTTATCGCCTTGTTTCGCATTCTTCTTTTCTCTGCGCGCTTCACGGCTTTGAGCGCCGACTTGCTTTTAGGCAAAACTTCGTTCACCTCCAAAAAGAGGATTATAAACTTTTATCTTTCTTCGTCAACTTTGTTAGAGCCTGTGTGGATAAAACAGCGATTGCCTTCTTTACCTCAATTTTTTAAAATCGTTCAAACAAGAAAGGAGCTCAGAGGTGCTAAAAGAGAGAATCCTCACTGCTCTATGGGGTACCTTCCTCTTCCTTTCCCTCCTCCTTTTGCCTTGGGGAAAGGGAGCCTTTTTCTTCCTTCTTCTGGTCGTTATCTCCCTATTGGGGCTTCAAGAGCTCTTCCTGGCCCTCAAGGAGAGAGGGTTCCAACCATTCCAATTCATCGGCTTTCTCTCCTCCTTCGCTATCCTCGCCCCCACTTACTTCAAAAAGTGGGATAGTCTCCCTCACATTCTCTTATGTATCCTCATTCTTTGCTTCCTGTGGGGACTCCTCTTTCGGAGAGGACAAAACCTTTTGAGGGACATAGGCGTCACTTTGTTCACCGTAATTTATGTAGTGGGGCTTTTCTCTTATCTGCTTTTAATAAGCCTTTCCAAAGCAAATATTCATCCCCCAAGTGCTCTGTTCTCTACGGGAAGCTGGCTCTGCGCCATAATAGTTATAACGAATTGGCTGAGCGATACCTGTTCCTACTTTGCCGGAAGATATTGGGGAAAAAGACGCATATTCCCCCATCTTAGCCCGCAAAAGACTTTTGAGGGATTGATAGGGGGGATTATCTGCACCGTTATAGGAGGAACTCTTTTAGGAGCCTGGGGAAAAATGGGAATTTTAGAAAGCGGGTTATTGGGCTTTACCATCGCTATCTCCTCCCCCTTAGGAGATTTAGCGGAATCAGCCATGAAAAGGGAGTTGGGGATAAAGGACTTCAGCACTCTTCTGCCCGGGCATGGAGGGATACTGGATAGATTCGATAGCCTCCTTTTCAGTTCTTTCTTCTCCTTTTATGTATTGAGGTTCCTTAATGTCATCCAGTGAGAAAGGAGTGAGAGGCTATGGATAATTTCCGGGAGATGAAACCTTCCGATGTTTTGATAGTGGGGGCTGGAATTGCCGGTCTGCGAGCGGGAATTGAAGCGTCCGCTAAGGGTGGAAGTGTGAGAATAATCTGTAAGGAAAGATGGGGAGTTGCAAACTCCTCGATCCTCTCTCATGGTTTTATTACCCGCTGCCCCGAGGAAGCAAAGGTAAAGATGTTTGAGCAGATGCTTTGGGCAGGAGGAGGTCTCAATAACCAGCACCTGTTAAGAGCTTTTCTTAAGGATATAACCAGAAGGGTAGATGAATTGAGGGATTGGGGAGTTGAACTCATGATAGTTGATCGAAATCCTCCCCAGTTTCCCGGGTTATTTAGGATAGTTTCGGAGAAGGACAAGCTTGCGGGCTTACCATTAGTCAACAATTTAAGGAAGATGTGTCTATCTCAGGGAGTGGAGTTCGTAGAAGAGGTTATGATTTTCTCTCTTCTTCGGGACGGGAACAGCGTAGTAGGAGCTTTAGGTAAGGATCTAAGAAGGGGTGAAGTTCTTCTTTTCCCGGCAAAGGCGGTAGTTCTCGCCACAGGGGGAGGGGCGGCACTTTTCAAACGGCACAATAACACCAAAGGCACAACGGGTGATGGCTTCATTCTGGGCTTGGAAGCAGGTGCTAACCTCATAAATATGGAGTTCATAATATTGGATGTCCCTTCTCCCATCTTCTCCTCTATCTTGGAAGGAAATTGGAAAGAGGATTTTCTTAACAAAGCAAATGCCCATTACTTTCTTGGTGGATTAGAGATAAACGATGAGGGTGAGACAGGAGTGAAAGGTTTATTTGCCACGGGAGAGGTGACGGGCAACCTCTTCGGGGCGGGGAGGTTGGGTGGCACTGCTATGGCGGATGTGTTGATATTTGGAGCAAGGGCGGGTTCAGCCTCCGCTAAAATGGCAATGGCTAAATCTTTAGCCAACCCCGAAGAACTCGCCAAAGAGGAAATGAGAAAATTGGAAAGCAAGTTGAAAGGGAAACTTCCCCCACGAGAAACCAAAGAAGAGATTAAAAGGATAATGTGGGAACACTGTGGAATCTATAAAACAGAGGAAAGATTGAAAGAAGGCCTGGAAAAACTGCTAAGAATTAAAGAGGTAGGTATTTGCAAAGAGGGTAATTGGAGAGAACTTCTGGAAACAATAAATATGCTTGAATTAGGCGAACTCGTGTTGAGGGCGAGCTTGGCAAGGCAGGAATCAAGGGGAAGCTTTTGGCGCCCCGATCATCCCCTGCCGGACAACCACCGCTTCTTTAAGAACCTCCTCATAGCGAAGAAAAAGGACGAATATAAACTTTATTGGAAAGATTTGGAAATGATACAGCCTCCCTCACCAAAAGATATTCCCATATCTCCCGGTTGTTTCTCCTACCGATTTTAAACTACTTTTGAAAGAGGAGGCCTTCCCCTATCCCTTCCTACTCCCTTTCCTATATGTTTATTTGAAAACCGTCGTAAGCGGGAATTATCCCGTAGGGCTGAAGAACTTCTTCCAGTTCCTCGTGAAGCAATCCTCCATTATGAGAGAAATGGGTAGCGATGAAAAGCGTCTTTCCATCAGCTACACCCTCCTTTATCATCTTCTCCCTCACTTTTATTATCTCAGGAATTCCCATGTGATAACCTGGTGTGGAATGGGGACCACTTGTGGTATCCAGAACAGCGATATCCACTTTCCTCTTCTTCAAGGCTGCCCAGGCATCCTCGGGGAAAAAACCGGTATCGGTACCCCAAAGGAGTGTTTTGCCCTTGTTGTTAACGAGATATATTAAACATTCCTCCCCCTCTTGATGGTCCGCTCGGAGGGCAAGGACTCTATACTCCTCTATTTTCACCTCTTCAAAAGAGCGAAGAACCCTACACTCTATCATAGTTTTGTCCCCTTCCAATCGGTGATTCTTTATCCTACCCACCACGCTTTGGTTGCCGAATATCCTCAAAATCTTTTTCCCCTCAATATGAGCAAAGGGGGGAGCCCTCAGCGCCAGATCCTCGAGATAGAAATGGTCCTGATGGGAATGGGTTATGAGGAGGTATTTGATGCGGGAAAGGAAAATCCCATTGCTTATGGTGTGCATATAGGTATCGGGAGGGAAGTCTATGAGCAGATCGTTATTTATCAAGGCGGATGAACGGGAACGAATGTTTTTCCCTCCCTTCTCCCTCGCCCTCTGGCAAGCGCGACACTCACAGAAAAGCGCTGGCCAACCCTCGGCTGCAGCAGTGCCTAAAAAGGTTATCCGCATAGCTTCTCTATCATCTCTTTCGCTCTAATCATCATATCCCTTTCGCCCGGATATTCCATAACTTTTATAGCTTCTTCTATGAGAAACCAACGAGCTTCGTTAATCTCCCAATCGTGGTTCTCTGGTGAGCCCTCGCTATATTTGAAGAGATAAAAATGAACGATCTTGTGATATCTAACCCCTTTTTCCCTATCCACATACCAATAGGTAATATCACCTATTTTATCTACCAGTGTGCCTGTAACCCCCGCTTCTTCTTTTACTTCCCGGTAAGCGGTCTCCTCCGGTCTCTCACCTTTCTCAACGAGCCCTTTGGGGAGTGCCCAAACGATCTTTCCTTTTCTTTCAACCCCCACCAAAGCAACCAATATATCTCCATCTTCCTTCTTGAAGACTATCCCTCCCGAGGATTCCGCTCGCTTGATAGGGAGCTTCTTCATCTCCTATCAAAGAAGATGTTCTTTCCTGTGCAGGAGAGAGGGATACCGAAGGCAACCCGCACATCAGGAGATAACAATCCCAGTTTAAGGGCGGCGTAGCCAGCGGAGAACATAATGCGGTTATCTATGTGATGGAGGCTCGCTATGCTCACCGCTGAGCCAACCGCTATCCCTAAATCGTTAAGAGAGAAGGCGCAAACTCCCCCTTTTTCCTGCATCTCTTGACAATCGGCGAATCCACAGAACCCACAGGGAGAGAGATTATGAGGTGTTATGCGGGTGCCGATGAGGACGACCAAAGTGCTTTGCCTAACATTATTCGCATCCCTAAGGAAGAACGGGACATCGTATTCCCTGCTTATCTCCTCCATCTTGTTCGCCAGTTTCTCCTTTTCTTCCCTTATAATCCTGGTCTCTATGTCATCCATTCCCCTTGCCTTGGGGGCGGTGCGGGCAACAGCACACATAAGCTGTGCCACAGTTAAGACAGCCGATTCTTCTGCCTCCCTGCTATACATAACTTCTTCAAATTATTTAACCCTGTACCTCCTCTGGGGACGGCTCCCCCCCTTTTGCTGCCCTTTCCTTCTTTGCCTTTTCCACTATCTCTTCCACTTTAGCCTTAAGGGATGCGCCCGCTTCCTTCAACTTAGCGGTAAGGTCTTCAAGACTCTCTTTAAGTTCCTTCCGCACTTCTTCCCCTGTTTTGGGGGTAAGCAACACCGCTATTGTTGCTCCCACTACCGCTCCCGCTAAGGCAGCAGCGATTATAGCGAGGACATCGCTACCTTTGTTCTCCGCCACATTCATCAACCTCCTTCTTAGATTTTTTCCTCGCCTTCAAAAATAATTTCAAGCCTATTCTTAAACCGGCAAGGAAAACACCTGCATAATATGCTAATTTCTTGCCCGAAAGTAAAAGGGTTGGAAGATTTTGGGTTAAATTGAGCATCGCCCGCAGATTACCAAGAATGGTGCGGGATTCCTCCGCTACCTCCGTAATTTTCTCAGTAGTTGGTGGGATCTTTTCCTTGAGCATATTAACAAGAGAGCGTAAATCATCCATAAGGAGGGCCATCCGCCTTGCTAAAAGGACGATCGCCCCCATCGCGAAGATGATAAATAAAAGGGCAATGGTGCTCAGTATATGAATCAGGATATCCGCCATACTACTCACTCTCTCTTTATTTTATTCTTCCTCCGCCTTTATGTCAAAGAACTCTCCCAATTTATCTATCTCCTCTTTGACCCTGATGGCGATTCCAGAGATATGTGCCTTGAGATAGAACTGATCACCCCAATCACCTCCCTCCAGAAGTTGGTGGATGTAAGCAGGGAAATCGCTTTCCCCACTTTGACGGAAACCTTCAAAGACGACGAATAGGATGCGAAGAATGTGGTCAGCCAAGGAAGTAACAGCCCAGGCGGGTGGGTAGAAGGAACCATACCGATGGAGGTTAAAAAGCAGAGAATCCACTGCTTGGGGGATGAAATCAAATCTTTCCTCTTCCTTTAACCCACAGTTAGGACAGATAACTTCCTCGTAAGGAATGTAAAAAGCTCCACATCCCCCACACTGATGGTCGTAATGAATGTGCAAAGTCATTTTTTAATCCTCCTTTCTTCCTTACCCGAAAGGTAAGATGTTCTATAATACTCCTTATAAAAGACAAGGTCAAATCCCTTATTCAACAAAAACATTGTTTGAGAAATTTTCCCAAGCAAAACCCCTTGCTCTTCTGCCTTCTTAGATTTAAAATTTCTTGAAAATTCGTAACTATGGATATTTGGAGATTTTTAAGTTTTGTAATCGCTTATTCTCTTGCTTTCCCTGCTACTCTCCCTTCTACATTTTTCCTTAGGAACTTAGAGGGAGAATGGGTACCTTTCCAAAACAACATACCCTACCCCGCTTTTGAACCTCAATCCTCTCATCCCAGACTTTTACTCGGAGGCGTCTGGTGGAAATTACGCTTTCCCAACGCCGACCACTCCCTCTCAGTTTCTCCCAGGACTCCCCAAATACTCGCCCAATTCAGGGAAGAATTGCAAAACCCCTCCTGGCAGGAAATCACCCCTCCCCTTGTTGATAACCCCTACCCCGATAAATACGAGGGAGTAGTGTGGTATAGAAAAAAATTTTCCCTACTTAAACTACCTGAGGGAAAAGCCCTGCTCCTCTTCTTTTCCGCAAACTACATAAGCGATGTTTGGCTCAATGGTCATTACCTTGGTTATCATGAGGGAGGCTATACCCCTTTTGCCTTTGATGCTACACCGAGCCTCAAAAAGGGAGAAAATATACTGGAAGTTAGGATTGATAATATCCCCTGGGGAACGAGAGACGATATCCTTCCAAAAGGTGCCTGTGATTGGTGGAACTATGGGGGAATAATAAATGAGGTGTATCTGGAATTCCTCCCTCAAACGAGCATTATAAGGGCGGATATCAAACCACTGGATAGCAAAGGAAATATGAAAATAACCGTCCTCCTTTGGAACACAGCGAACAAGGTTGTCTCTTCCTACTTAACCCTCTCCTGCTTCAGGGCGAACAAAGCTTCCCTTGACAAGGATCCCAACCCCAAAAGCATAGCGAATACCAGATTTCCCTTAAAAATGGAGGGGGAAACATACAAAGGCTTTGAGTTAGGACCAGGAGAGGTAAAGCCCATATTTTTCAAAGTGAGAATCCCTTATCCCAAACTTTGGAGCCCCGCTGAGCCAAATCTCTATATTCTAAGGACAAATATCAAGAACGGGGACGAGTTCTGGAGCCAGTTTGGTTTTCGCTTCCTCACGGTTTCGGGTAGCCATCTTCTCCTCAATAACAAGAAGGCATTTCTCCCGGGCGTCTTTCGTCACGAGGATTCTCCCCGAGGAAGGGCTATGAATTGGCAAACCATTTGTGAGGACTTGAAAATCATCAAGACATTGGGAGCGAAGTTAATAAGGACGCACTATCCCAACCATCCCTATACCTTGTTATTCGCCGACAGAATAGGGCTAATTTTCTGGGAGGAGATCCCCATCTACTGGATGGGAGATCGGGAAATAGAAAATGTCCTAAATAGAGGAATAGCTCAGCAGATGTTCCTCGAAATGCTCTATAAGGATATAAACCGACCATCTCTTGTTTTCCTCAGCGTCTGCAACGAGAGCGGAGGCAATAAGAGGACTGCTTTGCTCAGGGAATTGAGAAAGCTTTCCCAAAGAATCGATGGAACCCGCTTGTTGTGTCAAGCGGTAGTAGGGCAATGGGTAAATGATCAAACGCAAAGGGAATCAGATATCTTGGGCTTCAACTTTTACTGGGGTGTTTTTTATGGAGGCGACCCATATTCCTCAACAATTGTAGCGATAGAGAAGATACGCTCGGCTTTTCCCGATAAACCCATCATCGCCACAGAATGGGGATACTGGTCCTCCCCCGATTGGCACACCACAGATAGACAGTTGGAAATAGCAGAAAAGACCTTCAAAGCTTTCACCAGTAAGCCCTATTTGGTCGCGGGATGCATCTGGTTTTCTGCCTTCGATTACCACTCCTTCCTTGTTCCCGAAGAGACCTTCGGACTCCTGACAATAGATAGAAAGAAATATAAGCCGGTTTATTACCTTCTCCAGAGTTTGTATAAACGCTTCTAGTTTTGTTGAATAATTCAAAGAACGTTCAACTTCCACCTTGAAGGGATGACGAAGTTTGTAGAAATATAGCATTTAGAAATTTTTAGAAGGAGATTCTCAAGTTAAATGGCTAATAAAAGATGGTTTCTTTTCACTTTTCGTAAAGCTATTTATTCCAAAGGAAAGGGAGGAAACCGCTGAGGAGGAGAATGTTGTTTTCCTTTTCCCTTTATTCAACAAAACCTAAATTTCAAATCTCTCCTTGAAAGAACTTTTTGCATTTTCAAGCGTCTATATAATCAGGAGTAAATAGAGATTTTTAAAGAAAGGAGGGATATAAATGAGACGATGGATAATAGTAGGAATCGTGGTAACTGTGCTCCTTGCCATCGGGGTGTTGGCTATATCTCAAGCCCTGGCGCAACCCGCTCGGCAGGGACAACAGGGGCAGGCACAGCAAAGGATGTTTATGCCGATGATGACGGGAGGCGCCATAGCAGCTAATGACAAGTATGTATATGTGATATGGATGGGCAATCTCTACCAATTCGACGCTGGCACACTCAAACAGCTCAACACAGTTGAGTTACCTCGCCCTCAAATGCCCCCGTTCGGTCCCGGCGGTGGGCAATTTGGCCCTGGTGGGCAATTTGGCCCTGGCGGGCAATTTGGCCCTGGCGGACAATAGTCCCCCACTAAAGCATGGTTACCTTAACTACAGGGGACACCAAAGTGTCCCCTGTAGTTTTTAATAGTGGTTCCTAAAAAGGCTCGCTTTCAGGGGAGAGGGATGAATTGTATATCCCTTATGGTATCCCCCTCCCCCAATACCTCTAAAAAACCGAGATGGAGCCTTAAATTTGTATCTGCTCCCTTCAATGGCAAGCGAGCTCCTGAATTCACATCAAATAGCCCGATGACTACCTCGTATTTGCCCAAAGGTAGACCCGAGGGGATACTCACAATATGGGGTCCGTCTTTTATCACATCGCCTTTCCCCCATTTATGGGTAGGAAGAGGTAAAAAGTGGTCAGCGCCGAAGGCGATATGTTCCGCCTGGGGTATTTTTTCGTTGAGAAAGTGATTGAAACAACGAAAATCCCCGGGAATCTCTTCGTTAACTTCCCATAGATAGGAAATCTCAAAGGAGCGCCCTCCAAGATATTTGAAATCGCTCAGCTTAACTCTTATATCGTAGCCCAAAGAGGGAACTTCTCTTTCCTCAGAGGGTATTCCTTTTAACCCCTTAATCCTGAATTTTCGCCTATTGAAATCTACCCAAACTGTGACTCCGTTTGAGAAGCGGGTTTCCTGTTGAGAGTAATCCTCGCTTAGGAAGCGGTGTGAAATCATTTCCGCTGTTCCTACTGCTTTCTCCAAATCCCTGAGGAGCTGGGCGTTCTTGAAAGCTTTCAAAGGAGCGTCTATAGGTATCATCGGTAACTCGCCGTAAAGGAGAGCGCGGAGGAAAGCATCGTCTCCAGCCATAATGTCGTTCGGCACTATTACGCTATCGTGGTAGACAAGCTCGAAGAGGGGAACAGTTATCCCAAAGCCCGGTGGGGGTATCCAATAGGGGAGATTTATAATGGGGATCGCCCAATCGGCACCATCCTCCGAGGTGACTATTATCCCGAGGGAGTTAACATAATCAAGGCACTGGTTTCTAAAGCGTGTGCTGTCCTCCCTCGTCATAGGGTGTTTTGGGTCATAGCACTCCTCAGGTGGCACTGAACTGAATACATCAAGGTAGGAAGCGGTTAACTTGACCCCCTGCTTTTTCATTTCTTCAAATGTCCGTTTAACGAAGGGCAGGGCTACAGCAGGGCAAAGCACCGATTGTTCCCCTCCTGCCCATACCGAGTATTTTGGGCTCTTACCATTTGCCTCCTTGAGGGTCAAAGCTTCGTCAAAGGCAGGTGAATCAAGGTAGAAATCGCGATAGTTATCGTGGAGCCCGAAAAGATAGCCCAGTCTATCAGCGGTTAAGGATAACTCCTTTAGCCCCTCCCAGCCACCAGCTTCAGGAGAAGGTGGTAAGGGATCAGGATGGAGGTTATCATAGCCTCGCTTTCCCCAGCCATCCAGATGGATGTAAACTCCATGTATGCCTTCCTCATAAAGTTTCTCTAATTGTCTTGCCCTTTCTCGGAAGGATGTATAAGTTAGCTGGGGATTAGGTTGCTGTTTGTCATACCAGGCAATAAGGGTAGGAACGACTACGGCGCCAATCATTCGCTCCAAGTTTGGTAGATGCTTCACCTTTTCCCTCAGAGATTTGAATCTCCCCTTTCTTTTCACATAATTTCTATACTCCTTAGCCATCCAATTGTAAGCAGGAAGTGAGTCCCTACTCGTATCTTTGAAGATATAGAAAGCCCTTCTGGGATACCTTAGGGAAAGCATAGAGGCCTCCCAGGAGTGTCCTACTAAAGGCGGTCCTCCCGGGGGATTTTTGATATGTATTCCCGCATCAAAAGGTGTGTCCAAGACGATAAGGAGGGCGCTGTTCCTTTTCCCAAACCCATACCAGGGTAGCCCCATCCAAGCGCCACCCACAGGGTAGTGAAGATCAATGCTATCTTCCCAATCCCCTGGAATTAGACATCCACTGCGTATGGGCACTGCCACATACTCTTTGCTTCCCTCCAAAAGGAAAGCCCCCGGATAATAACAACCTCTGAAAGCTTCACTTCCCCCAAGCATATCCATCTCTTGGGTGATTTGGTTCTTCTCCAATTTGAATGTAAATCTAACCTGCAACCCTTCCTTACCCGAAAAGTCACTAAGAACAAGAGATAATGACTTCTCGTCTGCTTTTTCTACTTTCTTCTCTCTTGCTTCGGTAAGCTTGATGGCTTCTAATCCACCGTCCTTACCCACTACCCAAAGTTCTCCTTTGCCCTCGCTTTGCCAAACGGTATGGCTTCCCTTTTCTTCTACTCGCCAGGTGAGGGTTTCCCTTTGAATAACTAATTTGAGGTAAGCGTTCTCCAAGGAGAAATCTTCCTGAGCAAAAATTTTCATAGGAGAAATCAGCCCCCAAACGAGGCAAAAAAGGAGAAGAAAGAGGGAGGAAAACCCTTTAAGGGTTTTCCCTCCCTGCTTTCCCACTCCTAACATAAAAAGCGACACAGGAAAATTAGAAGGAGGATGTCAAAGTGAGAAGATGAAGATCTCCTCTTTCGTCCCTCGCTATAAGGTAGCCGTAGTCGAGCCTTATCACTCCATAGGTTATGCCCAAACCCACGGTTCCGTTTTTGTGGAGATAGCCGATTCTGCCCACAAAATAAGGGTTTATCCTTCTCTCCAATCCTGCTCTAATTTGCACCTTATCGGTGGGTATATTCCCCCTTTCCCTCGTGATATTGAAGAAATCAAGGACGCAGAGCGTCTCTTCATCGGGACGATAAGCAAAGCCTATATTAAGCATAGGTTTTATGGGAAGCAGGGGGTAGGCGCCACGAGGGAGCTCAAATGAAGGGGCATTGGCATTGAGATAGGCAACTCCCACGGTCAACCGAGGGTCAACCTTGTTGATGAAGCCGATATCAATTGCCAAGGTGTTATCGCCCGAGCCGGCGACCTCTCCTCTTTTGCTCCTTATGTTAGCGCCCAAGTAAAAGCCCTCCCCTAACTGCTGGGCAACGGAGTAAATTATGTCCGTTTCTTCCTCATCGGTGCTATCTCTTCTACCGTTCCAATAGGTGAACGCTCCAACAAACTCCTGCGGTCCCTTCGCCAATCCGCCGAAAGAGAGCATATAGACCTTGGCATCCTTAGCCTCGGCCGCGGCGGAGAAGCTTGTCTGGGTTTGAGAAAGGGTGCCTATTACCGCTGGATTCCAAATAGCCACATTAATCTCCTCCGTCAGCGCGGTGAGGGCACTACCCATACCAAGCTCCCTCGCCATTCCCACATCAAAATAAACCGCCTGTTGCCCGGAGGCTAAACCAACTATCAACACTACTACTAACGGCAATAACTTGTGCATTTTCATTGTAGCATACCCCCTTGGAGAATTGTTTGCTTTATTTTAAGAGAAGGCTTCCGATGTGGTCAAGATTTTTAAAAAACAAAATTTCGTTGACGCTCGCGAATCCCCCGGAGCGCTCTATAGAAAGATAAAGGGTTTTTTGCTTTTTCCCAGGGACGATAGCGGGGGCACCTATCGGAAAAGGTGCCAATAACTTTTAAAGCCTTAGCTTCCCCCGAAGTAGACTGTTAAATTGTAGTCTACAACACTGTGCGCGAGGAATTGAACATCTCCTTCGCTCAGCAATCCAGTGCTGACAAGAAAATCCTTGTTCTCCTCAAAGAGTTTGCGGATGCTCATCTCGACCTCTCGCCCCTTTTGCTTATCCCTCGTTATCTTGATGTGATACTCGCTTTCTTTCGCCAATGCACAGTAGCGAACCCACGACTTCATAACTTGAATCCGCTGTTTGAGGATTTCCTCATTGCCCACCTTCTCAAGCGCTTCGTCTAATCTCGTTTCAAGTTCTCTCAATCTCTTTATGGGGTGGTCAGCGTAATGAGGGGGAGACCACATCGGCCATTTGATATCCTCGAACATCAACTTCTCCACCTCTTCCCTAATATCCCTTACGATTTTGGCGGCAGGGCCGTAGTAGTTTTGGAAGAAATCGCTTTTGGCCGATTCAATGTCTAAGTTGATCTCCCACAAAAGTTTCCTGTAGAGCCATTTACGGAGCGGGTCAGGGAAGAAAGCACCAGAAGGGGGGTCACAATCGAAGAAGCCGTTAAAACCTTCTGTTAGGTAAAAGCGCATTTCCTCTTTCATATCCTCTGGTTTGGGGATAAGAAATGTCCTACCCGCTGGAAGGTGACCGAGCAGCACAAGGTCAAAGTAGTATTCAAATACTGTGCGTGAGCCCTTGAGATTACCAAGATATCTGCGCCAACTTCGGATGTTCTCCCTGTAGGCGACATTGACGGAATGCTCGTTAGTGATTGGTCCATTCATTGATGCGCCTCTTGGGCGAGGAGCATAAAGCAGGTCCATATCTCTGCCAGAGTTGAGCAATTTCACTTTCTGGGGTGGTTCTTCGCTCCCGTGATAGGCAATCCAGCCAAAAACTCCCTTGAACCCTCGGTCCTTCAGCGATCGCCATATCTCATTGTGAAGATAAAGATACCAATCTGTTGGGCTCCACCCTTTCGCCTTGCATTTTTCACATTGGCAAAGCGCCAAAGTCGCCGTGTCCGCGGACCACATACTAACATAGTCAGCATCAGGGCAATTATATAGCACCCAGTTGGCAGCATTTTCAACAAACCACTTAAAGGCATCGGGGTTGGAGAAACAAAGCGTTTCGCCATTATATCGGCGGATGCCCTTTTCGTCAGCAGGAAACCAATCCTGTTTGTCCGTATAGTCCATTTTTTCTGGAGGTCTTCCATCAGGGAAGAATTGGCGCTCGACTATCTCCGGCCAAATGTGTCCCCATAACCATGTCTTTAATCCAATCCGTTTGACTGTCTCTTTCTGTTTCGGGTCTTTGCTGTAGCCGGTGAAATTGAAGCCCCAACAAGCACTTATCTCGGGACCTCCGTAGGAAGGTAAACGGTTCTCAAAAGCGGGTTCTTTCACAACATCAAGCCCATCTCGCACTGAAACGGTTCTCTTCTTCGGAATAACTACACCCAATGGTTCAGGACCATAAAAACGACAACCTATTTCTTCTAACAAAGCGTAAACCCCGTAAACGCATCCCCTGGGGATAGAAGCCTCCACCACAACTGTGTCCTTGTTCGCTTTGATACGAAAGCCGTCGAGTTTTGCTGCTTTTTCACGAACCCTGAGGACCACCTTCGTTCCTTTCACCGTTTGGTTTTCAGGGACGATGGGCAATTTCGCCCCGCTCATTTTTTCAAGGTAGCTTTGCAAGACTTCCGCTGCGTAGGATGGGGGACCTCCCGATGGCGCAACAATACTCGCCTTAGGCTTACCGTCTCTGATCAATTCCACTGCTCCCGCAGACATCAAACAACTAACCAATACTGCCCACAAGATACACTTCACCATAACCTGTCACCTCCGCGTAAAGTCTTTTTGGGAGTAAAAAGGTCTCATAGCCCCAATACCTCAGCGATATCCTCCATCGCGGTGAGCACATTGCCAATGTGCTCTTCAAGGGGAATGCCTAACTCCTCGGCGCCCCGAATTATATCCTCACGACTAACTTTACGGGCGAAGGATTTGTCCTTCATCTTATTAATCACTGTCTCCACTCTAACCTCGCTCAACTTTTTGTTAGGCATCACCAAAGCACAAGCGACTAAGAACCCCGTCAGTTCATCGCAGGCGAAAAGGGTTTTTGCCATTAGCGTATCCCGCGGAATCCCTGTCCAATCGGCGTGAGCTGCGATGGCTTTCACTATATCCTCGGGCAAACCTTTCTCCTTCAAGAAGTTTGCCCCAAAGGTGGGATGTTCTGGTGGATGGGGATACTTCTCGTAATCCAAATCGTGAAGCAACCCAACCAAACCCCACTTCTCCTCCTCTTCACCGAATTTGCGAGCATAAAATCTCATCGCTGCTTCCACCGCGAGCAGGTGCTTTCGCATATTCTCGTTTCGAATCCATTCGCAAACAATCTGCCATGCCTCGTCCCGCCTCATAACTTTCAACTCCTTTTAAAGATTTTACAACCCCCCTTGTGATATCTCAAAGCCCAATTTCTTATCTCTTTGGGACCAGTAAAGATATACCTCCCTGTTCCCTATGGGCTTGGAAAGAATGTATTGGAGGTCGGAAAACTTATATCGTCCGAGTTTGTAAAAATATGAACGAAGATGTAATCCCCAATTGAAGCTAAAATTGTAGGATAGATTGCCGTAGCTGAACCGGCTGTTGTCCTCTAATCCGTTGTTGATGTAAAGGTAACTGCTCCATTTCCCTCTTCTCAAAAGGAGGTTAACCCCCAGATTCTCACCACCTTGAGTTCCGTATCTCGTGCCATTGAATTTAGAATAAACAAGGCTAATGTTCCCCCAGTTCTCTAAGGTCTGTCCGAAGTAGGCGTTAAAAGTATACAATCCCTTATCCTCCTGTCCCCACTGATAACCGCTTTCCAAGGAAAAATCCAGGTGTCCTTTGCCGAGGCTTAAGGGTGGGGAAAGCCACTGCAGAAATATCTCCCTGCCTGGGAAATTCCACTCGTAAACTCTTCCCACTATGCTGAGAGATGAATTCCCCAATTTCAGAGGGCGTAACCGAAGGGATATATCCTGTCCTTGCGTTTGGTAATCCCCATATTTCCGTTGGTAAAAATTGTATAACAAGTTAAGGGAAGGCCAATCCTTCCTGAGGGAAGCTCTGCTATATCTATCTCCTTCCGCAAGATAATTGAAATAAAGGTTGGTGGAGAGATTCTTTCCCAGAAAGTGGTTGTGCGACCAAGTTATTCCCCAGTCGTTGCCTTCCCCTTCCTCCAACACCAGTCCACCCCTCGCCGTGGGGAGTTCATATTGCTGGTCCAACGCCAGGTTCCACCCTTGGCGCCTCGTATATGTATATATGCCGCTCGATGTAGCATATCTCAAGCGAAGCGCTCCAGTGTAATTTTCTCTTAAGGTGAAGTAGAAGGGGAAATCCAAAGCGATACCGCTCGTTCCCCAGTTAAGCATCTGCTGGGTGTAATCGCCATAGGTGGAGAATCTTATCAACTGATAGGGGAGGGAGAAGACTTTGCTTCCTCCAACAAAAGTTGTTGTGCCCTTTAAATAAACTTTCTCTCCGGGGAATATATCCGCTTCCCTGGCTAGGATTACTACGCGGGCATCAGAGGGGTCATAGAATTCAAGGGCATAGGAAGGAATATAACCTCTGGAGGGCATCTCGCCCAGCCATACGCCTTCTATTTCCACTGCCCTAACTTCTTCCTTTGCTTCCAGCATTATTCCCCTGTGGGAAGTGAAATCCCAAAACAACCTATCCCCTTGGAGTTGTTTCTTACCATTCCCCAACTTGATTCTACCCAATGCCCGCAAGAAAGAAGAGATCGCGTTAATTTGGAAGCTATCTCCTTCGAAAACCAAGTCTCCATAAGTCACCTTCACATTTCCCGTTGCGTCCAATATCCCTTCATCGGCGCACCAGGCGAGGTAATCGCCCTTAACTTTTATAACTCTCGCCTTTCTTTCGTAGAGGAATTCTCGCTCGGAGACGAAGGTCACATTCGTCTGGACGGTGGAACCCATACAGGAGATCGTGATTACCGCCGTGCCCTGTTTAGTGCTCGTTACTTCTGCCCTTGCTACTCCTCCCTCGCTATATACCCATGGGGTGATGGTGCCCAATGTGGTGGCGAAATCCACCCTCAGGCTCTGGGTAACTAATCCCTTGCCTTCCTCCCTTATCTGGACGGTTATGATGGCGGTGGATGTTCCATCGGCGGGAACAATTCTCGGATTCACATCTATCTGAAGGGTATAAACTGCTGGCTTCCCCTCCTTTATAAAAAGTATCAAGAAAAAGAGAAGTAAAAGATTGGATTTTACTTTACCCATTTCCTTCTTTTATAGTATTATTAAAAAGGAAAGGAGGCAAGCGTTCTAATGTTAGAAGAGGAAAAAGAAGTGACCGATGTCTCTCTCTTCGTTCGCACCTCAGGGGAGCAATTGGAGCGATGGAACCGCCAAAGGATAGTGGACGCGCTGGTGAGGGAAGCGCATATGGAGGTAGCAATCGCTCAACGCATCGCTAAAGAGGTGGAGGAGGAGATTTTTTCCTCCCACATTCAGGTGATAACTACCTCGTTGGTGAGGGAATTGGTAGATGCAAAGCTTATAGAGTATGGTTTTGAGAACGCTCGCCGAATGCATACTCGTGTAGGAGTGCCTGTCTATGATGTGAAGAACATCATCTTTTATCCAAACAAGGAGAATGCCAACATCCCCCATAATCCCGAGGCAACCAATCTAACCCTCGCTGAGGCGATAAAGAGGGAATTCGCCCTCCTCCATGTCTTCTCTCAAGACATTGCCGATGCCCATATAAGTGGTATCATCCATCTTCATGACCTCGGCTTCATAGACCGTCCCTACTGCTCTGGTCAGTCGTTGGAGTATGTGAAGAAATTCGGCTTGGACCTGCCCAATGCCCTCTCCATAGCCAAGCCCGCTAAACATCCTGAGGTTCTCCTCGGGCAAATGCTAAAGTTCTCCGCTGCCTTACAGGGACACTTCGCAGGGGCAATAGGTTGGGATGCGGTTAACCTCTTCTTCGCCCCTTATTTAGAAGGGCTTTCTGATAGGGATATCCATCAATTAGCACAAATGCTCGTCTTTGAATTCTCCCAGCAGGCTGTGGCAAGAGGAGGGCAGGCGATATTCAGCGATATAAACCTTTACTGGGAGGTTCCTGAACACTTCGCTGATGTTCCCGCTATAGGACCTGGGGGAGGATACACGGGGAAAACATATAAGGAATACGAAAAGGAGTCTCAGAAATTTATCAAGGCTTTATTCGAGGTTTATATGGAGGGGGACGGCACGGGGCGTCCCTTCTTCTTCCCCAAGCCCCTGGTCCATATGACGGAGAAGTTCTTCCAAACTGAGGGATGGAAAGATTTCCTCCACTTCATCTGCGAGGTGGCGGCGGAGAAGGGGAACACCTACTTTGTTTTTGATAGGGGAGGAACTGCTAAGATATCCGAATGTTGTAGGCTCTCTTTTAAATTGGAAGAAGCGGATATGGCGGATGCAATCCAACCTTGGAAGATGCGTTACGCTGCCATACAGAATGTCACCATTAACCTACCTCGTATAGCCTATGAGGCTGAAGGAAGCGATGCTCTCCTCTTCCATCTCCTCAGAGAGAGGGTGGAATTGGCTGTTAAGGCCCATCTCCAAAAAAGGAGGTTCCTTGAAGAGCTTCTTTCCCTCGGTTCAGAGGGTCCCCTCGCCCTTCTCACTATGAGCAGGGACGGACAACCTTACCTAAGGATGCATAGAGCTACCTATCTCATTGGAATGGTCGGTTTGAACGAGATGGTTCAAGCCCATTTAGGCAAGGAAATGCACGAATCTAACGATGCCTTGAAGTTCGGCTTAAAGGTGATAGCGTTTATGAAACTTCTCTGTGAGGAGTTCTCTCGTAAATACAATATGCGTTTCGTCTTAGAACAAACGCCTGCCGAATCCGCTGCCCACCGTTTAGCAAAGTTGGACATATCCCATTATCCCCAAAAAGCAGAAGACATCGTCAAAGGAGACCTCTCAAGAGGAGAGATTTACTATACCAACTCCACCTACCTGAATGTCTCCGTCCCCTTGAACCCCATAGACAGGGTTAAAAAGGAAGGACTCTTCCATCCCCTTATAGAAGCGGGAGCTTTGACCCATATCTGGCTTGGTGAAGCTCGCCCTAATGGGGAGTCTCTGGCAAACTTCGTTGTGAAGGTCTTCCGCCAGACTCAAAACGCTCAAATAGCCTTCTCGCCGGAGTTCACTTTCTGTAATAGATGCAGTGCCCTATCCCGCGGTATATTGGACGCCTGTCCTCGCTGTTCCTCTCAGGATGTAGAGGGGATAACGAGGGTAACGGGCTACTTCTCCCGAGTTTCTGGATGGAATAAGGGAAAGAAGGGGGAGCTGCGGGACCGGCACAGGAGCGGATATCTGTTCGGGGAGAGTAAATCTTAAAAGTTGAGGAAAATGAAAGGAGGTTAAAGAATGCTTTACATAGGATGTGATGTTGGAGGCACCAACATCCGCTCGGCGGTAGTTGATGAGCAAGGCAGGATATTAGGAGACGCCCGCCTGCGCGCTTTGATGGAGAAAGGAGCTGATTTTGTGCTGGGGCAGATAGCGGATTCCTTTAGGGAAGCTCTCTCCAGGGCAAGGGCGAAACGGGACGATATAAAGGCAGTGGGAATAGCGATGGCTGGTCAGCACGACTCCAAGGCTGGCGTCTGCATCTTCTCCCCTAACTTCGACTGGGAGAATGTCCCCGTTATTTCCACTCTACAAAAGGAGTTTCCCCTGCCTATGTTCTTAGGAAATGATGTCAATTTAGCTACCCTTGGGGAATGGAAATTTGGTGCAGGCAGGGAGTATAAATGGGTAGTTATGATAACCTTGGGAACAGGAATTGGGGGAGGGGCGGTGCTTGATGGTAAACTGATGTTGGGAGCTACGGAAATGTTTGCGGAGGTAGGGCATATGACGATTCTGCCCGATGGTCCTCGCTGTGGCTGTGGAAACCACGGCTGTTGGGAGGCTTTAGCTGCGAGGGACGCAATTGTAAGGAGGGCAGTTAGAAAACTGCAGGAGGGTAGAAAATCCACACTTTCAGAGGTGGTTAATTACAATTGGCGAGAGCTTACCCCGGAGATAATCGCCAAGGAGGCAAATAAGGGGGACGAGGTGGCAAGGGAAACGATAGAGGAAACGGGCTACTGGGTGGGGATAGGAGTGGCAAACCTAATAAATATCTTCAATCCCGAGGTCTTTATAATAGGGGGACGCATCGCTTTGGCGGGGGAGCTTCTCTTAGGAGCAATAGAGAGGACAGTGAAAGCAAGAGGGCTGAGCGCCTCCTGGCAACCTTGTAAAATTGTCCCCGCCGCCTTGGGAGACGATGCTGGGGTTCTGGGCGCGGTGGCCTTCGCTATGGAAAGATTAGGAGAGTGAAAATAGAAGTAGCTTACCTCCTTCTCGGTTCCAATAAGGGGGATAAGGTAGCGAATCTGGAGAGGGCTATCGCTCTCCTAAAGGAGCAGGGTTTGATAATCAGAAGTGTTTCCTCAATCTACCGCTCTGCCCCCTGGGGATATGAGGAGCAAGAGGACTTCTTAAACCTTGCTTTGGAGGTGGAAACAAGTTTGCCCCCTCTGCGACTTTTGGAGCTAGTGAAGGTTGTGGAAAAGAGAATGGGACGCCGAACGCCCTTCCGCTGGGGTCCCCGCAACATAGATATAGATATACTTCTCTACGACGAAATCTCCTTCTCCCATCCAAGCCTTGTCATTCCCCATCCCCATCTTACCCATCGCCTCTTCGCTCTTCTCCCCCTACAGGAGATCGCCCCGAATATTCGCCTTCCCGATGGTTCATCACCTTTCTCAGAACTCGAAAACCTGAAGAAAGAACAAAAAGTGGAAAAAATGATTTTAAAAATCCTTGCTTGAATCAGAAAGGTGGCTTAAAATTAAGAAAAAAGTTAAAAAGGAGAGGAGGCTTGATTGAAGGATGAGCAATATTTTGGCTATCTTGCTTGGTCTCATCTGCATCGTGGGCGGAGGTTGGTTGATCGCATACTGGTGGGATTTGGTGAAGGAATTCCTAGGAGGATTTGTGGGAATATTCCTCGTTTTCTTGGGTCTTCTTATAGCTGCGATCGGGGTAACAGAACTCCGCTCTGCTGCGGAGGAAAGGCGCCTCCGTGAGGAATTAAAGGCTGAAGAACTCAAAGCCCAACAGGAAGCGGGCGAGGAAAAAAAGACAGAGTAGGAGATATCCCTTTCCCTTCGCCCAGGATGAGGGAGTTTCAGCAGAGGAATTTCCTCTGCTGGTTATTTCTCCTTCTAAGCTTCGCCTATCCCCAGCCACTTAAAGTCAGCACAACACAAAGCCTCCAAAAACTTTGGGAAGTAGGGGAGGATTTCGTTACCTATGAGACGAAATATATCTTTCGCAATTCTTCCTCCCAACCCGCTTCCCTAATAGATAGAAACTTCCTTTTTCTCACCCCCTTAGGTGAGGTCATAGAGAAGGGAGCGGAGCCGATGAAAACGGAGGGAACCGTCCCCCCAAAGGGTGAATTGGAGTGGGTGGATTACCCCTATATAGCCAAAAGATGGGCAGACGAGGCACTAAAGAAAAATAGCGATAGGCTAATCCTCCGCCAGTTTTTCCGCTTAAAAAAGGGGGAAGAAATTTTTGAAATATCCTGTGATACCTTCTACTTCCTTGACTCTTCAAAGATAGCCAAGGTTTCCCTGCCTCCTAAAATTGTTCTTATGAGGGCTTTTAAAAAACCGATACCAGTTGACGCAAGGGATAGGGAAGGGATACCAGTTCTTCCCTGGGTGGCGAAGGAGCTTCTCCTTGATAATCCTCAATTAGCCAGATTGGAGGAGCACTGCCTCATCGGACTACAGCCGGGGACTACTTTCCTCCGTTTTGATGCAGAAGGGGTAAAAGCAAGCACCGCAGTGGAGGTAATCCCCAATATAGGAGATGAGAAAATCCTCCCTCCCCGTCTAAGGTTACTCCCGGGAGAGAAGAGGTTCATATATGTGGATAATCTCCCACCAGATGAGATAACCGGCTTCGTCATCGAGGATAAAAAAGTGGCTAGCAGAGGGGAGATAGAAGTTATTCCCCATAGCGAATGGAACCCTAAGGATGCTTTGCAGGAAGACATCAAGGAAGTGGGGGAATTTATAGAGGGGAAGGTTTTAGGTAGGACGAAGATAATTGTCAGGGGCTTAAAGAGTGGGGTAAGGAGGGAGGGAGAGATAGAGGTTGTGAGTATGAGAGAAGAGCCGATGAATCGCTGGAGAGTGGCGATGTTCATTTTCAAGGATGTTGAAGTGGAGGTAGAGGGGAGAGTTGAAAAGCTTTCATATAAGTCGGAGGAAATAGAAGGGATAAAGGAAGCGGGGAGACGGTTCTCGGAGGTTATTAAATATTTTACCGCAGGAAATCTATCTATGGATATATGGGTTGCGGTGGTGGAAAAGCCCAAGATAACCACGGAATTGGTGGAAGATACGAAGGTATATGGTTATAGACTGAATATGTACAAGGCGGACTCGCTCTTGAGAAAATTAAGCGAGGAGATTTTCCAAAAACCCCTTTCCTACTTTGATGATATAATAGTCTGTTCCCCTATGCCTAAAGCGGGAGCTGCCTGGGGTGGGTGGGAATACCACATAGATGGAGCAGTGGTAAGGGGGCTCTATATACCAAATTATTGGAGGGAAGGGACACCCCTTTGGGGGGATATGGTGGAGGTTATGCTCCATGAATGGATACACTGCCTTGAGGGGCATGTAGTGAGGAGCGGACTGGAGCCTATTCCCTCGGCTGATGGAGGAGCAGTGGAGGGGGAGGTTCTCTCCGCTGTTAAGGACCCTACATTCCGCCGTCCCCAAAAGGTGAAGACCTGGATGCCCTTCTATCTTCACATTCTGCGCGATTTTCTTTCCTCTGAAGATTGGGCGAAGCTCCAGACTCGTTATAAAAAGGTCCAGCTTAACCCCTCCGCAGGATAGGGGGTGTAAACTCCGTCATCCCTTCAAAGGAGGAAGGCGCAAGTTCTTTGAATTATTCAACAAAACTCAAAAAATGCTATGTATATAGAGGGAGAAAATCAAAAAAGCCCAAAGGGAAAGGAGGATTTCAAGCAATAGCTCCAAGTTGAAGAGCCACCTCTTTTATCAATTTTAGGGGGATTTCTTCAAAGAGAAAAGCTTCCCCAAGTCTCTTCAATAAAACGAAGCGAATGCGTCCTTCTTTAACCTTCTTATCCCAATGCAACCCCTCTACTATCTTCTCAATACTTAAGGGGAAATTGATGGATTGGGGCAAATTATAGAGGGAGAGTAATTCCCTGAGCTCTTGCAATTCCTTAAGAGAGAGGAAGCCGAGTCTGAAGGAAAGTTCCCCCGCAAATACCATACCTATGGAGATGGCCTCGCCGTGTAGAAGGCGAAACCTGCTTTCTCTTTCTATTATATGTCCTATCGTGTGTCCGAAGTTGAGCTGAGCCCTTATGCCTAGGACATCCTTCTCGTCTTTCTCCACATAATCTGCTTTCAGCCTGACACATCTATCAATTATTTCCTCTAATAACTCCTCTTTTCTCTCCTTTATTTCCCTACCTTTTTTTCTTAATAGATGGAGTAGTTCTTCGTCTTTTATCACCCCGTATTTAATTACCTCCGCTATGCCGTTTTTATATTGTCTTTGGGAAAGGGTGAGGAGGAAGGACGGTTCTATGAGGACGAGCTTTGGCTGGTAGAAGAAGCCGAGCAGGTTTTTCCCTTTGGGGTGGTCAATCGCGACTTTACCCCCTATTGATGCATCCACCTGGGCAAGAAGGGTTGTGGGAATTTGGAGGAAATCCAGGCCCCGCATATAGGAGGCTGATACGAATCCCGCTAAATCCCCTACCATTCCTCCTCCCAAGGAGGCGAGCCACCACCCCCTATCTACCTTATTCTCTGCCAGTTCATTCCAGAGACGTCTTGCTGAGGAGAGGTTTTTGTTCCTCTCCCCTGGCTCCACCTTAAGAAATAGATGCTTTACTCCTGCTCCATTTAAAACCTCCCTCAATCTATCCCCCCAGAGCGATTCTACCCTCCCATCTGCTATCACCGCCAGGTGTCCACATCCCTCTTCCCTGAGAATTTCTCCCACTCTCCCAAGCAAACCTTTGCCTACTATTATAGGGTAACTTCTCTCTTCCACTATCTTAACTTTTACTACTTTATCCATTGTTCCCTGCCCCCTCCGCGAGCCATCTAAGGAACAGGTTTCTACCCCTAAGCAAGCCTTTCAAAGAGATGCCTTTCTTCATGAGGCGGATGGCAGATGTAAGCCGAACCGAAACATCTGGGTCTCGGAGGAGAGGTAGCAAGATCCTCTCTCTTTCCTCTGTAGCGGAAATAACCCATCTATCTTGGGGCTTCTCCCAATTGAGGTTTTCTCCACTTTTGGACAAGAACAAGAACAGGCGGGTTAGATAGCCTAAGCACTGAGAGATGCTCTTATAGGATGTATCAAGGAAGGCGTCAGCCTCAAGATAATTTGGGAAGCGAGCTTTTAAGAGGTTCTCAATCCTCTTCAATTTATCTTCTCCCTGAAGAAGTGGTCTCGTTTCATCGTCCCTTAATCTCCTCAAAATTGCCTTAGGGGAAGCGAGTAGGCAGACGAGGAAACATTTCCTTTTCAATATATCTCTGTTGCTTTCTCTTTGTAGAGCTCCACCCCCCACGGATATTATCATTCCTTCTTTCTCTCCATATTCCTTTATAGTTGCCTCTTCCATATCTCTGAAGAAGGGTTCTCCTTTTTCAAGGAATATGCGGGGTATACTCATATTAGTTTTTCGCTCGATCTCCTCATCTATATCAAGGAAGGGTAGGGAAAACTTAAGGGCGAGAGCTTTGCCCAGGCTGGTTTTCCCCGTTCCCATAAATCCACAAAGGACGATGTTTCTCACATCCGCTTCAACCTTTCCAGGTAGGTAGTATAGGATTCCTTAATATCCTCAAGGGAGTCCACACCGAACTTCTCAAGGAAAGCGGAGGCGATGACCCAGGCGGTCATCGCCTCCGCTATAACCCCAGCGGAGGGAACAACGCACACATCCGCCCGTTCTTTGTGAGCAGGAAGGGATTGCTTAGTTCGCAGATGAACGGAGCGAAGGGGCTTTGAGAGAGTGGGGACGGGCTTCACCGCCCCTCTTATGATTATTGCCTCCCCATTGCTTACCCCGCCTTCTATACCCCCTGCACGATTCGTGAGGCGGAAAAAGCCTTCTTTTCTATCATAGAGTATCTCGTCCTGCACTGCAGAGCCCGGGAGAGAGGCGGAGGTAAATCCTTCCCCTATTTCCACTCCTTTCACTGCAGGTATACTCATAATCGCGTAAGCGAGGCGGGCATCAAGTCTCCTATCCCATTGAACATAGCTTCCCAAACCTGGTGGCACACCAATTGCTACCACCTGGAATATCCCACCCAGGCTATCCCCTTTCTCCCTTGCTTCGTCTATTTCTTCCTTCATTTTCTCTTCCCCAGATACCTCGGGACAGCGAAGGGGAGAAAGCTCGGCTTTTTCCTTTATGCTTTCCCAATCTCCCTCCCACTTTACCCTCGTTTTACCGATGGCTATGGTAAAACTGAAGATATCTATATTGAATTCCCTTAGCAAAAGCTTCGCTACTGCGCCAACCGCCACCCTCGCTGCTGTTTCCCTGGCACTTGCCCTTTCTATTACATCCCTGAGGTCTTCTAGACCATATTTTAGATAGCCTCCCAAATCGGCGTGCCCAGGGCGGGGAACGATAACGGGTTCCACTTTCCTCTCCTCTAAAGACATTATCTCTTCCCAGCTGGGAAAGTCCTTGTTCTCTATGAGGAATGTTATGGGGGCTCCCGTGGTTCTGCCCAGTCTAACGCCGGAGAGCACCTCCACCTCGTCATGTTCTATCTTCATCCTTTCTCCCCTCCCATAGCCCTGTTGGCGACGCTTCAACTCCTGATTGATGAACTGGAGGTCCAGCCTCAAACCAGCAGGGAAGCCCTCTATTATAGTGATAAGACATTTACCATGTGATTCTCCCGCGGTGAGAAATCTGGGCATTTTTTCCTCCTCATCAAAAAGTATGCTAACATTAAATATTATACGGTTTTAGAGAGGATTATGAAAACTTTCTCCCAGGTCCTGTTGACAAATTTTCTCCTCTTTCTAAAATTTTTACTTTGAAAGATGACCAGCCAAATGGAGGAAAAACTCCAGAAAGCCTATGCTCTAAGGCACGAAGGAAGATATAGGGAAGCTATAGCCTTACTCCAAGAGATACTGGAGAAGGACCCGTTATCCTCTCCTGCTCACCATCTCCTTGGGCTTATCTACGGCTTCATTGGGGAATTTGAGAAATCCCTGGAGGAGTTGAGGAGGGCGGTGGAAATAGACGAGGGCTTCATCCAAGCGAGAAACGACCTCGCCCTTACATATGCTATGCTGGGAATGTATGAGGAAGCCAAGCAGGAGTTCCGAAGGGTTTTGGAGTTGGATCCCCATAATGCTCTTGCTACAAAGCATCTGCATCTTATGGAGACCGAGGAGATTTAGTGGTATGATAGGTGATATTGAGGTAAGATTTGAACCCCAGGGCAAAAGGATTAGAATTAGGAGGGGGCAGAACATTCTGGAGGCGGCCTCCCGGGCAGGGATTTTAATAGACGCTCCCTGCGGGGGGAAAGGACTATGCGGGAAATGTAAGGTGAGGGTGAGGAATGAGAAGCTTGTCCCCAGCCCAGCTGAGGAGAAACTACTTTCTCCTGAAGAGATAGAAAGGAATATACGATTGGCTTGTCAGTATTTTCCCCAAAGCGATGTAGTGGTGGAGATATTGGAGCCCGCGATAGAGTCCATAGGAAAAGTGGAGTTAGAGAAAGGGTTATTCAGGATTAGAAGTAGATGTCCTGTAAGCAAGTTTTTTCTCTCTCTCCCTCCGCCTTCCTTAGAGGACCAACGTTCGGATGAGGAAAGGCTATTATCTGCCTTGGCGAAAGCCGATAGAATCGCTCCCTTTGTGAGGTTGCGCTTGCCCAAGATTTTGCGGGAGGCGAATTTCCAAGTCACCGCTACCGTGGTGGAGGGCGAGGTAATTGCTATTGATAAAGGCAATACAGAGAGGGAAATATATGGAGTCGCCCTTGACATTGGCACAACAACGCTGGCTGCTTATCTTCTCCATCTACCTACGGGGACGAAAGTTGCCAGTTACTCCGCGCTTAATCCCCAGACAATCTATGGAGCGGATGTTGTCTCCCGCATAAACTACACAATAGAAAAAAAGGAAGGGTTGGCAGAAATGCGCCAGCGAGTTTTGGAGGGAATAAATAAATTGCTGGACGAGGTTTGTAGTTTCAGCGGTGTTTGTAAAGAAAAGATTTATCAGGCTACGGTGGTTGGCAATACCTGTATGACCCACTTTTTCTTAGGAGTGGATGGACGCAATCTTGCCTTTTCCCCCTATGTGCCCGCTTTTAGCCGAACTGTTCAGCTAAGAGCAAGTGAAGCAGGCTTGGATATCTGTCCCGACGCTCGGGTATATATTCTGCCTAATATAGCCGGCTTTGTAGGGGCTGACACGGTGGGGATCATCCTCGCTACGGGTTTATATAAGAAAAAAGGGTTTTATTTAGCACTTGATGTGGGGACCAATGGAGAGATAGCTTTGGGTTCAAGGGAAGGAATCACCGTTTGCTCAACTGCTGCTGGACCAGCATTTGAGGGCGCTCATATCCAGTTCGGGATGCACGCGACCTCCGGGGCGATTAACAGGGTATATATAGAGGATGATGTGAGGATAGGCACCATTGATGGGGGAGCGCCACGAGGTATATGTGGCTCAGGACTATTGGATGCGGTGGCGGAGATGTTAAAGGCGGGACTTATAGACTCATCCGGAAGGATGCTCTCCCCTGAGGAGGCTGAAGGGTTTTCTCCTGCTCTTAGAGAAAGATTGCTAATATATGAGGGTGATAGGTGTTTTGTTCTATCAAGGGCGGAGGAGAATGCCTTGGGTAGGGATATATTCATATCTCAAAGGGATGTGAGAGAGCTTCAATTGGCGAAGGGGGCGATGCGAGCGGGGATAGAGATACTACTGAAGGAGATGGGGATAGAAGCGAGGCAATTGGAGGGAGTTTTCCTTGCAGGAGCCTTTGGCAATTACATCAGGCGGGAGAGTGCCCTAACAGTTGGTTTGCTTCCCCCTCTGCCATTGGATAAAATATTTATGGTTGGTAACGCAGCGGGAAGGGGAGCGATGATGGCACTTGCCCTTCCCTCTGCCCTAAGGCGAGCGGAGGAAATAGCAAGAAATTGTCATTATATAGAGCTCACTGCCTCGCCAGAATTCACAAATTATTTTATGGACGGGATGTTATTTCCTGAATATAATGTTTTAAGTTTTAAATAAAATCCAAAAGGAGGTATGAGACATGACGGACACATTAAATGCTTTAAAGGAGGCGATAATTGTAGGAAATGCTCCCGCAGCGAAGGAGCTAACCGAAAAGGCGTTAGGGGAGAACCTATCCGCTAAGCAGATACTGGATGAGGCGCTCATACCCGGTATGGCAGTGGTAGGAGAGAAATTCAAGAACAACGAATATTATGTCCCTGAGGTGCTCATCGCGGCGAGGGCGATGTATTCGGCGCTTGACATTCTCCGCCCCATACTGAGTAAATCAGAGGTGGAGACAGAGGGAACAGTAGTCATAGGAACGGTGAAAGGAGACCTCCACGATATCGGGAAGAATTTGGTCAGGATGATGTTGGAAGGCGGAGGTTTCCGGGTTATAGACTTGGGCGTTGATGTTGCTCCTGAGAAATTTGTAGAGGCTGTAAGGGAACATAATGCTCAGATAGTTGCTATGTCCGCCCTCCTCACAACCACTATGCCCTCTATGAAGGTCACCATTGATACTCTCAAGAACGCGGGGATGAGGGAAAAAGTTAAGGTCATGGTTGGAGGGGCACCGGTCACACAGGCGTGGGCGGATGAAATAGGCGCCGATGGTTACGCCCCTGACGCTGCCTCCGCGGTTGATAAAGCAAAGGAGCTGGTGAGGGTTAATTAGATTATTTTATGAAGAGGAGAAAAATACTTATAGCTAACGTGGGCTCCACCTCCTTCAAATATCAGCTCTTCTCCTTTCCCGAGGAGGAAGTGCTGGCGAAAGGAAAGGTGGAGAGAGTGGGAGCGGCGAAATCGCCCTTCTCCCACAACGCCTCCGACAGGACATTCAGCGGAGAAGCTGAAATAAAGGACCATACATCTGCTATAAAGCTTTGTCTGGATTTCCTCTTGTCTCCCGAAGCAAACCTTATCAACTCCCTGGGGGAGATAGACGCTGTTGGTTTCAAAACCGTTCACGGAGGCAAGTTCACAGGTGTCCACCTCTTGGGGGAAGAAGTCTTAAAGGAGATGGAAAGGTTTTCCATCGTCGCTCCCGCTCATAACCCCCCCTACATAAAGGCTATAAAGATATTCAGGGAACTATTACCCTCAACACCTCTCGTCGGTGTCTTTGAGCCCCATTTCCATACAACCATCCCCCTCTACGCGAGGATTTATGGCGTTCCCTACGAATGGTATGAGAAATTCGGCATAGCGAAATACGGCTTTCACGGTGCCTCCCACCATTATATAGCGGAGAGAGCACCCCAAGTTGTAGGTAGGGCAAAAGAGGAACTGAAGCTCATTTCCTGCCATCTGGGGGGTTCTTCCTCCATCTGTGCCATAAAGAACGGGCAATCGGTGGATACATCTATGGGCTTCTCAGCCCAATCCGGTGTATTGAACGCCACCCGATGCGGAGACCTGGATGTCTTCGTCATCCCCTTTCTCATCCAGGAAGGAGGTTTATCTATTGAGGAGATAAGCCAAGAGCTTGTGAAAAGGGGCGGTTTATTGGGAATATCTGGGGTGAGTGGGGATATGCGAGACCTTTTAGAGTCTTCCTCTCAGGGTGATGAGAGGGCTTCCTTAGCGATAGACGCCTTCTGCTATGGTATAAAGAAATACATAGGAAGCTATGTAGCGGTGATGAACGGCTTGGATGTCCTCGTCTTCACGGGAGGTATAGGGGAGATGAGCCCTCTCATAAGGAAGAAAATCTGCGAGGATATGGATTATCTTGGCATAGAGATAGAGGAAGAGAAAAACCGCTCCGTTGTGGGGAGGGAAGGGATAATTTCCTCCGAGGGAAGCAGGGTGAAGGTGGCGGTCATTCCCACAAATGAGGAGTTAATTGTGGCGAGGGAGGTAGCGATGTTATTGGAGAAAGAGGGGGGTTAAGGTGGATGGCGAACATCGTCATAGTAGGAACTCAATGGGGGGATGAGGGAAAGGGCAAGATAACCGATCTCCTTGCTGAAGAGGCGGACATTGTCGTAAGGTATCAAGGGGGGAGCAATGCAGGACATACGGTAAGGGTGGGGGAGGAGGTATTTCGCCTCCATCACATTCCCTCGGGCATCCTATACCGCGGCAAACTTTGCCTTATAGCTGATGGAATGGTCGTTGACCCAGAGGTCCTAAAAGAAGAAATTGAAAATCTCATCAAGCGGGGGATAAGTGTTGAAGGACTACGAATATCACAAAATGTCCATATCGTGATGCCCTATCACCGCATATTGGACGGCATATGGGAAAGCAGAATGGGAAAAGGAAGAATCGGCACCACTGGCAGGGGTATCGGTCCCTGCTACGCTGATAAAGCGGCGAGAATAGGCATAAGGATGAGTGACCTTCTCTGGGAAGAACGCCTCAGGGAAAAGTTGCTTATTAATCTGGAGGAGAAAAACATCCTCATCTCTCACTATCGTCCTGACTTACCCCTTCTTAAATTGGAGGAACTCCTCCCCCGTTATCTCTGGTTGGGGGATTTTCTCAAACCTTATATCGCCAATACTTCTCTCATCATTCAGTCCGCAATGGATAAGAGAAAAAATATATTATTTGAGGGAGCGCAGGGAACATTGCTCGATATAAACTATGGCACCTATCCCTTCGTAACCTCATCTCATCCCATAGCTGGGGGAGTTTGCATAGGTGCGGGAATAGGACCCAAGAAGGTGGACAAAATTATCGGGGTATGCAAAGCCTATATAACGAGGGTGGGCGAGGGACCTTTCCCTACGGAGATAAAGGATGGGATGGGGGATTATTTAAGGGAACGGGGAGCGGAATATGGGACGACCACGGGCAGACCCCGTCGCTGCGGTTGGCTTGATTTAGTGGCTTTACGCCACGCTGTGAAGGTCAACGGGATAGATAGTTTGGCGATAACCAAGTTAGATGTTCTGAGCGGGCTTCCAAAATTAAAAGTCTGTGTTGCCTATAAATTAGAGGGTAGGGAAATAGAGGATTTCCCTATGGATGCCAATATATTGAGCAAATGCGAGCCGATTTATGCGGAGGTAAAGGGTTGGGAAAAGATAGAAGGTGCCGGAGATTTCTCCGCCCTCCCCCGAGAGGCACAGGAATACCTGCGGATGATTTCTTCCTATGCGGGGGTTCCCATCTCCATAGTCTCCATAGGAGCTCGCCGAGAGCAAACCCTGGGGTGGAGGAGCAGGGGGGAAGGATATCTTTGGGATAGAATTGTTGTAGATACTGTAGATTAAAATAGGTCCTCATATAAGAGGGAGGTATGCCCCAGATGCCTATTCTTCCCGCCGTCTTTTTAGGGATAGTTCAAGGAGCAACGGAGCTTCTCCCTATTTCCTCTTCCGCTCATCTTTTCATTTTGCCCTGGCTTTTGGGCTGGAATTATCAGGGACTCGCCTTCGATGTAGCCTTGCATTTGGGCACCCTTTTGGGGTTAGTTGCTTTCCTTTGGTCTGACTGGTTAGCAATATTCAGAGGCGCCATCAGGAGAGAAGGTGAAGCGATATCTCTTCTATTAATGATAGCGGTCGCTTGTATCCCCGGGGCACTATTCGGTGCGCTTCTGGAAAAGCAAGCGGAGGAACTTTTTCGGTCTCCTATTATAATAGCGATAACGCTCTCCTCCTTTGCCATCCTCCTCCTGCTTGCTGATAAATTCGGCAAAGGGGAAAAGAATGTAAAGAGAATGAGATGGAGGGAAGCGATCTTAATAGGTATATCCCAGGCCTTAGCGATAATTCCGGGGATATCACGTTCCGGAGCGACGATGACAGCTGGGCTTGCTTTGGGATTGAGGAAAGAGGAAAGCGCCCGTTTTTCCTTTCTCCTCGCTACCCCCATTATAGCCGGGGCAACGCTCTGGGAGATAAGGAAAATCGTATCTTTGGCTGGTAGCGAAGTTTTCTCCCTTTTGGCAGGGTTTCTCTCCGCTGGTATCTCCGGTTATTTTGCTGTTTGGTTTCTCCTGCGTTTCCTAAGGAAAGGCAACTTTCTCCCCTTCGTGATTTACCGTTTACTCTTTGCCTTTCTAATCTTAGCGAGTATAATTTTTAAATCGTAGACGAGATATGGCTGCTGATGAACTAAGAAAGGAAGAAGGGCCCTCCTTACGGAGGGCGGTTAGTATTTGGGGTTCCTTTAGTTGGGGTTACGCAGGTGTGGGTGCGGATATATATATGGCGCTTGGCTTGGTATTAGCCTTTGCTATGGGGGCAGCTCCCCTTGCTCTATTCATTACCGGTTTATTGTATGTATTAATAGGATTGATTTATACAGAGCTTGCGTCTTCCTATCCCGTGGCAGGGGGCGGACAATACTACTCTTTGAGGGGGTTGGGAGATTTCTGGGGGTTCCTCGGAGGCTGGGCATTTCTCTTGGATTTCACCGTGGATGTTTCCCTCTTCGCCTATGCCTCCGCAGGCTATATAAATTTCTTCTTCCCCCAATTTGAGCAAGTTAAGTGGATTAAAATAGTGGAAACCCTTCTGCTCATCCTACTTCTTATAGTGCTAAATGTTAGGGGCATAAGGGAATCATCCAGACTAAACGAGGTTTTCTGCGGTTTAGATATGTTCAACGAATCCCTCATCATCATAATCGGCTTCCTCTTCGCCTTCAAGCCCGACCTCTTCATCCATCAAATAACCCACGAATTACCCAGGATGGGGCAATTTCTTTATGGTATGACCATAGCGGTTGTAGCCTTCGTTGGATTGGAAGCCATCTCCCAAGCGGCAGAGGAAACTATAAGACCGGCCTCTATCATCCCTCGCACCTCTCTTTCTCTAACCTTCGTTGTTCTCATTTATGCTCTTGCCTTTTCCGTATTAGGGATAGGGAGTCTTGGTTGGGAACCCTTGGCTGAGCATATGCATGACCCCATTGCCTACCTCGCTAAGTTCCTCCCCCTAATCGGTTTCATCGCTGGTCCCTTCACCGCTATCCTGGGATTTACCCTCCTTTACGCTTCGGCTAACACAGGTGTTATGGGTTATTCCCGTATCTCTTATTCTATGTCCAAATTACAACTTCTCCCCCGTTGGTTCAGCGGGGTGCATCACCGCTATCGCACTCCCTACCGCACAATCCTCTTCTTCTCCACCATAGTGATAATCCAACTCGTTTTGGCAGGGCTAAGCAAAAATGCAATGGAGACGCTTGCTGATATGTATGCGTTTGGTGCCTTGACTTCTTATACCCTTGTTTGCGTTTCCCATCTTCGCCTTCGCATTAAAGACCCCTACACACCCCGCCCTTATAAAATTCCCGGCAATATAAGGCTGAAAATACAAGGGAGGGTAGTGGACTTTCCCCTCCTCGGGCTAATCGCTATCTTTGGCACCTTCTTCTATCTCCTCCTCGTCCTCATAACCCATTATTGGGCAAGGATATTCGGACCCGCCTGGCTAATTTTGGGTTTAACCATATATATCCTTTATAGGAAGAAAAACAACCTACCTATATTCAGAAGCCTTCGGAGGGATTGGGTGAATGAGCAAGTAAGGGTTCTAAAAGAGGCAGGGGAGGTGGAGGCGCTGGAAGAGTATATAAAAGCCTTGGAGGAGAACAAAGATGAGACCAAGTAAGACCGTTATCTATTCCCGCTTTTTTATGCAGATACTGATAATTTTCCTGGGTTTTATGATATTGATTCAGGGGTTAATCAGGGAAGCACCTCTTATTTATCATTTCGTGGGGGTGGCGATAATCGCTTATGGAGCATATAGGTTATACGGAACCCTGATCCTGCTGTTGGGAGGAAATGGAAGAGATGATCGTTAATCCTATAGGGTTGCTTATCACCATCGGATTCACCTCTCTTGTAGGCTACATCCTTCTTTGGATGCTTCGTCCTCCCATCTATGTGAGAGTGGCTTTGGAGACTGTAACAAAAGGGGAGGAGGAAATGCAGGGTTCCATAATCGTTCCTATAACTGGTACAGCCCTTTCAGAGAGGCTCCTGGAAATAGCGATAAACTTCGCTCAGCGCCTTAAAGTCCCTCTGCGCTTCGTCTATGTGATGGAGATTCCCCTCGTCTTACCTCCCGATGCGGAGGTGCCGAGGGAAAGGGAAAAGGGGGAAAGGGTCCTCCTTCACGCCCAAGTGGTAGCGGAGAGAGCGGGGGTCTTTGCTAAGGGTAAGTTAATAAAGGCGAGGCTCGCTGGGGCAGGGATAATTCAAGCTGCAAAGGAAGATAGCGCAAGCTTAATCCTCCTCCTCCTCTCCGAGCATCCGGAGAGGGAAGCCTTCATAGGTAGAAGTGTGCAATATATCCTAAGAAATGCTCCCTGCGATGTCTTGCTTTTGAGGCCCTCAAGAGAGAAGGCTGCTTGAAAGGGGGAGATCTGCCATTGCCCAGGATATTAGCGATAGATATCGGTGGAACGAGGATGCGAGCGGGTGCCTTTGATGGGGAGCTCCTCACCCAGGAGGTGCTTGCCACAGAGGTGGAAAGGGGTCCCGAAGATGTTATTAAGAGGTTGATCCAAGCGAGCCAGGAGGTTTTAAGGAAAGTGGGGTGGGAGAAGATAGATGGTATAGGAATGGCTGTGCCCGGCCCTTTAGACAGGGTTAAAAAAACGATAAACTCGCCCCCAAATATGCCGGGCTGGGATAATATTCCCATAGGAGAGATATTTGAAGAAGAGTTCTCTGCTCCAGCCTTTATAGATAACGATGCTAACGCTGCCGCCCTTGGGGAAGCGGTCTATGGAGCGGGGAAGGGAGCGAGTGTGGTTACCTACTTCACTGTCTCTACGGGAATAGGCGGTGGGTGCGTAATCAAGGGGCATATATTCCATGGGGCGGGCGATAACGCAGCTGAGTTCGGGCACCAAAAGTTAGATCCCTTCGGTCCCCCCTGCGGTTGTGGAGGAAGAGGATGCCTTGAAGCGTTGGCATCGGGCACCGCCATCGCCAAAAAAGCTAAGGAACTTCTGATACATAACCCTCAATCCCTACTTTGGCAGATAGTAAGAGGGGATATAGAGAAAGTATCCGCGAAATATGTAGCCCAAGCTGCTTCTCAAGGTGATGCTCTATCGCTACGGGTTTTTCAGGAGGCAGGGTTCTGGCTCGGCTTGGGCATAGCTAACATAATCAACCTCTTCAATCCAAAGGTGGTCATACTGGGGGGAGGGGTTATAAACGCTGGTGAACTAATCCTCAAGCCAGCAAGGGAAATAGCCTTCCAGAAAGCTATACCCCAGCTGGCCAGTATTGTAGAGATAACTCCAGCCCAGTTTGGCGAGCTTCCCGGACTCTACGGCGCTGGCGAGGTAGCGCTCCAAGGACTGAGGGGCGAACTTGACATCCTTTAAAGTTATGTTAGACGCGGAAGCGGTAACCCTTAAGGCGCTGGAATGGGATAAGATAAAGGAAAGGCTCAAATCTCTCTGCAAAACCCCTATGGGGAAGGAAAGGGTGGCTAACCTCCACCCAAGCGGAGAAATGGAATGGGTTAAAAGGCGCCTAAGGGAGACAAAAGAAGCCCTGGAACTTCTAAGATACTCACCACCACTTGGGGAAACAGAAGACATAGAGCCATACATCCACTTAGCGGAGAAGGAGGGAACCCTTAGAGAAGAAGATTTGCTCAATCTGAGGAATTTCCTCCTCCTTAGCCAGCGGGTTAAGGATTTCCTCAAAGAACACCAGGAATCCGCTCCTAACCTCGCCCGCTCGGGAAAGGCTATCCCCGATTTAACCCCTCTTATAGAAAATATAACCTCCTCTATCTCCGAGGATGCCAGGATAAAGGACTCCGCCAGCCAGAGGATGAAGGATATTAGAGAAAACATAAGAAACCTGATGAAGTCCATACAGGACAAACTTGAAGATATGATAAATTCTCCCCTTTTCCAAAGATATCTTCAGGAGCCCATCATAACTTTGCGAGAGGGGCGCTTTTGCCTCGCGGTCAAGCGGGAGTTTAAGGACAAAGTGGAGGGCATAGTGCATTCAACATCGTCAACTGGTGCCACCCTATTTATTGAACCATTTGCTATCTTGAAGGAGGGCAATCGCCTCCGGGAATTGGAGAAGGAGGAAGGGGAGGAAAGATTAAGGATTCTCCGGAAGCTTAGCAAGCAGGTTAAGGAGAAGGCAGGTGCCCTGCGCAGGGCACGGGAGGTGGTCGGCTTCCTTGATTTCGTCCTTGCCAAGGGAGAACTTGCCCTCCTGCTCCAAGCCTTCCAGCCCTCTCTTAACAGGGAAGGGATGCTCCGCTTGAAGGATGCTCGCCATCCTCTACTCCCCTTGAAGAGCGCGGTTCCTATATCCTTGGAACTAAGCCCTCAAAAAAGGGTCCTCATCATCACCGGTCCTAACACGGGAGGGAAAACGACCACCCTTAAGATGGTGGGATTGCTCTGCTATATGCTCCAATGCGGACTTTTCATACCCGCAAGCGAGGAGTCTACTCTCCCCCTATTCCAAAGCATCTTGGCGGATATAGGCGATGAACAGAGCATAGAACAGAACCTATCTACATTCTCCTTCCACATAACCCAGATAAGGAAGATCTTGGAAAGTTTGAACGGGTTAAGCCTCGTCTTACTGGACGAACTTGGAGCGGGAACTGACCCTGCTGAAGGCTCCGCCTTAGCGAGGGCAATAGTAGAGCATTTAGCGGAGAGAGAAGATGTCCGCCTGATCGTTGCCACTCACCTCGGCGAACTAAAACTCCTCCCCTATACCAACCCACGCGTAAGAGGTGCTTCTTTCGAATTTGATCCCCTTTCACTTCAGCCCACATTCAAACTGGTTATGGATACAATAGGGAAGAGCCACGCCGTGGAGGTAGCGGAGAGATTGGGACTGGGGAAGGAATTGATAGAAAGGGCGAGTGAATTACTTCGTTATGCTCAACCCTATAGCCAGCTCTTAACTCGGATAGAAGAGGAAAGGAAAAGAGTGGGGTTATTAAAAGAGGAATACGAGAGGAGACTTAAGGAATTAGAGAAGGAAAAAGAGGAAATCCTTCGCTCTACACGGGAGAAAGCGGAGGGCTTTTTAACCGAAGTGCGGGGAAGAGTGGAGGCACTACTTAGGGAGAAGGGAAGTAAAAAGGAGAAGCGGGAGGAGTGGAGGAGACTTTGGGAGAAAGTGAGAGGGGAAGAAGCGCCCTTCTTCAAAATAGGGGATAAGGTTTTGATAACAACGCTGAGGAGGGAGGGAAGCGTAGTGGATATTAAAGGGGAGAGAATCCTCGTGGATGTTGAGGGGAAAAGGACATTAGTGTCGCCGGCGGAGTTGGAGCATTTGCCGGTGAAAGAAGAAGGGGAAGGGGTGGAACTGACCCCTAAGCGTCCTCGCTCGGTTTTGATTAAAGATGTAAACCTGCGTGGAATGAGGGTTGAGGAAGCGCTTTATGAGATTGATAAGGAGTTGGACAGGGCTTTCTTAGAAGGGATAGGAAAGTTAAGGCTGATACACGGTAAAGGGAAGGGGATTTTAAAGAAGGCGATTTGGGATTTTCTCAGGGGGCACCCTTTGGTGAAGGATTTTCATCTTGGTGAAATATGGGAAGGGGGCTTCGGTGCCACAATCGTTGAACTAAAATAAAATAAGGTGATGAAGATGCGCATTATTCTATTGCTTATCTCCTCTCTCCTTTTCGCTGGGGAAGTCGAATGGCTCTCTCCCACTCGCCCCCGCCTCTGCCTCAATGGTAACTGGCAGTTTCAGGGGCAAGAGGGAGAATTCACCCTCCCCGGGGGTAACTGGGATAAAGTTCCCATACGCATCCCTTCGCCCTGGAATGTCAATTCCTTCTCCCGTGGCATAGGGGGAGACTTCGCCTTTTATCCTTCTTATCCCTCCGAATGGGAAAATTACCATATAGGTTGGCATAGGAGAACCTTTACCATTCCCCCTGTTATGGAAGGAATGCGCCTTTTCCTCCGCTTTGAAGCTGTTCACTACTATTGTGAGGTCTATGTAAATGGTAAGAAGGCTGGTTCCCACGAAGGTGGTTTCACACCTTTTGAATTTGATATAACCGATTTAGTTAACCCTAAAGAAAACGAGCTTTTGGTAGGGGTGAAGGATAGAAGTTTCTACAATATAGGAGGGCTTACCCCTTATCCTTGGGGTTCCTTTTGGGGAGAACATATAAGGGGAATATGGCAGGATGTATATCTCCTTGCCCGCCCTCCCCTGTTCATAGACGATGTATTCGTCCAAACATCTTATCGCAATAGACAGTTAAAAGTTACCCTTTGGATTACCAATAAGTCTTCCGGAAGGGAGGACTTAGATGTTTCTCTAAATGTGATTGATAAAGAAGGCATAGAAGTCCCCTTTCACATTACCCCTCAGAGGTTAGTGATAAGAGGGGGTGAGAGGAAAGAGGTGCGATTTTCCCTTCTCTGGGATAATCCTCGCTTGTGGTCTCCCGATGACCCTTATCTCTACACCCTTATTGCCTCTATCCGCAACTCGCATCTCAACGATGAGGTGCGCCTTCGCTTCGGTTTCAGGGAATTTTGGATAGAGGGGAACAACTTCTATCTCAACGGAAAAAGGATCAAGTTAAGGGGCGATGCTTGGCATTATATGGGTATCCCCTATCAAATGCCGAGTTATGCTAAGTTGTGGTTCAGGTTAGCCAAGGAGACGGGATTAAATCACATCCGCCTTCACGCTCAGGTATATCCCTCGTTTTACCTTGATGTAGCGGATGAGGAGGGGATCTTGATAACGGGTGAGAGCGCCATCTGGGCCTCTGCCTGTAACCTTCTCTACAATGAGGATTTTTGGAGGAGGGCAAAGGAACATATAAGGGAATTCGTGCTGAGGGATAGAAACCATCCTTCCCTGGTGATTTGGAGCGTTGCTAACGAGATAAAGGCTGCCCACGGCGTCAACCCTAACGATGGAGCTCCTTCCCTTGATTGGCTTCTCTCCAAAGTTTACGAATTGGCACAAGAGATAAAATCCCTTGATGGAACCCGCCCCGTTTCTTCCGATGGAGACGAAGACTTGGGTGGCAAAGGGGAAATCTTCAGTTTGCATTATCCGGGGCCCGATCCTCTTAATACAACTAAGCCAATCACGATAGGTGAAGCGGGTTCTATGTTTTACTCCACACCCCCAGAGGTCGCTCCCGTGGGAGGAGAAAGTGTGTATCTGAACTTTACCAACCGCTTGAAAGGGGTAGGCGAGGAACTCAGAGACCTCCTACCTCGTTATCGCCGTTGGGCTCAGCAGGTAACACCTTTCAATATGGTTTGGTATTCTCTTCAACCCTTGCCCATTTCCCGCCTCCTCACCTATGAAGACTTAGAAGCTCCGGGAGTCAAACCGGAAAGATGGGGACCTTTCTCCACCACATTAAATCCCGGCTACGACCCTACCATACCCCCCTATAAGCCAAATGCCCTCTATCCCTATATAAAGGAACTCCTCCAACCCATCACTTTTTTTCAAAACGAGAGGCATTCCTCCTTCTTTGGGGGCGAAAAGGTCTCCCCTTCCTTCGTTGTGTTCAATGACATAACGAGCGATTCCCAATTGGAACTGCGCTGCGAGGTATTTAGAAAAGGAGAAAAGATACTCTCCCAAGCCATCGCTTTTGCCCTGTCCGCAGGAGAGCATAGGGATTTGTCTTTCTCCTTTGTCCTCCCAGATGTTGAGGAGAAGGAAGTGCTGGAAATGAAAATAACCCTTTGGAAGGAAAACAAGGGCTGGCAGAAGATTAGGGAGGAGAATTACAAACTTTCCCTCTTTCCCCGCGGTCTTAAACCATCTCATCCTTTCCTCTTACTGGGGGATGCTTCTCGCTTACCCTTCTCAGCCGAAAGCATCAATGATATAAAATCTCTCCAACCGCCAAGCGTGTTAATTGTCACGAGGCAACTAAACTCTGAGGAGGCAGGTGAACTATTAGCGAAAGTGGAGGAGGGGTGCAAAGCGTTAATTTTGGAGAATTCACCCCCTCTTTTTGAACTATTGAAGCTATCCCTCAGCCTCTATCCCATAAGGCGGGCGTTTGCTCCCTTCGAACATCCAGTCCTTAAGAATATGGAGGAAAGAGAACTATCTTTCTGGAGGGGAGGAAAGGTAGCCAACGGCGGCTTCACCCCCCCAATTTTGGGAACCGCTAAACCCATCGTCTTCTCGGGAGAGGGAAATGTTGCCCTTCTGGAGATAAAAAGAGGCAAAGGGACAATTATCCTAAGCGAGATGGATATATTAAATCAAATCCAGCAAGAGCCATCTGCTCTATTCCTCTTCTTGAATTGTGTGGAATACCTTCACTCCCTCACACCCAACGATTACCCCCAGGTGGGGCTATTGATTCGTTCTATGGAGCCTCTGGCAATAACTCTAAGCACCCTGGGGCTCAATGCTCGAAGAATAAGGGAGACGGAGCTACACAGCGTGGATATCGCAATCGCCACCGGTAGAAATCTCCCTTCCTCTACAATTTTAAAGGAGTTCTTTCAAGGAGGTGGCACTCTGCTACTCCTTAATCCCTCCCCGGACAACGAGAAGACACTCAACGAGGTGCTCCCCCATCCTATAAGAATAATTCCCTATAGAGAGGAGGTGCAGTTGATTAGAGCAGGGAAGGAGAAGCTTACAGAAGGGATTTACTTGGATTGGCTTTTTTGGTTGGAGAAAAACAAGATGAGGAGCATCGTCAATCATTATTTAGAGGGCAAAATCAAACCCCTTCTCATCACTCCCCTAACGGATTGGCGAAAGTGGTGCTGGCAAGGTGAGAATGTGAAGACCGCCGCCATACTTAAAGCGGAGTTGGAAAGAGAGGCGCTACCACCTAAATGCGTTCTCGGTGAGATGGAAGTGGGGAAAGGCAAATTGATAATAAGCGGAATGAATGTTATACCCACATATCCCAAATTCCTCACCGTGCTTTCTCTTATCTTGTCTAACTTGGGAATAGAGATGAAACCTCAAGGCATACCCGAGTTATATGTAGATGAGAACGGATATATAATTAGGTGGCTTGTGCTCGGTCCTTTTGAAGGTGGGGACAATCTTGAAATGCTTGGGGAGAAGTTCATAAGCGAGGAGGAAGCGATTCCTCAGGAGATGACGGTAAGTGGAGGTAGGGTATGGCGTGGGATTGTTGATTCGCCCCTCAATTTTAGGGATATGTGGGATAAGACCTTTGCAACCGCTTACGCGGGTTTTTATTTCTACTCGCCTGTGAAGAGAGACGCCTATCTTCTGGTAGGTAGTGATGACTCGCTTGCCATTTGGTTTGATGGGAAGGAGATATGGAGGAATCCCGCTGTTCGTCCCCTCGTTCCCGACTCCGACAAAATACCTCTACAACTTGAGGCAGGATGGCATAAACTCTTGTTTAAGGTAACGCAATTGAGGGGGGAATGGGGATTATGCGCGAGGATCGTAGATGAGAGTAGCAACCCTATAGAGGTCCTTCGCTATTCCCTCATACCTCCCGAGGGGAAGTTAAGAGAAATCGGCGCCTCTGGGTGGGTAGGCGAAGGGAATCCCTCAGGGGGCGAGGAGATGGCCTTTGACAGGAATATAAATACCCGTTGGTCTTCAAATAGACCAATGGAGCCGGGTATGTATTATATATTGGATATAGGTGGGGAAGAGGAGATAAGCCAATTGATTTGGGATTTTCGGCTTTCGCCGGGGGATTATCCGAGGGGATGCAGGGTGGAGGTGTCGCTGGACAAAGTAAACTGGCAAAAAGTAGCGGAATTGAACGCTGAGGAGGTAGAGAAAAGGCAATGGGAAGGCGTTTTAGGGATAGGCTTTGAGAGGGTCAAGGCACGATATATAAAGATAACCCAGCTTGGTTCTCATCCAGTTCTCTTCTGGTCAATTCACGAGATATATGTGTATTAATGATGGAGTTTAGGGAAATAGGGGGAAACCACATTTTTGACAAAGGGTTAGTAGGTTTTTAAAATTTTATATCTATGAGCAAGGGTATCTATTCCGCTCCCCGTGGGACGAAGGACACTCTACCTGAGGAATCAGCTCTCTGGCATCACATAGAGGCGCTGTTTCGCAAGGTGGCGGAGACCTTCGGTTATAAAGAGATACGCACTCCCACTTTTGAAGAAGCGGGGCTCTTCACCCGCAGTATTGGGGAGGACACCGACATAGTTAACAAGGAAATGTATATCTTTCAAGATAGAGGTGGGAGAACCCTCGCCCTGCGCCCGGAGGGAACGGCTTCCGTCGTGCGTGCTTACATAGAACACGGACTATATGTGACCCAGCCTTTCTCCAAGTTCTATTATATTGCCTCCCTCTTCCGTTACGAACGCCCCCAAGCGGGACGCTTTAGAGAACATCACCAGATGGGAGTTGAGGCAGTAGGTTCTAAGAGCCCCTATCTGGATGCGGAGGTGATATACCTCGCCTATCATTTCCTTGATCTTGTGGGCATAAAAGAAAAGGAACTTTATCTGAATAGTGTTGGCTGTCCAATCTGCAGACCTTCTTATATTGAAAAACTGAGAGAGTTCCTCCTACCTCGCAAGCAAGAACTCTGCGAGGATTGCCGAAGGCGTTTAGAAGTCAACCCCCTGCGAGTGCTTGATTGTAAAAAAGAGAGTTGTAAAGCAGTCACCGAAGAGGCTCCCCCTATCTATACCTTCCTTTGCGATGATTGTGCCTCTCATTTCGCCAAATTAAAGGAACTGCTCGGGGAGCTCGGTGTTTCTTTTGAATTAGCCCCTAATTTGGTGAGGGGGTTGGATTATTACACCAAAACCGCTTTTGAAATAGTATCAAGGAAATTAGGAGCGCAGAACAGCGTTTGCGGAGGGGGAAGATACGATGGATTAGTGGAGCAACTGGGGGGTCCTCCCACACCTGCGGTGGGAATGGGAATTGGTTTAGAGCGAATCCTTCTCTCTCTTGGTGAGGATGTCCCCCAAATTGGGCAAGGGCTGGATGTTTTCCTCGCTTTTCAGGAAGAGCGGCTTAGGGATAGGGCTTTCATTCTCCTTAGGGAACTGAGAGGAAAAGGTATCAAGGCGGATATGGATTATCAGGGGAAGAGTTTGAAATCCCAACTCAGGCAGGCGAACCGACTGCAGGCAAGACATACTCTAATTCTCAAAAGTGACGGGAGCGCGGTTTTAAGGGATATGCGAGAGGGAAGCCAGAGGGAAATCTCTCTGGAGGAGGCAATAAAGGAGTTAATAAAATGATGAAGAATCTTAAGAAAACCTGTGGTTGCGGAGAGATAAGCGTCAAGGATATAGGTAAAGAGGTTGTCTTGATGGGTTGGGCGCATAGAGTGAGGGACCATGGGGGGTTAATATTCGTGGATGTGCGGGACAGGACGGGGATAGTGCAGGCGGTTTGTGACCCCCAAAAATCGCCATCCGCTTACGAGATAATGAAAGAATGGAAAAGCGAGTTCGTTATAGCGATAAAGGGAAAGGTCCAGAGGAGACCGCCGGGAACGGAGAACCCCAATCTCCCCACTGGCGAAGTGGAGGTAATAGTGGAATATGCTGAAACACTCAACCCCGCCTTGCCTCCTCCTTTCCTCATAAGGGACCAAATAGAGGTTGAGGAGATAACTCGCCTCCGCTATCGCTACATAGACCTCCGCCGTCCAAAAATGGTTAGATATACTTACTCCCGCTATAAATTCACGAAAGCGGTAAGGGATTTTATGGATAGGGAGGGCTTTTGGGAAATAGAGACACCCATTCTTATCAAGAGCACACCAGAAGGGGCAAGGGATTTCATTGTTCCAAGTAGGCTAATTCCCGGCTCCTTTTACGCACTTCCCCAATCCCCACAACTCCTGAAGCAGATCCTTATGGTTAGCGGTATAGAGAAGTATTTCCAGATAGCCCGTTGTTTCCGAGACGAGGATTTAAGGGCGGATAGGCAACCCGAGTTCACCCAGATAGACATAGAGATGTCCTTTGTAGATAGGGAGGATGTTATGGACCTCACAGAAAGGATGCTCCAATACGCATTCAAGGAGGCTTTTGACATAGAACTCTACCTTCCCTTCCCTCGGCTGACCTATGTTGAAGCGATGGAGCGCTTCGGCAGCGATAAACCCGATATAAGTTTCGGGATGGAACTAAAAGATGTAAGCGATATTCTTGCTAACTCCTCCTTCCGAGTATTCGCTGAGGCGGTTAAAAACGGGAAATGCATAAAAGGTATATGTGTCTCCCAAGCCATACCCCTCACCCGCCAGTTGGTAGAGAAACTCACGAATTTAGCGAAGGAGGAAGGAGCAAGTGGCTTGGCTGTCATAACCCTGGGGGAGGAGTTCAGGACCTCCCGTGTGGCGAAGTTCCTCACAGAGGGTGAACTGCATAACTTAGCCCAGCGTCTTTCAGCCGAGAGAGGCGATACACTGCTCCTCGTAGCGGAGGATTGGGAGATAGCCTGTTCCGCTCTGGGCAGGGTTAGAGGTGCTCTTGGGGAGCAATTCAGATTGAAAAGGGAGGGTTTCTATCCCCTCTGGGTAACCGATTTCTTCCTCTTCAAATATAACGAGAAGGAGAAAAGGATAGAACCTTCCCATCATCCCTTTTCCTCCCCCTTGGATGAGGATATTCCCCTCCTGGATAAAGACCCTCTCAAGGTGAGGGGCAAAATTTATGACATCATTCTCAATGGAAGCGAGATAGGGGGAGGTTCAATAAGGATTCACGATAGCAATTTGCAGAGGAAGGTCTTCCAGATAATTGGCTTGGACGAGAGGACGGCGGAGGATAGGTTCGGCTTCCTCCTGAGGGCTTTCCAGTATGGTGCCCCACCTCACGGTGGCATTGCCCTCGGCTTGGACAGGATAGTCGCCCTTGCCCTGGGTGAGGAATCCATCAGGGAAGTCATAACTTTCCCCAAAACTCAGACGGGAACCTGCCCCCTTACTGAAGCACCTGCCCCCCTCGATGAAAGCCAATTAAAGGAATTGCATTTGAAAATAGAAGAGGAATAAGAGAAAGGAGGCCCCTTTATGCGAGTCTATATCTTCACGGACCTTGAAGGTGTAGGGGGTGTCGTGCTTCCTCGGCAAGTTCTCCAACCCCAAGATGCGATGTATGAAGAGGCAAGGTTCTACCTCACAAGGGAGGTCAACTCGGCAATAGAAGGGGCGCTGGAAGCGGGAGCGGAGAAAATCCTCGTCTTAGATGGACACGGGGCTAACAATGCCTACAACTTGATCCTTGAAGAACTCCACCCCGAGGCGGAGGTAATAGTTGGTTCACCCTGGGGGCGCTATATCCCCTATGTGGAAGAAGGGTGGGATGCCATCTTCTGCATAGGGTTCCACTCCATGGCAGGTTCAAGAGGTGTCTTGGAGCACACGATGTCCTCCTCAAGTTGGGTTAATGCCTATCTAAATGGAAAGAAAATAGGGGAACTCGCCTTCGTAGCTGGTTACGCTGGTTATTATGACATCCCTGTTACCTTAGTGACAGGAGACGATGCGGTTTGCCAAGAGGCAAAGGAACTCCTTGGTGAGGAAGTAGAGACCGTGGCGGTTAAAAGGGCACTGAGCCGAACATCCGCAAGATGCTTAAATCCCCGAAAAGTCCGCGATCTCATAAGGGAATCCGCTAAAAAATCCCTCCTGAATTTGAGGAGAATAAAACCACTAAAAGTAGAGGAACCCGTTGTTTTACGCATTGAATTCCTGAGAACTGATATGGCGCAGGGATACAGGGGAAGAGAAGGAATAAAAGCAGAAGAGCGAGCTATAGAGGTGGAGGGAGCCAACATCGTTGAGGCAATAGAGAGATTTTTGGGGAACTTATAACATTAAAATGAGAGTCCGCTCCCTCCTAATCGGGCTCTTCTGCGTCGCCCTTACCTCTTTCATAGTCTCCTGGGCGGAGTTAGTAACTAAGTCAATTCAGATAGGCTTTCTCCAACTACCTCCCGTCGTCGTGGGTTTGCTCTTTTTCCTGATAATCCTCAACAAAGTATTGAGAAAACTTAAAAAACCACTAACTCCTCAGGAACTGGCGATCGTTTTCTGTATGATGCTCATCAGTTCTATGATTTCCTCCCGGGGGCTTATGGAAGATTTGATGCCCACTATGGCAGGGGTTAATTATTTAGCTGATCCTGTTAACAAGTGGGAGGAACTTTTCTTCCCTCACATAAAGAAATGGCTTGTTCCCTGGGACCCTGGTGGACCCCCGAAGCAGGAGGTAATCAGGGGCTATTACGAGGGATATTTTTACGGCGAGCCCATACCCTGGGGCAATTGGCTTCCTCCCCTCTTGATATGGTCGGTTCTCCTACTCCTCGTTTTCTTCTCCTTCTTCTGTCTTGCCGTGATAATGCGCAAGCAATGGGTAGAGGGGGAGAAACTACCTTTCCCTCTCGTGCAGTTGCCCCTGGAGATG
>CALITO010000007.1 GCA_938041455.1 uncultured bacterium | reverse complement strand
TGGGCTGAGCCTCAACTGTGAGGTTCTGGAAGTTGACGGTTATGCTCAGGTTGCCATCCACTCTTGAGGGTGGCCGAAAGGGACCCCCCATTATCATATAGTGATAGTTGACTGATACGAGATAAGGTGTGTTGTGATAGGAGAAGGTAGAGAAGGGGGGATTAAGCGGGCAGACTACCCAAACCTGATAACCTGTGGGGGGAGAGGAGCAAACATCATAGGGGGGTGAGTTGTAAGTTGTCGTGCTTAATGGACCATCGGAGTGATAATGCTGGGGCTCGTGGACATTTGTCTGCTCCGTTATGTCAACTGAGTCCACAGTGAAGCCCGTTACGGGGGAACTGAAATTGGCGATGATATGGAACTCTCCTCCTCCCGCAACTGTTCCACTTTTGACGCACTGCCACTGTTGGGGAGAAGCAGTTAAGTCGGGACACCAGCGAGCGTGCAAATCCACCGCAATAGGGTCCGCCCAGGAAAGAGAGACGCTCACTGCCAAGCTCAATAGGAGGCTACAATACTCCCTCCCCGAGAGAGCCTCTCCAACAACACAGATAGCCACTTATTTAGCATATAAATCCCTCCTCTTTATTTTTAACCCACCACGAAGAGGCGTTTTTCTCTGTTGCTTCCTCAAGACTGAATAGCGTGCTTCCCCGAAGTTAAAATCTCCTTAGAAAGGAGGTGATCCAGCCGCAGCTTCCGCTACGGCTACCTTGTTACGACTTACTCCTCCTCACCGAGGATACCTTCGGCGCCTCCCTCCTTTCGGTTAGGCCAGCGACTTCGGGTACCCCCGACTCGGGTGAGTTGACGGGCGGTGTGTACAAGGCCCGGGAACGTATTCACCGCCGTTTAGCTGACCGGCGGTTACTAGCGATTCCTTCTTCATACAGGCGAGTTTCAGCCTGCAATCTGAACTGGGGGGTGCTTTAGGGATTAGCTCCGCCTTGCGGCATTGCTTCCCTCTGTACACCCCATTGTAGCATGTTTGTAGCCCAGGACATAAGGACCACGCGGACTTGACGTCATCCCCACCTTCCTCCAGGTTGACCCTGGCAGTCCCCTTAGAGTGCCCGGCGAAACCGCTGGCAACTAAGGGTGGGGGTTGCGCTCGTTGAGGGACTTAACCCGACACCTCACGGCACGAGCTGACGACAGCCGTGCAGCACCTGTGCTGGCTCCCCCTCCCTAAAGGGAAAGGGTCGCTTACCTTTCGGCTCGCTACCACCAGCATGTCAAGCCCTGGTAAGGTTCTTCGGTTAGCAACGAATTAAACAACATGCTCCACCGCTTGTGCGGGCCCCCGTCAATTCCTTTGAGTTTCAACCTTGCGGCCGTACTCCCCAGGCGGGGTGTTTAATGCGTTAGCTTCGGCATTGAGGAGTTTCAACTCCCCAACACCTAACACCCATCGTTTACGGCTAGGACTACCCGGGTATCTAATCCGGTTCGCTCCCCTAGCTTTCGTACCTGAGCGTCAGGAAAGGGATAGGAGGCCGCCTTCGCCACTGGTGTTCCTCCCGATATCTGCGCATTTCACCGCTACACCGGGAATTCCACCTCCCTCTCCCTTCCTCAAGTGGAGAAGTATCAGGTGCCCTCCTTGGGTTGAGCCCAAGGCTTTCACACCCGACTTTCTCCACCGCCTGCGTACCCTTTACGCCCAGTGATTCCGGACAACGTTCGTCCCTCACGTTTTACCGCGGCTGCTGGCACGTAATTGGCCGGGACTTATTCGCAGGGTACCGTCGGAGGTCTTCCCCTGCAAAAGAGGTTTACACCCCGAGGGGCTTCATCCCTCACGCGGCGTCGCTGCGTCACCCTTTCGGGCATTGCGCAAAATTCCGCCCTGCTGCCTCCCGTAGGAGTCTGGGCCGTGTCTCAGTCCCAGTCCGGCTGGCCACCCTCTCAGGCCAGCTACCCGTCATCGCCTTGGTGAGCCGTTACCTCACCAACTAGCTGATAGGACGCAAGCCCCTCCCTCGGCGGGAGTCGCCTCCCTTTCCTTAGGAGAACATGCGTTCCCTAAGCGTATGTGGTATTAGCCCCCTTTTCAAGGGGTTATCCCACTCCGAGGGGCAGGTTGCTTACGCGTTACTCGGCCGTCCGCCGCTCCGTAACCCTCCGGGAAACCCAGAGGGTCCGTCGCTCGACTTGCATGGGTCAGGCGCGCCGCCAACGTTCGTCCTGAGCCAGGATCAAACTCTCCATTGGCTCAATATCTTTCTTTTTCGAAACTCTTGGACTTCCGGGGGAAAACACGCTATTCAGTTTTCAAGAAGCAACTCCTTTTCTAATATAAGTATAGCATATATCAAAAATCCCGTCAACACTTCTTCACTTTTTATTATAGCAAACTTTTCCTCAATGTCAAATAGCGAATACCCTTTATTACCTAATTATACTATAATAAGAAGCAAAAATTTTGGCAAGTGTCTTCTATAAAAATTTATAACAAAATAAAGGGGACAAGTCAAATGGAAATAAAAAATTTTCTCCTCCCCTTGCTGTTGATTAGCGCTTTCGCCTGGGGGGAAATAAACCGCCTCTATATCGTTTCGCAATACGACTGGGGAGGTAAAACTGGCTTCTACATCGACTTTGAGAACTCCTCCGATGCTTCTCCTTGCCAGTTCGAGAATATTCGCCTCATATTGGGGATAGCAGATGTGGATAACTGGCGATTCATCGTCGCTACCCCTAAATGGCAGTTGGATAGAGATTACAAAGCAAGAGCAATTATAGATTCCCAAAAAGGAGAATTGTATTTGGATGGGGAGCTCGTTGGGAAAAGCGAAGGTCGCTTCCGCCCCGCAAAAGGCGATGTTACACTCTATCATATCCCCCATTGGGCGAAGGGGAAAGCTGACTACCTCATCATCCTCAAAAGCATACGGCTATCGGTTGATGGAAAGAGAAAAGATTTCGCCTTTCCCGAAAGACCGCTTCCCCTCTTTCTCTTCGAGCCCCAGTTTCCCCAGAGCCTTCCCCTTGAGACGAGGGAGAGAGTGGATATAGAGGTAGTTTTTCGCCTTATAGCTTATCCCAATCTCAAGAAACTTTCTCCTTTCATAGACCGCTATGGTCAATGTAGATTCGCTCAGTGGGAGGGTAAAATCAAAAGCGACGAGGATTTGAAGAAAGCCTGGGAGGAGGAGAAGGGAATCCTCGCCTCCCTGGCCGAGCCCAAGGGATACGACCGCTTCGGTGGATATGAGCTTGGGGGATGGAAGGAGAAGGGGACGGGATTTTTTAGAGTGGTGAAGAGAAACGGCTTTTGGTGGCTCATAACTCCGGAGGGTAATCCCTGTTTCTACATTGGGCTTTGTGGTGTGCCATCCTTCACCTGGGAGATGACGCCCGTGACGGGTAGGGGGTTCCTTTTCGAGTGGTTACCCCCCAAGGAGGGGATATATAGCTCCTGCTGGGGGAGGGGAGTTTGGGGGACAAACTCAGCCGAGGAGTATGTGGCTTTCCATACCGCCAATATGATTCGCAAGTATGGTGAGGGCTGGCAGGAAATAGCGCTTGACTTGACGAGAAAGCGTCTGAAGCTATGGGGCTTTTCCGGAGCGGGGAAATGGGGTGAGATGGCGGGAATGCCCTTCCTCCCCGTTCTTCGTAGATGGGATGTTCCCAACATCGCCCGTCACCCCGATATCTTCAATCCGGATATACAAGAGAAGTTCAAAGAATCCCTTCGCAGACAGATAGAGCCGAGGAAAAACGACCCCTTCGTTGTGGGCTGGTCCTTGGGGAACGAGTATGAGGAGATAATCACGAGGGAGGAGATAATGGAGATTTTAGGGAAAGGCGCTGATGTGCACGCTAAACGAGCGCTTATCGATTACGCATTAAGGGAAATCTACAATGGGGATCGGGATGTTTTGGTAAAGACTTGGGGGTTAGAGGGAAAGAAGGGAGCGATTTATGAGGGGAAGCCCATTCCACCAAGCGAGGATATAGAGAGGGTAAGGCTTTTTTATGCGGAGGAGTATTACAAGTTCATATACAAGACAGTGAAGGAGATAGATCCCAACCATCTCTATTTCGGCTTCTGGATTGTGCCCGGCTGGTGGGAAAGCGAGGATGATTGGAGGATATCCGCAAAGTATTGTGATGTAATAGGCTATGACCTCTATTCCCTTGAGTTTATGAGCGATTGGCTCAAGAGGTTAATTGAGGAGACGGGAAAACCGATAATATGTGGTGAATTCTCCTATCCTGCTTTCTATGATGGGGAGCGTGGTTTCGGAGTTTATCATGTGTGGGGGAGGGATGACACACATTCGGGAGAATTGTATAGGAGATGGGTGAGGGATGCGGCGAGGAATCCCTCTTGTGTAGGGGTGGCTTGGTTCTTCTATCGGGACCAGCCCCTGACGGGAAGGGGACCGGGTAGTGGTGAGGATTTGGTTTATGGTGAGCATTATGCCTTTGGGATGGTGGATGTGGGTGATAGAGCGAAGTGGGATTTGGTGAGGCGGGTAAAGGAGGCGAATCTCTCCGCTATTAAGTGGAGGTTGGAAGCTGGACATTAATAAGGGGGGAGGGCATTTCGCCCTCCCCCCTTACCAAGCTCCTTGGCTCTATTGCTTCAGCACGGAGGTTTGCGTTGAACTCATAGAGACACTGCCTGTGGCGCCGCTATCCGGGTCTTTGAATGTTGCGTTGAGGGAGGTAGTTTGCGTTGATTTCACTATTCCCTTATCCAGTGCCAACCATAGCGTAAGTGTTATCTGGAGGTTCCAGCTGGTTATCTGGACCCCTGGGGGCGAACCCCCCAGTTTCGCATTCACCAATTTGTAGACGATCTTGTAGCATTGGAAGGTGCCAGCTGGAACGGTGATGGTTTCCTGCCCCACCAGGTTTGCCACTATATCCCCAGAGAAAACGGCACCCTCCATATCCATTTCTATGTGTCCAACTTTCCAAGAGGTTGCGTCAGCCTTGAGGAAAAGCAGAGGAGGATCGTAAGCCTCTATATCTCCCCACTCGCTGTCTTCCATATGTTGCTCGCCCCATAACTTGACTTCCCCATTTATGTTGGTGTAGAACGACCTATCCCACCCTTCAGTGTCTCCTCCCTGCGTGCCCTTGTCAACGGTTTGTCCGTCTATTTTAGCTTCCCAACTTTCTTTCCAGTGTCCCTGGAAATGGGTTTCCTCTATCGATGTCGTGACCTCCGGGGGGAAGGGGTCTCCTGTATGGGTGCCCACAATGGAGCGGGAATCGGTTCCGACTTGCTCTTTATCCATTATCTCTTCATAGGTATGGGTAGTGTTTCTTAGGGAAAGTGGAGGTTTGGGGATGACAATTGGCACTGAGAAGGGACCCCACTGCCAACTTCTCTTCTCCATTGCAACGGAACCGGTGACCTTAAAGTAGAAATGTTCTTTCTCCGTCGAATCGTAGACCCATTGCGTTCCCTGGGCCAAGGGGAAGAGGCGTGCTACATCCCCAGACGGAGGAGGGGTAACGCCGCCTCCTCCACCTCCTCCACATCCCGTGAGGAGCAGAGCCAGAGCAACTGCGGAGAATAAACCCAGCCAAAGTCTTCTCATCTTTTTCACCTCCTTTCTTTTGCTTCGTTTCTGCAAAATGTATAGCACAAATTGAAAATTTTGTCAAAATTTTTTAAAAGCAGTGGTTTTCAAAATCTCTGAGAAGGGAGGTGAAAATATGAGAGGTTTTTGCCCTCTTGTTCTCATAATTTTCTTCAGTTTGAGCATTGCTCTTCCCCAGGAGGTGAAAGAGTTGGGTATTAAAGGTCTCTACAATGTCTTGCACTTCGGCGCCAAAGGAGATGGGGAAAGCGATGATACCCCTGCCTTCCAGAGGGCGCTGGACGAAGCAGGCAAGGAGGGAGGGATAGTCTTCGTCCCTCCGGGAAAATACTTGATAAAATCCCACCTTAAGGTTCCTCCCAATGTAACCCTTGAAGGGGTGGCTAAAGCACCTCCTACAACCTCCTTAGAGCATGGCTCAATCCTCCTCGCCGTTGAGGGGAAGGGGAATATCGAAGGTGAACCGTTCATCCTCCTCCAGAGGAACTCCACCCTCAAGGGATTGGTCATCTATTATCCTGAGCAGGACGCGGAGAGCCCCCTCCCCTATCCCTGGACGATTCGGGGGGTAGGGGATAACATCTCCATTATGGATGTCCTCCTCGTCAATCCCTATCAGGCGGTGGATTTTGGGACCTTTCCTTGTGGAAGGCACTACATAAAGGGTCTTTACGGACAGGCTCTTTATAAGGGGCTTTTTATAGATAAATGTTTTGATGTTGGTAGAGTTGAGGATGTCCACTTTTGGCCCTTCGCCACGGGAAGTCTCAACAAGTTCTCCAGGGAGAATGGGACAGCCTTCATCATCGGCAGGACTGACTGGGAGTATATGGTTAACTGCTTTGCGATCTCTTATAAAGTAGGGTTCCATTTCATCCCTACCAAAGATGGCTCCCCCAATGTCGTCTTGACCCAGTGCGGGTCGGATATAGGACCTACCGCGGTTTTAGTTGAAGATTGCCAAGCCCACGCTGGCATATCCTTCCTAAACGGACAATTTATGGCGGGGGTGGAGATCAAATCGACTAACACAGGACCTGTGAAGTTCACCGCCTGCGGATTTTGGGGAGTGGAGACGACGGATAGCCATGCAATAATAGAGGGCAAGGGACAAGTGACCTTCAACTCCTGTCATTTCATCGGCTGGGCGCATAGGGATGGGAAAGCACCAGCAATAAAAGCGCTGAGTGGTAACTTGATCGTCACAGCCTGCGACTTTATGGACGAGGGAAAGACTCAGGTATATCTTGGTGAGGGAGTGGAGACAGCGGTTATCTTTGCCAATCGTTTAAGGGGAGGGGAGAAAATCATAAACGAGAGCAAGGGCGATGTCCAAATAGGCTTCAACACGAGGAAATAAGGATGTCTTCTTCTTTATACCTGATGCACATAGCATATTCCCCTAAATTTGGGTTTTCCAAATGACCTACACCGTAATAGAGGGTAACTATGGTGTGGTCATCTAACTGAGCAGAACTGGGGTATCCGCAATCGCCGTTCTTCGCGCCCCATTCCAAAAGTAACCCGTTTTCTTTATCCCATGTTCTCCCCCCATTGTGGCTTATAAGGCATTCCACTCCATAAGGGGGAAGGCGTCGCCCATAGGTGAGCAAAATTCTTCCACTCTTCAGGAGTATAGCGTCGCCGGGAAGCCTTGGCCCCTCGGTCACCCTTTGCGGTTTGCTCCAACTTTTCCCCCCGTCCTCAGAAAAGCTCTGCCACAAACCCGAACTTCCTTCATCTCGCATAATCGCGAGTATCCTCTTTCCTCCCAGGGAAAGGAGAGAAGTTTCGCTGAAATGTCTAGCAATTAAGATGGGAGCACCCCAGCTTTCTCCTTCGTCTCTTGAAGGGAAGATGTAGGAGAAATAGCCCTGTTTCTCGGGAGGTAGGTTGGTTCCTTCGCTGGGCAAACACCAGGCGTAGATGTTCAGAAGGAGCGTGCCATCTTCAAGTTGGATGATTTTTCCGTAAGGAGAGCCATATTGTAAAGGTGAGATGTCCATCCTCCGCGGTTTCTCCCATTTTTCACCATTGTCAAATGAACGAGTGAACCAGATGGTGTATTCCTGTGTCTTTTGTGTGAACTGTCCATTATCATAAGGTCCTGTTACTGCGAAAGCGAGGATTAGCGTGCCGTTTCGGGATTGACCGAAAGCGGGGTTACGAGAATCAGGTGGAAGGTTGGCAACCGTTTTGGGCTTGCTCCAAGTCTTCCCGCCGTCTTTTGATTTTATCAAATCCAACCTACCACCCACACCGAGATGAGGAGCTCCACTCCTAACCACTGCTGCTAATTCACCGTTTTGCAGATTTATTAGGACGGGGAAATAACCGCCATTTTCCAAGGCTATGATTTTCTCAATACTTCCTATTCGTCGTTCTTTGAGGTTCACTAATTCTCCCCACCTTGGCAAGTGGGAGTTTATAAAGCTCTCGGTTGCGCACCCACCTTCGCTGCTCCCTTCCCAGCAGGCTATCTTTCCCTTCCAACTCCAGCCAGGTTATCTGAGCGCGTTGCCCTCTCTCCTTACCGTTGCTTCCTTCCGGACCTGGCGGGGTTTGGAGGAGAGCCTCACCATCAGGACCCGACCTTCACCGCCTTCCAGGAAATCCCTTACCAAAAAGGGAAGAGCTCTTGGTGGGGATTAAGCCCCGCGTATGGCGGGTTTCGGGTTCAGGGCACCGCCAGCTCCCCGCCTAGCGCAACCGAGAGCCATTTTAAAGAATAATACTTGCTAAAAAAATCGTCAATTTTATAGAATAAAGTCATAAGTGAAGAGAGAAGTCGGAGTCAGTTGGCGCGCTTTCCTGATCGGTTTCCTCCTCATCCCGCCTAATGTCTATTGGGTGATGATGGTGGAGGGAATTTGGCACACGGGGCATCCCAGCGTTATGTCCCTCCCCTGGAATGCCGTCTTCAACATCCTCGTCCTTATCCTAATAAATCTTCTCTTGAAGAGAATATTCCCTTTCCTCGCTTTGAACCAGGCTGAGTTCATAGTGATTTACCTTATGCTCGCAATCGCCAGTGTCATCGCTGGGCACGATTCCCTCCAATTGGGCATTCCTGAGATGGCTATTCCCTACTGGCTTGCCACAACTGAGAACAAGTGGGAGGAGTTATTCTTCCAATATCTACCGAAATGGCTCGTCGTTCCTAAGAAAGACATAGTTGCTGGCTTCTTCATCGGGGGGGAGAATTTCTTCAGTCCCGCTTATTTGAAAGCCTGGCTCTCTCCCATCCTTTGGTGGTGCGCCTTTATCTTCGCCTTGGGGCTTGCTATGATCGCCATAAATAGCATCATAAGAAAGCAATGGGTGGAGAACGAGAAACTGAGCTACCCCATCATCCAGCTACCCTTGGCTATGACGGAGGGTGGAGGAGAAACGACCTTCTTCAAGAACAAGATCCTCTGGGCGGGGATAGGTGTATCTGCCCTCATAGATATAATCAACGGTCTTCGCGTTCTTTATCCCACTTTCCCCCTTTATATCCGTGTTCGCCATGATGAGGTGAACTTGGGACAATACATCACCACTTTTCCCTGGAATGCCATTGGTTGGCTTCCCCTTCCCCTTTACCCTTTCATCATCGCTATGGGATACTTTATGCCCCTTGACCTCTCTTTCTCCCTTTGGTTCTTCTATCTCTTCAAAAAGATGCTTCTCGTGATAACCGCTGCTTTGGGCTATCAGGAGCGAGCGGGTGCCTTCCCTTATATAAATGAGCAATCTTATGGGGCGTGGTTCGCCCTTTTCTTCTATGCGGTTTGGGGGGCGAGGCGTCATCTCTGGCTTACATTGAAGAAGGCTTTCGGCAAAGCGGAGATAGATGATAGCGAGGAACCTATGAGTTACAGAAGTGCTTACATCGTTCTTTTGTTGTCATTTTCCTTTATGATTTGGTTTTGCCTTAGGGCAGGCATGTCCTTAGGGGTAATCCTCGCCTTTTTCTTCATCGTTTTCGTCATCCTTTTCGCAATAGCGAGGGTGAGGGCGGAGGTAGGTCCCCCTACTCACGAGATGGCGGGGGCAATGAATGCCTACAACATACTCCAGAATATCCTCGGGACAAAAGGGGTGGGGGGAAATAACCTCACCGTGTTCTGTCTTTTCTGGTGGTTGACGGGAAGGGGCTACCGGACAACGCCGATGCCCTTCTATCTGGAGGGCTATAAGATGGCGGATGTGGCAAGGATGCGCTCACGGGGTTTGATTTACGCTATGGCTATCGCCCTTCCCTGGGGAGCATTCTGCGCCTACCTATCCGCATGCTACGAATCCTATAAGGTGGGACCGAGTCCCCTTTTAGACCATAATTATTATATTTTTAACCAATTAGCTACTGACCTCTCCTCCCCTCGTCCTGTGAATCCTCCCGCTATGATAGCTATGGGCGTGGGTGCCGCCTTCTCCGTCTTTATGATGAATATGCGCACCCGTTTCATTTGGTGGCCATTTCACCCCGTGGGTTATGCTATATCTATGAACTTCGGAGCAGAGTATTTTTGGTCCTGCCTCGTGATAAGCACGCTTGTAAAGTTCATAGTGATAAAGGTGGGGGGATATAAGTGGCACAGGCGGATCATCCCCTTTATGTTCGGGATAATAATAGGCGAATACTCGGTAGGGGCTTTCTGGAGCGTTATGAGCGTCATCCTCCGCCAAAGGATGTACGATTTCTGTCCAGGATAAGTTATCCCCCCCACAAATCTCCTAAATAGGGAATACCAGGTCGGCTCAAAGCTTCGGCTATTTCCTTCCCCAGGGGCGGCTTCAGTTCTATCTTGTTCAATTTGTCCAAGGGAATGAATTCCACCCCTATCAACCTGTGGCCTATGGGCACATTTCTGGGTTTCAACTCGCCCCCTGTTCTTCTCGCTCTGAAGACGATGTTCACAACATGTCTTCTTGGCTCTATTACATCAAAGAGGAGGAGGACGTCGCCAATCTCTATCTTCAACCCACTCTCCTCCCATATTTCCCTTCTCAAACATTCCACCATCCTCTCACCCCTTTCCAATCCTCCCCCGGGCGAGGTCCAATATTCCTTATTACCCCTTCTGTGTTTAGCGAGGAGGATCTTTCCATCCTCAACGAGTGCGCAGGAAATCCTCACCTTCAACTCTTCAACAAGGTGGTGGGCGCTATGAGACATAATTAACATCCCCTTTTTATATGCCAGTTTATGTTATATTTGTCGTAAACATCTAATATTTCCCTACAAAAATTTGCCATAAGTTCATCCCCTTTCTCAAGAGCTTCTTCATATAATCTGAGCATAAACCTTTTCCCAAATTCTGTTTGGGAATAGTTCTTTTTGAGAAGATTATGTTCTGAACAAAGGGTTTGCCCGTTTTCCACTGTATTGGTTCCTCCTCTATCAAGCGGTATTTTATGGTCTGCGTGTATTTCAATACCATCCTCTCTACCCCTTCCACAAACTACACATCTATCTATACCTTTTGATATAGCCTGCGGATAGCCCGCCAAATGTCCCTTTATTTCATTAATTCTATTTTCTTTTACCAGCGCTAAGGGGATTTGCTCCACTCTTGTCTCCCTCAAAAGCCTGTTCTTAGCGAGTTCACAATAATTCTTATCAATTTCCACACCAATCCCCTTCCGTCCCGTTAGGACACAAGCGATTAATGTGGAGCCGCTGCCGAGGAAGGGGTCTAAGACTGTGTCTCCCACAAAGCTGAACAATTTTATACATCTTCGGGGAAGCTCTACAGGAAATGGAGCAGGATGCCCCACCCTACTTTTGCTTTCTCCCATAAATGTCCAGACCCCATTTGTCCATTCTATGAACTCTTCCTTAGTAATATCTGACTTTCCGCTGCCACTTCTTTTCTTCCATCTCTTTTTATATAGGACGGCTATCATCTCTACAGGAGCTATGACATAGGGGGCGGAAGCGGAAAGCCAGGAACCCCACGCGGTCCTGCGGGAGATATTTTGCTCATTCCATATGATCGTCGCGTGATATTTGAAACCGATTTTCTTTGCTATATTTATTATGTCAGCATAGACACTCTGTTGTCCTCCCTTGTTTTTGTCCAAGGGGATATTAAGGCAAAACCGCCCGTCGTCTTTTAACAATCTATATGGATTTTGTTGAATAAACATCTAGGTATATATCTTGGTTTCCTTAACATATAGTTTCACATATTGCTTCCCCCATCAACAACTGTCAACCTTGCAATTCTTCATTCATCTCTTTATTTAAACTCCCAAGCAAAAATCAAGTCCTGTATGAGATGTAAATACTTTTTCTGTAATTCATTTAGGGTGTTGTTAAAAGCATCAATTTCACCTCCCGGAGGTATCACGTATTTGCCGCTCTCTATTCCTTTTCTTGCTAATGCTTTACAAAATGCATCCCCTACCAACTCTGCTAGTAATAGTTTACCTTGCGGAGTTTCTACTCCTTCCAAGCCGCTTTTAATAAAGTTGGCTACAGAAGGAAATTTTATATATATCTTAATAATTTCTTCGTTTTCTATATACTCTACTCTTTGTGAAGGATTGTTAAGTTCATCAGGTATAATATCTGAGACAAAACCTCTTTTTCTACCAGTAATTTGGCCTTTTTTTCTCTTTTTAGGTGGAGCAACTTTGACTTTTGCTCTGGCGCTCTCGTTTCCCAAGATCGCGGTTATAGTTCCTTCTCCACCTTCCCTCTTGCCAACCACCTTAAAATATCTATACCATATTTTATCCGGATATTTAGGATGTTTTTCTAATTTTACCCTATAAGCGAGCGGCTGAATATCAGAAGAGTCAGACTTAATCCAAAGTATTTGTCCTTCTTCTTTTATTAAATTATCCGGGGCATAAATTGAAAAGGCACGCGGTTTGTCTACTTGTATATTTGCTACCTCGGGCTTTATTATTAAATTTGTAATATCTGGCTCTGGTTCTGGAATCTCTTCCATCTCTTCAAGTTCATTTTTAGCTAATTCGTTGAGCTTGCTACACAGTTTTCTAAGAAGTTTTTTAGTTGCTTCCTTTATTTCTTTTTCTGGCTTTTTTTCCAAGGATTTTCTTTTCCCAATAATAAGAGGTTCTAAAACCTTTTCAATTGTGCTTGCTAAAGCCTGACAATATTCGTCACGCCATTCTAAACCCCCTCTATTGGGATCGATTATCCCTGTTTCTCCTCTCCTTAACCTTTCTTCGAGACCATCACATATTGCCTCACCAAAAAAATAAAGAGCTGCGGGATCGTTCTCAAACTTAAATAGTCGGTTATCCAAGATCGCCGCTTTTGTTTTTATTAATATCCCTGCCAATCCATAAGGATTATTCCGCGGGGACATTAAAGGGGTTAGACTTTCATAAATTACTATTTTAACTTTATCACCATATCCGGGAATGTTAACTTCTTGTTCTTTCACTTTTTTACCCTTCGGACGGGAAAAAGTTATCTTAATTCTCTTTTTCGATTTTCGTTTTAAATCCTCAAAAATTAAATAGATTTTTCTTTCAGGAGAAGCCATTATATCTCTTAAAGCGTAATGTGTTGAGAGTTGATCCCTAAAAGTTTTGTATTCAGCAATTTTTATTTTTTCGTTTGTTATGGTAATGTCTACCGTGGTCCCATCTTTCTCCGAGGTGTTTTGAACATTTTCTAATAATTGGTCATCGTATTTAGGTTTCTTTGTTTTTTGGTCAAGCCATAACTTTGTTCTGCATAGTTTTCCATTTTTAACTGTGATTATCTCTCCTTCGCCCAGGGCTATAATCGTTTCCTTCAGTCCTCTTCCGAATAAACCCCTCACACTTTTTCCTCTTCTAAATCCACTTGTTTCACCTGCAAACTCGAGTGCCTTCTCTAATTCCTCCTTTGTCATTCCCTCTGCAAAATCTTTAACGATGAGCTTTTCGCAAATTCCGCCTTTCTTCCGGTTAACATAAATTTCGATTTCTCCACTAACCTTCTTTCCTTTTTCCTCCAATCGTCTATAACTATCATCACTATTAGTTATTAGCTCAACAATACCATCTACTAAATTTTTTACTGTTGCTTTTGCTAATTGTTCAACTATTCTTAGATTTATTGGTAAATCCTTAGCCATTTTTACCTCTCTTTAATAAATTTTTTTCACAGGTGATTAAAAACTTCATAATTTCTTCTTCCCTATAGGATTTAGCCACATTTTTAAAATAATTTAAATTTTGCTTGAGAACCCTTATTGGTGTCTCAAGCGTGCATCTCAGGAGATTTCTAAATTCATGCTCGGATATGCAAAAACCATCGGGATTCTTGATGAAGCGTTTAAAGAGAGGGCTCTTTTTTATGTAAATGATTAATCTGTCCTCCGCACTTCTTCTCCCGACCTCCCTCTCCTTTTCAGGTAAAATACTCTCAGAATTCAATTTTCTATTGACCTCTATTGCAATTTTCTCCCCAAATTCTGTTAGTGAAAACTGGCTCTTAGCCCCACCCACGATTAAGCCTTTCTCTCTTAATGTTCTGAGTGGACGGTCAAACCTTAGGGAATCAGGCCATTGGGGATAGCGTGTAAACCCAAAAACTTTTGGAAACCTTTCGAAACACTCCTTAACAAGTCTTTCAAAGGTGCACACTTCACCATTCTGTCTGATAGAATAAATACCAAATAAGATCAATTCCTGTATCGGCATTTTTGTATATACTTTCTCACCATATTTCCTTTTTTTAGGTATATTTCTATTCCCTGTCTGATTTCCTTTAACCATTTTTAAGATTTTGTTGAATAAAAGTTTTCACTTAAAAATTATAACCGCGATTTAATCATTTAACAAAACAATCTATATGCCTTCGTTAGCCATTTTTCGGTGAATTCAAGATAGATATGATACGGGATTCGGTCGTCATATGAGTGGTATTTGATGTCAACATTATAAGGTGGGGAGGTGATGATTAAGTCTATAGTTCCCTCTCCCACACACTGGGTTGTTAAAAAGTCATCGTTATATATCTTCACATCCCCTATTTCAAAATAGGGAGAAACGACCGTCTCCGGGTAATGTTCACCTCTGGGCATCCTTATTTTAATTATATATCTTTTAACAAATTGCTCAAAAAAATTTTAACTTTGAGGGTAATTTTTATTGACATTACGGGCTTGCCGTTTCTAAACTTAGAAGATAATCTATCTAAAAGAGGATACAGGCTATGCGGGCACAAGATGATATCACCAATGTAGAGAAACTCAAGAAGCAACCGACGATTTGTTCTTTCTGTGGATGTGGATGTGGGCTCTATTTCTTCCCTGAGGGTTTCCTCGTCCCCGCTCAGAACCACCCCATCTCGCGAGGGAAGCTTTGCCTGCGGGGCTGGAGCTACGCCGACCTCCGCTTCACCCCGAAACGTCTAAAAGCACCCCTCGTCCGCCGCAATGGCAAATTAGAGGAGACATCCTGGGATGAAACTATCCATATTGCTGGGGAGGCTTTGAAATCCCTTAGAGATAAGTATGGAGGCGAGGCGATAGGCGTCCTGGGCTCCGCCCGAGCAAGCGTGGAGGAAAACTTCACCCTTCACCAGCTCGCCAGGAAAGCCCTAAGGACTAAGAATATAGATTCCTTTTACCGCCTCGGTTTCCTTCCATCCGAAAAGTTCTCCTTCCCCGATTTGGAAGGGGCGGAGCAGATAATACTCCTCGCCTGCGATGTAGCGGAGAGGCACGCCCAAGCTGCTTCCTTCGTTATAGGGGCGCTTTCCCGTGGAGCCTTCCTATATGTGATTGACCCGAGGCTCCCCCAAATGGGCAAGCTTGCCTCAATCCATATCCAGCCCTCACCCTTTGAGCTTCTAAAGGAAGCAGAAGATTTCATAGAGAATTTGGATGTAAGGGAGAGCACCTACCTCCTTTATTCCTCGGAAATAACCCTTTATGGCTGGGCTTATGAAGCCCAAAGGGTTATAGAGAAGGCTGTAACCAAGGGAATAAAACCCCTTTTTCTCTGCGACTATGCTAATCAGAAGGGAATGGTTGAGGCGGGGATCCATCCTCAGGGAGGGCTTTCCTTCTATGAGATGCTGGATGAGGCGAGGAAAGGCAACATTAAAGCCCTGGTGATACTATGCGATAATCCCCCTGAGCGATTTCCCGAGCTCTTCCGAGAGGCGAGGGAGAAGTTGGAATTCCTCCTCGTCATAGATCCCCTGCGTAGCGAAGCGGTAGAGATGGCGGATGTAGCAATTCCGGGAACATTTTTCTTCGAGAAAGAGGGCTCGGTGATTAATGCCGAGGGACGCCGCCAAGGGCTTCATCCAACGGTTCCCCCTACCTTGGAGAGAAACGAAATAGACACCCTTTTAGCTTTGGGCGCAGAATTGGGCGCTCATATCCCCTATCCCTCGGGGGAGCTGGTAGAGATGGAGAGGAAAGAATGGAAGCCGGAAATCGCCCCAACCCCCCAAAATGTGCCTAACCCCGATTATCCTTTCACTCTCCTCCTTGACCCTTCTTATATTTGGAGCGGGACGGCGATGGCGCAAGCCACTTTCATCTTCAAGAGGGAATCCAACATAATCCTTTCCGATTTCCCTGATGGCTTTGTTAACATCAATTCCGAGGATGCGAAGGAACTGAAGATTAGGGATAGAGCGATTGTAAAGATCGAAACGCCCCTCGGTTCTCTCTCACTTCCTGCCTACACTACATTGAGGGCAGGCAGAGGGGTCTTGCTCTTCCCCCTTTACCTTTGGGAAAAGGTCAGCAAGGCACTGGGAGGAGTTGAAATTGATAGGTCATTGGGCATGCCCATATTCAAGCCCTTGCCAGCGAGGATAGAGGAGGAATAGAAATGGCGATTTTAGCTTATAGGAAGATAAGAAAAGAAAACTTGATGGAGTTGTTACAAAAGATAGCGAGTGAGGAAGAGCTGATCGCTCCAGTAGAGATGTTCGGAGGTGAGGCCCTATTCCAACCGGTGAAGGATGTTAGGGATATAACTTTTAACTATGTAAATACCCTCTTCCCCCCCAAGCAGTTTCTCCTCCCCCGTTTTGAGAAGATACTTACCTATAAGAAGGAGGGGGAAGAGTTCAAGGTTGAGGAAATAATAGAAGCACCGAGGCGGACTATTTTCGGGATTCGCCCCTGTGATGTTGAGGGGATTCGCTATACCGAGCACTTTTATTCTGGGAAGATGTTTAATAGGGAAGATCTCGCCGACCCTCACTTTATGGCAAGGCGGAACAACCTCACCATAATAAGCGTGGCTTGCCTTAACCCCGCCCCAACCTGCTTCTGCGTCTGCTGTGATGGGGGTCCCTTCCTTGAGAAGGGATTTGACCTTCAATTGACTGACCTCGAAGAGGTGTGGCTTTGTGAGGTGGGCTCTCAGAAGGGGATGGCTTTGGTGGAGAGGTTTTCTCCGCTTTTTGAGGAGGCGGAGGAGAAGGAGATCCAGAGGAGAAAAAAGTTGGAAGAGGAAGTATTGGAACGCTTTGGTCCTTATCCTGCCTTCTCTGGGGCAACGCTGAGGAATATAACCCGAGGAGATATCCCTCGGCAGGTTTGGGAAAGCCTGGGGGAAAGATGCATAGTATGTGGAGGTTGGCAATTTTTATGCCCCCTCTGCTTCTGCTATACCGTGGTTGATATAGGGAACGAGGAGGAGGGATATAGGGCAAGGGTGTGGGATTCCTGCCATTACGAGGGTTATTCTCGCCTTGCCGGTGGTCCTAATCCCCGTAAGGGAAGGGATAGGAGAAGGGAGCGATGCATATTCCACAAATTCTCCTGGCAGTATGTGGAGAGGATGGGGAGGCACGGCTGTGTAGGATGTGGCAGATGCGTGATAACCTGTATGGGCTATGTGCATATGCCACAGACAGTTTGGGAGATAAGGAGCGCCTTCCGTGAAGAGAAATATAAGAAGGAGGCAAAAGTGAGATGAAGCAAGGGCTGATTTTCCTCCCCACCCTTCTTAAAGTTAAGGAGATAAAGCCCGAGATACCAGCTGTAGCCACCTTTCGCCTCCCTAAACCAGATGGTTTCATCCATAAGGCGGGTCAATTCCTCGAAGTTTCCCTTTTTGGCAAGGGGGAGGTGCCAATATCAATCTCCTCCCCTCCTTCCTATGAGGACATCCTCCTCACGATAAGGAGCACAGGCTATGTGACGAGCGCAATCCATTCTCTGAAAGAAGGGGATGCCCTAGGAATAAGGGGACCCTTGGGAAACAGCTTCCCCTATGAGGAATACAAGGGATGGGATATACTCTTCGTGGGTGGAGGAATAGGTCTAGCCCCCTTGCGTTCCCTGTTATGGGAAATGCTTTATCATAGGGAGGATTTTGGAAGGATTATACTTCTCTATGGTGCGAGGACGCCCGCTGACCTTCTTTACCCCTGGCAGTATGAGGAATATGAGAAGAGAGGGGTCGAAATACTTTTAACGGTGGACAGGGGAGATGAGAAGTGGAGGGGAAATGTTGGTGTGGTAACGACCCTATTTGAGAAGATAAAAATAGAGCCCGAGCGGACTGTCGCCTATGTCTGTGGGCCCGGAATCATGATAAGGTTCGCTATGAGGGATTTAGTGGAGAAGATGGGCATAGCTCCCTCTAACTGCATTGCCACTTTGGAAAGGCATATGAAATGTGGTGTGGGAAAATGCGGGCATTGTGTGATAGCGGAGAAGTATGTTTGTATTGATGGACCGGTCTTTCGCTATCCTGAGATAAAGATGCTGGAGAGATACGATGACCCTTGGTGAAGAATTTCTCTCACAATTGAAAGAGATTTTCCAGAGAAAGAAGGTCGCTATTTTAGGTGTAGGAAATCCCCTAATGGGTGATGATGGTGTGGGGTCTTGGATAGCTGAGGGACTTCGGGGTAAGGTTAAGGTGCCCGTTTTTGTGGGAGAGGAAGTGCCGGAGAACTATCTTTACGATATACTCTCCCAGGAGCCCGATTATCTTTTGGTAATAGATGCGGTAGATTTTGGGGGGGAGGCGGGAGAAGCAAGGTTCGTTGATATGGAGGAGATAGTGCCTCGTTTCCTCTCCTCACATGGGATGTCACTTAATATAATGACTTCCCTCTTGGAGGGGAGGGGATGTAAGGTTATTTTGCTGGGCATTCAGCCGAAGAACTTGGCTTTCGGAATGGAAATGAGCGAGGAGGTCAAAAGAAGCAGCGAAAATATCCTATCCCTTATCAGGAGCTGGTTAGGATGAACGGAGAGCTCGTTTGGATTTATCATATGCTGATCTTTCTTCTCCTGACGCCTTTTCTGGGGAGCTTGGTAATTTTAAACTTTAAGAGGCGAAATGCTGACCTTGTAGCTGGGCTCTTTGCCTTTGTGGCTTTCGTTCTGGCGGTAGTTGTGTCGCTTCAAGTTGGCTTTCGGGACTTCACCTTCGCCTTTGGCTCTCTTCCCTGGCTGGGAATAAATGATGTATTCGGCTTTCGCATAGACCCCCTGGCAATCCTTATGCTACTTGTCACCACATTCATCGGGCTGTTCGTTGTCCTATATTCCGCTTTTTATCTCAGCGAGGGAAATAGAGAACATCCGGTTTACAATGGTAAGGGAAGGTATTACTTCTGGCTACTTTTTTTCCTCGGGGCAATGGTGGGTGTTTCCCTTTCCCCTAACTTTTTGGAATTCTTCATATTCTTCGAACTCACTGCCATTTGTTCCTTCGCCCTGATAGGCTTCTACGAGACACCGAGGGCTCTCCGAGCGGGTTTCGTTTCCTTGATAACCACCTCTTTAGGAAGCCTCTGCTTCCTCGCTGGTTTGGCTATCCTCGCTATTTTTGCCCGTTCTTTTGATTTTGATGGTGTGCGTCTTCTCTCGCCTTCTCTAAAATCTGTTTTCTTCCTCCTCCTTTGGATATCCGCCTTAGCCAAGGGAGCGCAGGTTCCCTTCCAGATATGGCTCCCCCAAGCAATGGAGGCACCAACACCTATATCCGCTTATCTCCATGCAGCGGCGATGGTTAAGGTGGGAGTTTTTCTCGTAGCGAGAATGGTTACCACCCCCTACGCTGCTTACTCCCAACCGTTGGGCATTTTGGTCTCCCTTTGGGCTCTCTTCACTATGCTTTTCGCTTTGCTATCCTTTTTGGGAACAGACGATATCAAGAAATTGCTCGCTTACTCAACTATCTTGCATATAAGTTATATTCTCCTCGGCTTAAGTTTAGGATTGATGGGTGCTACCCTTAGTTTAAGAGGTGGATTGCTTCACATAATCAACCACGCAGTGGCAAAGGGGCTTCTTTTCCTCTGCGCCGGCGTCGTTACCTATGTCACAGGGACGAGGAGGATAAGCGATATAGGGGGATTGGGTCCGAAGATGCCGGTTGTTGCGGAGAGTTTCACTATTGGAACACTCGCCATAGCAGGCGTTCCTCCCTTCGCCTGCTTCTTCAGCAAGTTCTATATCCTCCTCGGCGCCATAGCTCTTCACAACTGGCTGGGAACACTCGCTGCTATTTTCATTGTCCTGGAGAGCGCCGTCTCACTCGCCTGGTTTATAATGGTCACACATAGGATATTTATGGGTGAAGCAAAACCGCTATTGGAAGCAAAAGGGACAGATCCAGTTCCTTTATACATAAACTCCATCCTCCTTTTGCTCTCCTTCTTCACAATAGCAGCTCCTCTTCTTGGCTTATACTTAGTGAGGATTTTTGAGGTGATACTATGACAGGAGCGGAACTTTTGCTTTGTGGATTGAGCATCTTATTTATCGGGGCTGTTATCACCGCTCTTTTAGGTAGATGGACTATCCTCAATGGATGGCTTGCTTTCCTCTTTGTATTTATCGGTAATCTTCTCGCCCTTTTAGCTTCGCTTTCCTTCCTCATCGGGGAGCAAAGCGCCACATATGGTTTGGGTGAGATGTTACTGCCTAGCATTTTCTATGTAGATAGGCTTGGTGCTCTATTCATATTGGTGATTTCCTCCATCTCTATCCTATCCTCGCTTTATTCCATAAGATATATTGAGCATTACCAGAAGAATACCGCCTTATACTATCCTTTTTTTCTCCTCTTCATCTCAGGGATGATAGGGGTGGTTTGCGTCAAAAATATGTTCGCCTTTTTGATCTTTTGGGAATTTATGACCCTGACCTCCTACCTCCTCGTCATTTATGAAAGTGAGCGAGCGGAGAACCTCCTTGCGGGCTTCCGCTATTTCTTCTGGTCTCACATATCTGCCGGGTGCATAATGATTGCTACCGCCTTCCTTTTTATGCAGACAAATTCCTTTGATTTCTTCGTTTTCAGAGAGGCGATGCCTAAAATAGCGGAGAAACATCCCCTTATTCTTCACTCCGTGCTTGCTCTCTTTTTAATTGGTTTCGGGATAAAGGCAGGTATGTTTCCTTTCGGCAACTTCTGGCTCCCCGATGCTCACCCTGCCGCTCCCTCTCCCGTATCCGCTCTTCTCTCTGGGGTAATGATAAAGATGGGCGTTTATGGAGTTCTCCGCTTTTTCCTCTGGATGCTTCCTCCCTCTGCGGAACTGGGAATTTGGGGCACAATAATAGCCATCTTCGGCGTCCTCTCGCTAACCTTTGGCACCCTCTCTGCCTTGGAACAGGAGGACACAAAGAGACTTCTCGCCTTCTCCTCAATAGGGCAGATGGGTTATATACTCTTAGGTATCGGCGTGGGTTTAGCTCTTCTTCACAAGGATACACCTCTCTCCTACCTCGCGATCTTCGCTGGACTCCTCCATTTGATGAATCATGCTGTCTTCAAGGCGCTCCTCTTCTTCACTGCGGGTTCAATTCTCTACAGGGAGGGGACGAGGGACCTTGGGAGAATGGGAAGGCTCATCCACTCTATGCCCTACACTTTCTTAGCGGTGATTATGGGGGCGCTGGCGATAGGGGGATTACCCCCTTTCAGTGGGTTCGTAAGTAAGTGGCTACTCATCTGCTCGGCGACTTTATCGGCGAGGATGCATTACGAGTTCCCCATCTGGGCTATGGCTGCCCTGTTCGCTAGTGGATTGAGCATAGCCTATACCCTGAAGTTCATCGGCGCCGCCTTCTTGGGAGGAGGAAAAAAAGAGCAAGAGAACGATGTCCCCCTCACTATGCAAATCCCCCAACTTGTTTTGGCTGTCTTCTGTCTCTTGATGGGCGTCTTCGCTGTTTACCCCCTTCAGATAATCCACCTCTCCTTAAAGGACAGCATAGCAAACCTCCCCTCTTATAATCAGCTCCTCGGTGAAGGTCTCTCCATCACCCCCCAATTGAGGGGATTAGCGGTGGCTATCTGGAATCCTATGCTCGTCCTACTTTCCCTGGCCATCTTGAGTGCTATCTTCTATGAGTTCATAAGGGGTGCAAAGAAGGAAGCAGAGGTTTGGGTAGGAGGCACTCTCCCTCCTCAGAGGGTATTGAAATATGCCCCTCCCTCCTTCTTCCAAACCTTACGAAGGAGTATTTGGTCAAACATACCGAGTCTTCCCCTCCCCCGTGTGGAGCGAATAGGGCGCCTTTCCGCCTCCCCCGGCGAGGATGTGTATGAGCCCTTCATAGAGCTGGGGAGGCGGTTCATAAACGGGCTTCGCCGAGCTCACTCCGGACTTCTGCAAACCTATATATTATGGCAGATGCTCGGCTTGGCTATAGCCTTGACTTTGATATTCGGACTTAAATGAAAGAGGTGTTTGATATATGGCTATCACAATAGAAGAAAGGGTTTTGGAAAAATTCAAGGATAAGGCGGAGAAGGTGAAAAGCTTACCGGGTCGCCTTTTCATAGATCTACCGAGGGATTTCGTCAAAGAGGCAGCAAGGATTATGTTCGATGAGTTGAAAGCAAGATACACGATAAGCGTGGGCACTGATGCCCGTCCCCTTCATAGTAATTTTGAGGTCCTTCACTTTTTCGCTTTTGATAGGGATAATTTCCGTGTTGCCCTCCGCTTTCTTGTTCCGCCCGATGACCCGAGGATAGATTCCATCACCCCTATAGTGCCAGGTGCAAATTGGGCTGAAAGGGAGATAAGGGATTTCATCGGAGTTGAGCCTGTTGGGCATCCTGATCCTCGCAGGCTCGTTCTCCCAGACGACTGGCCGGAAGGCGTCTTTCCCCTGAGGAAGGAAGTCCCTTATAATTATCAACCGCCCTCTACCACGGGCTGTGAGTTTAAGTTCAAGGAACCACCCCCAGGAGCTACCGCCCTGCCCATCGGTCCTTTCTTCCCCATTTTGGAGGAGCCGATACAATTCAGGTTGTTCATAGAGGGAGAGAATGTGGTTGGAGCTGACCATCGGGGATTCTATGTTCACAGGGGGATAGAGAAATTGGGCGAGAGCCAGCTCACCTACAATCAGATACCCTTCCTCGCGGAGCGCATCTGTGGGATATGCGGGTTCACTCACTCAGTTTGCTACTGCCAGTCAGTGGAAGCGGCTGGAGAAATAGAGATACCCTTGCCTGCGAAATACATAAGGAGCTTTTGTTTGGAGATGGAGAGGGTGCATAGTCATCTTCTTTGGCTCGGGCTTGCTTGCCACATCCTTGGTTTTGACACGCTCTTTATGCAATTTTGGAGGATAAGGGAGCCGATAATGTGGATGGCGGAGCGGGTAACGGGGAACCGCAAGAACTACGGGATGAACCTGGTGGGTGGAACGAGGAGGAATATCCCCGAGGAGATAAGGGAGGAGCTTTTGCGGGTGATAGACCAGACCGAAACAGAGACATTGGAACTTTGTAAAACGCTACTCAACGACAGCGCCTTCATCGCTCGCACAAAAGAGGTGGGTATTCTAACACCTGAAGAGGTGAGACTAACAGGTGCCTTAGGTCCTACTGCCCGTGCCTCGGGAGTGGATATAGATGTTAGAAGGGACCACCCATATGCTGCATATCCCTATTTAGACTTTGAAGTCATAGTTCTTGATGGTTGCGATGTGTTATCAAGGGCTTTGGTTAGAGTCTACGAGACGATAGAATCCTTGAAAATGATGCGCCAGATTCTTAAGGAGCTTCCCGAGGGACCGACACTGGTGAAGGTAGAGGAGGAATTGCCCCCCTATAGGGAGTATATGTCAGCTACTGAGTCACCCCGAGGGGAAGATTTCCATTATATTATGTTAGGTGAGAACAATCGTCCCTACCGATGGAAGGTTAGGGCTCCCTCTTATATGAACATACCCTCAATTCTTTGGATGTTCAAGCCGGGGACAACGATCGCAGACGCCCCCATAACGATTGGAAGCATTGACCCCTGTATATCCTGCACGGAGCGGTTGGAGATAATAGACCGCTCAACAGGGGAGAGTAAATTCCTCTCCCAAAAGGAGATGTATGAGATATCTCGGCGAGGAGGGAGGAAATGAGCTACCTTGAGGCAGGGATAATCACCATTCTTTGCATAATTTCCGCTCCCCTATTTGATGGAATTATGAGGAAATGGCGGGCAAGGATACATTCCCGAATGGGACCGCCTATTTATCAGACCTACATTGACCTATTTAAGCTGTTTGGCAAAGAGGATATAACGAGGTCGCCTTTGGCTGTCCTTTACATATCCTGCATAGCATCCGCCACCTTTGTCCTCGCCCTCCAAGGTGACCTCATCTCTTTCATCTATCTGCTTACCGCTTCCTCGGTCTGCCTCGTCTTATATTCCCTACTTATGGGCAATCCCTTCGCTGCGGCGGGTGGTGCAAGGGAGGTTATGATGTTCGTCATCGTAGAGCCGGTGATGGCAGCTGCTTTCCTTTCCTATGCTATAAAAGCGGGGAGTTTCATTATTTCCCATCTAATAGTTTGGAGCGGCGTCAATATCTCAACGATATTCGCCATCGTGGCGATGTTCCTCGCCATGCAGGCGCAGATGGGCAAACTACCTTTCGACCTGGCTGAGGCTGAACAGGAGCTGATAGGAGGGGTGTTCCTTGAAGCTTCAGGTTCCACCCTTGCCCTCTTCAAATGGGGTCTCGCCCTCCGCCAGTTTCTCATAGCTTATCTGATAGCCTTTGTCTTCATTCCCTGGCCCATGGTCTCAGGGGCTTTGTTGTTCCTTTATACACTTATCAAAACGTTCATCATCATTATCCTTGCGGTCACAGCGGAGGCGCTTTTCCCCCGTCTGCGCATAGACCAGGCACTGGGCTTCTATGCCAGAGTTTTGATAGCAGCTTCCTTTATGGCAATAGCATTCTCCACCCTGGGGGTGTAACGCTATGATAAGAAGCAAGTTCAAGCAGCTATTAGTAGGCTTAAAGGCAGGAAGGGTAACTTTGAAATACCCTTTCGAGCCCCATCCCACTCCCCCTGGTTATAGGGGGAAGGTAACGATAAACGCTGAGAGGTGCACGGGTTGTGGTGGCTGTGCCACCGTGTGCCCCGCCCGTCTTATAAAAGTCACGGATATCTCCCCTGAATGGCGGATAATAAGGAGACACTTGGAGCGTTGTATCCAGTGTGGGAGATGCGCCGAGGCTTGCTCGGAGCGGGCGGTGGAGATGTCCCTGGAATTTGAGAACGCCACCCCTGATAAGCACGACCTCCTAATAGAACAGAAAATTTATATGGGGACTTGCAAGCGCTGCGGGCGCTGTTATGAGCCCTTCAGCGTCCTTGATAGACATATGACAATCGGTTTTAGGAAGGATGAGGAGATAAATGGAATATAGCGAGACTATACGAAGCCTGTTAGCCTCCCTATCTTTCGCTATGATTGTGTCATCCTTCGGAGCGGTGACAGCTCGTAACCTCCGCTATGCTGCGTATATCTATGCCATTCAAGCTCTGATTATGACTAGCGTGATATCCCTCTTCGCCACCCAGGCACCAACCCTTTTCATCTGGTCAGCTGTCGCTTTCGTCACCAAGTTCCTCATCGTTACCTGGCTCCTCTTAAGCTTCATAAAGGGAATGCCCGAGTATGAAGTGAAGGCGATAATCCCCTTTGCTCCCTCCGTTGCCATCGTCACAGTTTTAGCAATATTGCTCTATGAGTTAACGCATAAATATGTTCACTTCCTTGCCCCTACCCCCTTGGCAACAGAGGAACCATTCCGCACAAATGTGGCGGTTTCCCTAACGGTGTTTTCCCTTGGTCTTTATGGCATTCTCACCCGTAGGGATGCTTTCAAGACCGCTATTGCGCTGTGTCTTTTGGAAAATGGTGCCCACCTCTCCCTCGTCAGCCTTGCCCCGGGACTTAAGGAAACCGTCATCATCGGCATCGTCACCGATGTTGTCCTAGCGGTGTATATGCTACTATTCATCATCAGGGGCTTGAGGGAGGTGGTAGGCACCACCGATACTTACCATCTGACGGAACTCCACTGGTGAAGAGGTGAAAGATGGTCTGCACAAATGCTAACCTGATATTATTGCTGATTCTTTCCCCTATTCCTTTTTCCTTTGCAGTTCTTCTCCTTCGTCGTTCCCCCCTCGCTAAAGAGCCATTAACGATCATCGGTTCCTTCATTCCCCTTGCCCTCTCACTACCCATTCTCCAGAGGGTTCTTGACGAGGGATACATAAGCGCCTTTGGGCAGGAATTCCTTATAGACCCGATAAGTGTTCTATTTGTGGTAGGCGTAAGCTTCATAGGTTTCCTTGCCGCCCTTTTTGCAACGAGATATATGAGGCAGGAACCCCTAATCGCCAGAGTAGGGGCGGAGATATTTGAGCGGCGGTTGGGCATCTTCTACAGCCTTTTCCTCTTTTTCCTATCCTCAATGCTTTGGAGTGTGAGCACAAACAACATCATCATCCTTTGGGTTGCCATAGAGGCGACAACCATCACCTCCGCCCTTTTGGTCTCCTTCTATTGGGATAAGAGGGCTCTGGAGGCGGGCTATAAATATATTCTCCTCCTGACTGTGGGCGTCACTTTCTCCCTTTTTGGTTGTGTTCTCATCTATTCCGCTTCCGCTCCCCTTGTCCCACGGGGTTCTCCTCTTCTCTTCACTCATATAAAGGATGTCATACCCCAAATTCCCGCTAATATAATCCTCTTATCCGCCGTGCTCTTCATAGTCGGCTTCGGCACCAAGGCAGGGCTTGCCCCCTTCCACCCCTGGCTACCGGATGCTTACGCGGAAGCGCCCACACCTATAAGTGTGCTCCTATCAGGCATTATGACGGAGATGGGACTTTATGCTCTCCTTCGCACTTTGGGTCTCTTTTTCCCCTTTTACGGAGCTGTTGCCTCTTCCCTTTTGGTGCTTGCTATTTTCAGCATGATCTTGGGCGCACTTTTGGCAATGGTGCAGGGGGACCTAAAGAGGCTATTAGCCTACTCCAGCATCAGCCAGATAGGATACATTGCTATGGGTTTGAGCCTGGGCACCTATCTGGGATATTACGGGGCATTTTATCAATTGGTAAGCCATATACTTGCCAAACCCCTTCTCTTTATGTGCGTTGGGGCGATAATATATTCCATTGCTCTAAGGAACATAGAGGAATTGGGTGGAGTGGGAAAGTATATGCCTATAACGATGACCTGCTTTTTCATCGGCGCTCTCTCCTTGAGCGGGTTACCTCCCTTTGTTGGATTTATGAGCAAGTTAACTTTGATAATCGCTTCAGCCGATGCTCGTCTATGGTGGCTCCTTATCATCCTCCTCCTTACCAGCATCCTCACCATTTTCTATGCCGTCCGCGCCGCCTATACCGTATTTTGGGGTGAGGAGAAAAGCAAGACAATAAAAGGGACAAGGGAAGCACCTTTAACTATCCTTTTCCCCATCCTCCTTCTCACCATTCTATCCTTCCTCCTCGGTCTCTATCCTCAAATCCTTCATCCCCTGCTTAATTCCCTCTCCCTTTTGGCTCCCTTTAAATAAAGGTGTATAATTCATAAAAAGGAGTGAAAGTTAGAAAATGTTCAGAGAAGGAATAGTTAGAAGATATTCAGCGAAAGCGTTCGGAAGGTCGTTATGGGTATTCCATACCAATACTGGTGGCTGTAATGCCTGCGATATAGAGATATTGGATGTCCTTACTCCCTATTTCGATGTGGAGCGCTTCGGGATAAAACTTGTTGGCTCACCGAGGCACGCGGATGTGCTTATAGTTGCCGGTCCTGTTACTCGCCCGATGGTCGAACCTTTAAAACGCCTATACGACTCTACCCCTGACCCAAAGGTCGTTTTGGCTATTGGTTCCTGCGCTACGGGAGGCAGCATCTGGTTCGATACATATAATGTAGTGGGTGGCTTAGATAAGGTCATACCCGTCGACCTCTTCGTCCCTGGCTGTCCCCCTCGCCCGGAAGCGATAATCTACGGCGTTGCCTTAGCATTGGGACTCCTTCCCAAGAAGGTTGCCTATGAGAGGGAGGAACAGATACCCCCTGAGGAAATCCTTTCTGCCTTAAGAAAGGAGAGCGGATTAGAAGATGCATGAAACCGCAAGAGCACAAAGCATATTGAGAGCTGTCTTGGAGAGGGCACAAAAGGAGAATCTGCCCATCCTGAGCAAAGTGGAGGTTTTGGTAAATCCCACTGCGGGGGTGGATAAGGAGGAGCTTCTGGAAATAATAGACGAAATCAAACAAAACACATTCCTTAAGGAGACCTCCTTTGAATTAAAAGAGATGGAAATGCAGGCTACTTGCAAAGAGTGTGGAACGGTTTTCCTCCTCAATTCTCCCTTTGACACCTGCCCAAGTTGCGGTAGCGCTGAGGTGGAGTTGTCCTTGATAGAGGATTGGGCCTTGGGTAAATTGGAATAAAAGCAGGAGATAAACAAGCCTTTATAATGAGCTCTCTTCAGCGAGCCCCGACGAGGGGAATATCCAGAGCAAGGCTCTTAGTTAAAGGGGCAGTTCAGGGAATGGGTTTTCGCCCCTTTATCCACCGCCTTGCTTCGTCTTTTGCTCTCAAAGGATTTGTTCGCAATAGTCCAGAAGGAATCGTCGTTGAAGTAGAGGGACAGGAAGACCATTTGCGAAGATTTCTGGATTCCTTGAAGGACTCCCCGCCTCCCTTCGTTATGCTGGAGTCGCTCCTGATAACATATCTTGCTCCCGTGGGTTATACTGATTTTCGCATAGAGAGAAGCGAAGAGGGGAAGGTGGAAATCTTATTTCCCCTTCCCGATATCGCCACCTGCCAACTCTGTCTTGAGGAAACCTTCTCTCCCGAGGAGAGACGCTACCTTTATCCTTTCACTAACTGCACGAGATGCGGTCCACGCTTCACCATCATTCGTGCCCTTCCCTATGATAGGGAACGAACGAGTATGAAGAAATTTCAAATGTGCGAGGATTGTCATATGGAATACGAGGATATAAAGGACAGAAGATATCACGCCCAGCCCATCGCTTGTCCAAAGTGCGGTCCCCGGATATGGTTGGAAATAGGCGGTAAAAGAAGATATAAAAATGCGATTGATGAAGCAGTTCGGCTCCTTTTAGAGGGAAAGATTATAGCGATTAAGGGATTAGGGGGTTTCCATCTCGCCTGCAACGCTTTGGACGAGGGAGTGGTTCAAAGGCTTAGGGAGCGGAAAAATCGCCCTTTTAAACCCTTTGCGGTGATGGTAAAGGATGTCCACACCGCTCGCCTTTTCGCTCATCTATCCCTTAAAGAGGAGGAATTGCTCCTTTCCCCCCAGGCACCTATTCTCCTTCTCAGAAAGAGGGAGCCTTTCGGGATGGCGCCATCCGTGGCTCCTAACAACAAATTCATCGGGCTTTTCCTCCCCTATACACCTCTCCATCATATCATTTTGAGGAAATGTGATGTCCCCCTCATTATGACGAGCGGGAATATAAGCGATAACCCCATCTGCGCTTCCAACGAGGAAGCGAGGCGGGATTTGAAGAATATGGCGGATGCCTTCCTCTTCCATAACCGCGATATCGTGGCGAGATGCGATGATAGCGTAGCAGTAGTCATTGAAGACGAAGCGAGAATAGTGAGGCGTTCCAGGGGCTATGTTCCCCTGCCGATTTCTCTACCTGTTAATGGTGAGGAAATCCTCGCCTGCGGAGGGGATTTGAAGAACACCTTTTGCCTCGCTAAGGATAGGTGGGCTTTCCTTAGCCAACATATAGGGGATTTGGAGACCGCTGAAGGGTTGGAGGCTTACAGAAAGGCGATAAAACATCTCTCGCATCTTCTCAATATAAAGCCGAAGTTAGTGGCTTATGACCTTCATCCAGCCTATCATTCTTCGATATATGCCCGCTCCCTTGGGCTTCCTGCCATCCCCATCCAACATCACTTCGCCCATATAGCCTCCTGTATGGTGGAGAACGAGGTTCCATTAGGAGAGAAAGTCCTGGGTATTGCCTGGGATGGCACGGGATACGGAACGGATGGCAAGATTTGGGGAGGGGAGATAATGCTCACGAATTACGAGGGATTCCAAAGATTGGCGCACCTCCTCTATATACCCTTACCGGGGAGCGAGAGGGCGGTGAGGGAACCCTGGAGAGTAGCTATCGCCTACTTGGTTCTGTTGGGAAAAGAGGAATGGCTGGATGATTGGGGAAAACTTCCCGGGGAATTCGCCCACTCTCTATCTGAGATAGGGAAGGAGAAGGTAGAGGCGATAAGGAAGATGATTAAGAGAGGCTTCAATTCACCCCCTGCCTCCAGTATGGGGAGACTTTTCGATGCGGTATCCTCCTTGATAGGCATAAGCCAGATAAATACCTATGAGGGGCAATCGGCAAGCGAACTTGAGGCTGTTGCTGAGGAATGCGAGGATTTCTACCAATTCAAATTTGAGGAAGATGCCCCCATAATAATTAACCCTTTACCAGTGATAGAGGAAATATTGGGAGATTTAAAGCGGGGAAAATCAAAGGGATACATAGCCTCACGCTTTCACAGAAGTGTTGTGGAGATGCTGGTCGAGGTTCTGAAAATTCTCCGACGAAGAACGGGGGTAAATACCGTCGCTTTAAGCGGTGGAGTTTTTCAAAATTCTCTACTTTTAGGAATGACTAAAAGAAGATTGGAGGAAGAGGGTTTCTATATCCTGGCTCATAGAAAGGTGCCTACAAATGACGGGGGGATAGCCCTTGGGCAGGTAGTTATAGCACGAACACTGAGAAGGAGGTGTATTGAAGATGTGTCTGGGCACCCCGGCTAAAATAGTGAAGATAGAGGGAAGAGAGGCGATAGCGGAGGTAGGGGGGATACAGAGGGAAGTTTCCCTTGAACTTTTGAAAGATGTCAAAGAGGGGGATTATGTGATAATCCACGCCGGCTTCGCCATTTCCAAGATAGACGAGGAAGAAGCGGATATAATGCTTAACATCCTCGCCCATCTACCCGAAGAATGAAATTCATAGAGGAATTCAGAAATAAAGAGCTTGTTCAGGGGCTATTAAAAAGGATATCCGCTTATGATTTCCCCGCTCTATTTATGGAGGTATGTGGAACGCATACTGTTTCCCTTTTCCGTTTCGGCATACGGGGGATGCTTCCTCCCAACATAAAAGTTATATCTGGTCCTGGCTGTCCCGTTTGCGTAACTGCTCAGCAGGATATAGAGCGAGCACTTGCCCTTGCTGGACTTCCCGATTCCATCTTACTTACATTCGGCGATATGATGAAAGTGCCAGCGAAAACGGGAAGCCTGGAGAAAAAGCGGGCGGAGGGAGCGGATATAAGGGTCGTCTATTCCCCTCTTGATGCCCTGAAAATAGCAAGGGAAAATCCTCATAAACTCTCCATCTTCTTGGCAGTGGGCTTTGAGACAACCGCTCCCGGTGTAGCATCCGTTATATTGAGAGCAAGGGAGGAAAAAATGGACAATTTCAAGGTCTTCAGTTTGCACAAGCTCATTCCTCCCGCTATGAGAGCCCTCCTTGAAATGGGCGAGATAAATATAAAAGGCTTTATCTGCCCCGGTCATGTTTCCACCATAATAGGTGCCAAGCCCTATAGATTCATTCCCGAGGAATATGGTATCCCCTGCGTAATAGCGGGGTTTGAACCATTAGATATCCTTCAATCAATATATATGCTTTTGGATATGCTGGACAAGGGGGAAGCGGATGTGAAAATCCAATATAGGAGGGCGGTTAGGGAGGAGGGGAATCCCCAGGCATTGGATATTATGTGGCGTGTCTTTGAGAGGAGGGACGCCCTGTGGCGGGGGCTGGGATATCTCCCTTCCACTGCCTTGGGAATAAAGGAGGAATACAAAAACTATGATGCGGAAAGGCTCTTAGAAGGACTGGACATTCCCCAGGTAGAGGAAAATCCCCTGTGCAAGTGTGGGGAGGTTATAAGAGGGGTGAAGGAGCCAAGTGAATGTCCCCTATTCAGAAAGGTTTGCACTCCTTCCTACCCGATAGGACCCTGTATGGTTTCCTCAGAGGGCACCTGCGCTGCCCACTACAAATACGGTGTCCTCGCCCTTTAATTTATTCACTTTCCCCTGGGATAGATGGGGGGTGTAGGCATCCGGCGTGGAGTTGAAGGGCGGGGCTGGCTGTTTGAAAGCGAAAATCACCCCCTCGGGGATTGATGAACATTGGGTCAGCGAATTTACTATGAGCGTCAAAACCGGTTCCTTCATTCCAAGTGGCTAAATTTCCCAACTCTTTATATCTCGGGCGCCAGGGAGCCCCGTAGAGGAACAACTTCTCACCTTCTCCAGCATAATATAGATTATAATCTATCAACATTCCTGCTTCTTTGGGGTCGTAAACGAGGTGGGGATGAGCCTTCGCCCACTCTTCATAAGCAGATTCCTCCTTGAATTTCTCCCTTTCAGCGGGATGCCAACCGAAGAACGGGTTATCATACCAAAGCGCCAATTGGTAACCTTTATTATTTGCCAGCACATTCCTCACAATTATATTGCCCTGATTGTGATAGGCTATCTCTCCATCCTCCGTTTGAAGGGGACGAGGTCCCTGTTCCCTAAAGGCTATACCATCTTTATTTCCATAAAAGGTGTTGCGAGCAACGAGGCAATCTTGGCTTTCCGCTATTGTAAGCCCCGCTATTCCCCAGCCCCATTCTCCTACTTCTCCCACTACTCCTACCCCATTGTAGGCGAAAAGGCTATCAAGGACTGTTATATTTCTGCTTATCTCTATGAAAAGTCCCTGGTGCTCGTTCCCATAGAAGAGGCAATTGGTAACTACTACATTTCTCACATCTATGTCAAACCAAAGCCCTGGACCACCGTTATGCTTGAAGATACAGTTGCGGAAAACCCCGTTTTTGGCCAATGCTAACTTGAAACCGCCTGCATCCCAACCCCTGTCTATAGGTTTCCAGCAGTTATCCTCCCAAATGGTGTCCTCATTGGAGAAATTCTCGCCGATTGCTCCTCCACCAGTATGACCACAACGGCGAATGATACATCTGCGAACAGTCCCATTCACTGCTACACCTCCTCCCGCCATTTCCTCAATTATGCAATCTTCAAGTAGGTTTTGCGCCCCGAGAAGCCAGATACCCGCTCTCTGGGGGAAAGTGGCTGCGTGACGGAAGACGAATCCTCGGACATAGACGAACTTCACCCCTTCCTTATTTTCCCAAGGGCTCAGCCCAAATACTGCACCTCTGGTGGCGCATTCCACCTGGTGTTCATTTGGGTCGGAGCCATCTGCCAGCCAGATATAAAGGAGTTGATTTTCAGTATCAGCACAGAACATCCCCCCGAAAGGACCGCCAAGATCAGGTAGGGGAGGCTTGAGAGAGGGGGAAGGTTTGCCTTCTTTCATAGCTTCTTCGTGAAGGCGCCAGAGTTTCCTTAAATCCTCAATGGTAAGAGCAGGGAGGCAAAGTTTGCCGTCTACAACAGCCAACTCCGCTCTACCCCACAGTTTGTGCTCTTCGTCATCAGGATGGTGCTCAACAAGGGAGCCGTCGGGACGCACATTTATTACGAAGCGATGAGGCCATCTTACAAAATATATCGGCTCGTTGCCCTCCGCTTTTTGCCACCCCTTTATTATATCTGCCCCACTCACTACCACTGAATGGGGCGGGTCGGCGACGAAGGTTATGGGCGCGCCCAATTTGCCACTCTTCACTAACCTTATATGTTCTCTATAGATTCCCGGCTTTACAACCACGGTATCGCCAGGCTCCACTATCTGCGCTGCCTTATTTATGCTCCTAAAAGGCAATTGGGCTGTGCCAGGGTTATCATCGGAGGCGCTGGGATTCTGAATGTCAACATAATAGACTGCACCGGATAAAGGAAGTGCCATAAGGAAGAAGGCGAGAAATTTAAGGCTTCTCAAGGAAGTTCACCTCCAATTCCCTTGTCCGTTTATCATCTAATAATATATGTGTTATATCGCTCAAATCCTGGTAAGCCTGAGGGGCTTCCGTGTGAAGGGGTAGGAGGAACTTCGGGCGAATACATCTCACCATTTCAAAAAGTTCTTCCCTGCTGGCGTGCCCTGAGCAGTGATAGCCGGGAGTAAAATGGGGTCTATAGTTTTCATCCAGGTAAAAACCAATAGGTTTAAGATTGAGAAACTTCAGCCAGTTGTTGAGGCGCCTGAAATCTATCTCCTGCTCCTCCGTGAATGCCTCGCTTGAGGAGTAGATGTAAATTCCTCCTCTCTCGGAAGCCGTATCAGTGAGATGCTTTATATCCAAAAAACTCAAGCACAAGATATAGTCGCCGGGGTTCCTCTTAACTTCAGCCGGTTCAATAAACTTCTCTTTATAATTCTCTATAAGTCCTTTTTCCCAGGCGCGACGAGCTTCCTCCATTTCCTCAAACATATATATGTTCTCGTCATTATGTAAGTTGGTCCCTTCAACGCTGTCCAGAGCTTCTAAGAGATACATATCCTTGGTCAAGATGAGCAACTTCCGATTGGTATCCTTAGCGATTTGGAGGAAGGATTGAAGGCGTTCCAGATTGCGAGAGGCGAAGTCCGCCACCACCATCTTGCCATCTGCTTCCTTTACCTCTTTGAGGCAATTCTCGTAAACATCTATTTCCCTTATCTTCCCCGCTTCTTCCTCTTGTAGGTTCGTTCCTTCTATGAGCAGGGCGAGGGGATGGAGGTTAGCGACCTCCTCCACAAATTTCTCTGTGGATTTACCCAAACTACCCCCAAGGCGAAGGTCTCCCGTATATACTATCCATCCTTCCTCGGTTTGAAAGGCATATGCTGAGGCACCCAAGATGGAGTGGTCAACAGGATAATGGCGAATTTCCATACCCCCTATCTTATTTTCCGCGGGACACAAAGGCTTCATAGCAAAAGGAGTTCCCTCGCTGTAGGGAGACCTCCTCCAAAACTCCTTCATAGTTTCTTTTATATCCCCGAATAGGAAAAAGGTTTTCCCTTCCCTATTTTTAGTTGATTCCAATAATCTTTGGTCCTCGGAAGATTGCCTTTTAGTTATATAAACCATTTCGCTGAAAAGCCCGCTCTTACCGGTATCCTGTATAGCCTTCATAAAAAGAGCGGTCAAAGAGGAGGTGTAGATGGGTATATCTCCCCTTAGAAGACCTATATGTCCGCAATGGTCGAGATGGGCGTGGCTGATGAAAACAGCCTCCAAAGGTAGTTCCTTATCCAGGGGGGAGAAGTTGAAGTCGGAGGGGAAGATGTCCCTACGATAGAGGTTCTTAAGGGGAGGGAGGATCCCGAGGACGAGTAGGTCGTTTATACCTCTTGCGGTGCGAGGTCCGAGGAACTCCTCGTAATAAAGTGCCCATCTCTTAAAATTGATTCCGAAATCGAGCAGAAGTCCCCTCTCCCCCGCTTGGAGATGTATTTTTGAGCCGCCGATTGAGCGAGCTCCATCCAAAATCGTCACCTTCGCCATATCCCTCTTCCCCTTTCCACTCTTCTACGGATGTGAAGTTAGTCTGAATTTTTCCAATACCTCCTCAGCAGCCTCCCGCACAGATAGGCTCTCATCCTTCAACTTTTCTCTCAAATGCTCTACAGCGCGAGGGTCCCCTATCTTACTCAATACCTCTCAAGCCTCTCGGCGCACATACCAACTCCTATCTCCTAACCTTTTTATCCAATACTCTGTTCTTCCTCTCTTCTTCACAGGGAACACCTCCTTTTTGACCCCCTTGGTGGAGTAAATGCCACTTCTTTTCCCCAGAAAGGGGGAAAAGCACAAATTTTGTTTAATAAACACTTTCATTTAAAAATTATAGGCGCCTTACCCTCCCCAAGCAATCTCTTTTGTTCCGGTTCATTCTTTTCAACTCTCCATTTCCCAAATTGGCTCATAAAGAGCGAGGATGTTCTCCGTTGGGGTATCAGGTTGAAGGGTGTGGCAGGGAGCTACTATTAATCCTCCGTCCTTCCCTACTTCTTCTATTAATCTCTTTACATAGTTCCTCACTTCCTCGGGCTTCCCTCTTGGCAGGAGCTCCTGCTCATCGACCCCACCGTGGAAAGTGATGTATCTACCGAACTCCCGCTTAAGTTCAAATGGGTCCATCCCCCGAGCTTTTGGCTGAACAGGATTGAGCACATCTACACCTATATCTATTAAGTCGGGCAAAATTGCCCGCACACTTCCGCAGGAATGATATTGCACTTTGACCCCATATTTCTTACAAAGTTCCACCTGCTCCTTCAAGCGAGGCTTTATGTATTTCCGCCAGTGCTCAGGGCTCACAAGAAGCGCATTTTGCCCACCCACATCGTCGTTCAGTTCAAACATCGTAAGTTCGCCCTCTGCCGAACTGAGAACCCTTTCCATCCTTTCCAGAAGGTATTCCAAAACTTTATCCATCAACCAACAGGCAAGAGGAGGATTAAGGAGCAAATCGCTCAGGAAATTGTCCATCCCTCGTAGGAACCAACTTATCTCAAAGAAACCTCTGCTATGCCCAATAGTAGCATAGTTGATATTGGCGAGGCATTGAGCCTTAATTGTTGAATAATCCCAGAGGTCAGCAGATGGCCAATAGGGATAGTTTTCTATATCCCGGCCAGAGGAAACATCCCGCAAGGGATGGCGGGCTAAATCAACATATCTACCCGCAGAGTGTTCCACAAGGCGGAAATCTACTCCCCAAATATCCCTATAGAATCCCTCGGGTGTAACCTCTATCGTGGGGTCAGCATAGGCGATGGAACTCGCTTGTCTTTTAGGTATGGGACCCACACCCACTATATCCCCTCCGAACCTCTCACGCATTTCCTCGTCGTTCATTTGAAGGTCTTCTTTGAGGCGTTTATAAAGTTCCGGCATAGCAGAGAAAGTGAAGGGTGGGCGTGGTGTGTGCCTATGTTCTATAGCGGAGATAACCAATTCCCTTGATGTCATTGGAAGTCTTACTTTTCCTCTCTCACAATTTGTAAGTGGACGGGACCCAAGAGCCCTGAAGGCTGAAGTGGTTCATCTTTACGCCAGAGCCTCCAGGTGGTGAAGGTGAAGCGTCCTGTGGGGTTCGGCTCACTTTTTAATAACCATTGAGGCCAACTCCTTAACGACCCATCGGGATTGCGCTCGCTATCCTCCGGTAACCGCTCATCCCCTATCATCCTATTGACCCATAAATTCGTCACCCTTATTAACAACCTATTCTTCCCCGGTTTTATAGCTTCCGTCACATTTATGCGATAGGGGGGCTTCCATAAAGTGCCAAGATACTTACCGTTTAGCATAACCTCCGCAATAACCTCCACTCGCCCTAAATCAAGGATATATCGTTTACCTTTCCCATAAAGACCTACGGGAAATTCAAAATCTTTCAGGTAAAGAGCGGTCCCTGAGAAATACCTGACACCTTCTTCGGGGTGTTCGGACCAGGATATAAGTTTTGGCAGGGTTATCTGCTCTGGGGCTCCCCAACCCTTGGGAAAACGAACCTCCCACCCCCCTCCTATAAGTATCTCCTTCTCCACTTTCGGCTTCTCATAAATTTTAAGTGCCTGCCATTCTACCCGAGCTCTTTGTTTGGGGAAAACAACGAAAATAGATCCATAGGGTTCTAAGTGAAGGGAAAGGAGGATGCGGTCGCCTATTTCCCTATAATTTCTCGGCCGCTTGATCTCCCCCGTTTCGGGAAGCCATATCTCGGGGAGCCTTTCCTTCACTCTAAAAGAACAGTTTATATCTACTGCTTCCGCCTCCTGATTGGCTATAAAATATACCTCAGCCTCGGGAAGCGTCCTATGGATATAGCGAATGCTTCCTGGGGACCTACGGGGCTCATAGGAAAAATCTGGGGGAACCCTCATTTTAGCGAGAAGGTCACACACTTCTTCAATATCGTAGTAAATGGAGGGATAAATTACATCTCCCCAAGGACCTATTCCATAATAGCCGAGCTCCATAGCGGGTATCCATTCCTCGCCATCTTTTTCCGAAGCGGTTTGCCAACTTCCCTCAGTAGTTATGTATTGGAGGCTTCCATCAGCGTAGCGGATAAGCAAGGCACATATCAAGCCGGCGGGGTTTGGTATGTCCCCCCCATTATGGGCGGATATGAGTATCTCGTTCTCCCCTGGTTTCAAGTTTTGCTTGATATCAAAACTATAAAGATTCTCCCATTTATTGCCCTCTCCTACAAATTGACCATTTATGAGACATCTGAAATCGTTATCTGCGGTAACGACGAGTTGGGCTGAAGAGAGGGGGGAGTCGCCTCTGACCACAAAACCCTTTCTGAACCAGCGAGTTATACCCGGGGAAACTCCCTGAAGGGGATTACCCTCGGGATACCAAATCCATCGGGCACTCTCAACCACTGAGGATATCTCGCTTCCCTTTGGTAGTGAAAAATGTCCACCCCAGAATATCCTGCCCTTGCCATACCTCCTCTCCTTCAATTGTGAGGGGGGCGCGAGGCTCCCCCATATCGTTTTAGCCAAACTCTGCACCTCCTCATCACACCTTGGGTAACCTTCCAAACTTGGAGAACTGAGGGGAGGGGCACCTATGACAATTGCCCCCTCCTCTATCAATTCCCCTATCTTTCTGAGGAGGTTAGGGCTCATTCTTGGGAAGCGGGGGAGGACGAGGACACGGTAGTTCATACCATCGGGAAGCAATATCTTGCCATCTTTAACCTTCATCCTGTAGACCACATTGGCTGGACAGAAGTCGAAGTTGTAACCGGGACGCTCAAAAGGGCGTCCTGGGGATGTCATCCTTTGGAGAACGGGTTGACCACCGAGGGATTGGGGTGCCCCCTCAGGCACGAGCATACAGATGTCTGCGACGAAAAGCCCTTGCTGAAGGAGGTATTGACAGCGGGCAAGGTAATCGTGCCAGGCTTTGGACTGTTCCCACCAGGTCTGCGTTCTCTCGTAGTGGAGCCCCCAGGGACCCATACTCATTCCGGGCTTAACATTAAGCCAGGGTTGGAAAGCGTAGCGGTGAACGACTAAGCGGTTTATCCCTTCACAGAAGGCCCAATCGGCTATTTCTTTGATATTTCCCGGATAGCCGAGCCAGCGCTCGTTGTTATCCGCAGTGAAGGCTTCCGCACCAATTACCCTCCTGCCCTGAGTGTGTCCCGCGGATGCCATTTCCGTGCAGGAGGAAGCAGCACCATACTTTGGCCAGGACCAGAACTCACCCATCGGTTCATCCGCTTCTCCACCGTAGGCGAACTCGTCGGTTATGGAGGTGCTATAACCCTCAATAGTGAGGCGGAGCTCATACCTATTCGCTAATTCCCTCATACCTCCAGCGTAATTTTCCAACACCATCTCGGAGATAGTTTGGCGGAAATCCCAAAGGAATCTCTCCGATATTTCCCTATTCTCAACAACCCGCCCTATTAAAACAGGAAGAAAGGAAAGGAGGTCATAACCTCTCCTTTTAATAAATTCTTCCCTCAATCTCGCTGTCCAGTTTTGCAGGCCTACTTCCCAACTATCTATATGGGTAGCGACAAGCGTTTTCCCCGCTAAAGGTCCCACATCCTCTATCAAATTTTTGATAAAGGAATTGAAATGAAACTCCGCAGCTTCCCTGCTCAGTTTATCGCATTCCAAGCCCCTGCCGGAGATAGGAGAAGGGTGATTTTGCTGACCTGTAGGTGTGTAGCCGAAACGGACAATCGTCCACTTACCCCCGGGGACATCCCACGATAATTTCCCCTCAGAGTCCATTTGAGCGGTAAGGCATAGTATTTGATTTAAGGGAATCGCTTTCCCTTTAAAGACATCGGGATAATGAACTGGCGGAGAGAAGGGTTTGGGATAGAAGTTGAACACCGCTTTGCTATCCCAAGTGGGTATTAGGGCGGGCTCCTCAAGATAAGGGAAGGCTAAAACCGCTATATCACGGTAGAAGTTAAAGTTGGTCGGTGGTTGGGGGAGGTTTAATTCTATATGTTTAGGACCTTCAACGATTATTTCGCTCCAAGTGAGCCTTTGCATAGCGAGTTCTGGTGGTATCCAGGGACCGCCGCTTCCTGTCCAGCCAGCGTCGTTATTCATATTCACTTTCAAGCCGAGCCTGTGAGCCTGGGAGACGATGGATTTGAAGAATTCACGCCATTTTGGGCTGGCGAAGGAGACGGCACCTGGAGGGGTCCCTTGGTCAACTTCCATAATTAGGACACCTCCTATACCCACCCGTTTCATAGCTTCTAAGTCAGCGGTTATCCCCTCTTTAGTTATATAGCCGTTGAGCCAGAACCAGTAGACCCAGGGTTTAGCCCAATCGGGGGGTTGGCGGAAGCCAGGTTCTAAAGGATTTATGCCCCAAGCGGTTGTGAGAAGCCAACTTAGGAGGTAGAGAAGGACCCTCAAGTGATTAAAATCTTTTGGGGGGCGGGGAGCTCTGCTCCCCGCCCCCCAAAAATTTGTTAAATTTTACAAACCCTTTAGTCTATATCCCAACCTAAAGCGGGGTCCGCACCCCAAGCTCCTGGACCATAGGGTATCCAGTTGGGGTCATAGGCGGGATAGCCCCAGTATTGGTTGCCGAATCTCACCCAGCGAAGGGTTCCCGCTTTGATAAACTTAGCGTGTCCATCGGCGAAGATCATATTATAGGCTGCGTTAATGGAGCGGGGGTCTCCGCACATACAAGCTTTCGTCTCGTGGTTATCCCCTCTCTCGTGGATTATCATGGTTTGAGAGGGGCGAGCTATGCGGGACATCGTCCACTTGACGCCTGTTGCCGGACCCGCTGCCACGCAGTGCCTATAGGCATAGTTGACGGCAAAAGCTCCCGGCCAGGCTTCCGGCCAGCCGGCCTGGTGCCCCAAATCGGGAGCACTTGGGCAATGCCAGAGCCCGGCATTCTTTATGTAGGGCATCAAGCGGGCGGAAGCGCTCCACCGAGGATTGGCTGACCATCCCATACAACAGGCGTCCTGGGGATAGTTGAAAATGAAAGGATCACCCCAAGCCTGTGGGTCGCCCATCGGGAAGGTCTCGTCCCAATCTTGAACATACATCATTAAGCCCATCGCTATCTGCCGCATATTGCTCCCACATGCCGCCTTCTTCGCCTGTTCCCGAGCTCTTGAGAATACGGGGAAGAGTATCGCCGCCAGAATAGCGATGATAGCTATGACTACAAGTAGTTCAATTAGGGTAAACCCGCGCCTTTTCATAAAAACACCTCCTCTTAAAATATTTTATACCTCAAATTTTAGAAGGGTAGGAAAATCCGTCAATAATTTTTTTAAAAAAATCGTTGGTTTTGATATAATCTTATAGAGATGGATAAGGAGCCCTTTCCCACTCTTTTTCGTTTTCCTTCCCTCAAGCGCTTCGTCATTTTGGACATAGAAACAACGGGATTAGACGAGGAAGCTCAACCCTTCCAGTTCGCTGGCATAAAGGTAGAGGATTGGCAAATATTAGAATATTTCAACCGCTATGCCAATGCTCCCCTTAAGGATATCCCTTTTTCCCTTAGAAAAAAGTTACACCTTGAGGAGGTAGAGGAGAAGATACTATCCGCCCCGCCAGTGGAGGAAGTGGCGAAAGACTTCCTCTCCTTCATATCCGACTTCCCCATCATAGCCCACAATGTTTGGTTCGACATAGAATTCCTTCGCCGATTCCAACCAGATTTATCCAATCCCTTCCTTGACAGTATTGAACTCTTCTTCCTTGCCTTTCCCCTCCTAACTTCCTATGCCCTTGAGGAACTCTCAAAGCAGGAGGGCGTTGAAGGGGAGATTTCTCTTCTCCAGAGAGAACTTGGATTGAAAAAACTCTTCCCCCACGACGCCCTTTATGATTGCCTCGCCCTCTACTCCCTCCTCAGAAAAGCAGTTGAGAGGTTGAAGAACAGTCATTCCGCCTCCCTTTTGCATTTCCTTGCCCCCATATTCTCCCAGCATCTGGGATTATCTAAGCCGTCCATGGAAAAACTCTCTTCTCTCCTTCCCCCTCCCTTAATTCCCGAACAGGGGGAGATCAGGGAGGAAGAGTATAACTTTCAAAAGTCCGAAGTCTTGAAATTTTACGATAAATGGGTGGAGATGACGAGAAGTGAGAGGAGGGCATCCCAAAGGGAGATGGTGGAAAAAGTTTGGGAAATATTCCACAACGGCGTGATAGGAATGATAGAAGCCCCTACTGGAACAGGCAAGACACTTGCCTACCTCCTTCCTTCCGTCTTTTTGGTGCGCCGCGGTGGAGGGAAAGTGATAGTGGCTACCTATACTAAACATCTACAAAACCAGGTTCTCTCCGACCTTGAGAATAAATTAGCTGGATATCTCCCCTTTGAGAGGCCAATAAAGTATGTCCTTTTAAAGGGACAGGGGAATTATATATGTCTGCGCTCATTGTTTGGGAGAATGGAGGACGCTTTCCTCAATTTTCCCGAACAAACGGGTGATGAGGAGAAGTTCCTCATCGTTTACCTTTTCCGCTTCCTTGAGGAAGTGAAAGAAAAAATAGAAGATTTGGATGCTATTCCTTATCTATTAAGCAAAAAGTTTCCCTTCCTTGCTACCTTAAAGGAAAACATAAAATCCAATAGGGAGATATGTCAATACAAGAAATGTCCCTATTACAACAATTGTTTCTTCTATAGGGCGAGAAACGCAGCTAAAGAGGCGGACATAGTGATTACCAACCATTGGCGTCTTTTGAAGGGGAAGTGGGAGAGCCAGGGAAATCATAATCTCGTCATAGACGAAGCACATAACCTTGAGGAATCCGCCACCGATGCTTTCAGCGAGGAGGTAAACAAGGGAATGTTCGCTACCTTCCTCGCCCTCCTTTTAAGCGAGGATGGGAGGCGAGGGCTCCTCCCCAAAATTGCGAGGGTGGTAGGAAATACGCCGGAGGTAAGGGGAATGTATGCTGGTGTGAAGGATTTATGGGAGGTTAACGATGAAATGGGCAAAACCCTGTATGCTTTCCTTTTGAGCGAGGGCAAGCGTCTCCATCAACTATACGGAGCTTCCCTTTGGCTGAGGATTCCCCCAGGGAAAAGGAGGAAATGGTGGGGGGTAATTAAAAAGGTAGGGGAGTTCCAGCGAGGTCTTGAGAAATTGGAGAGATATAAAGATACGCTGGGAGAATTCCTAAGAGCCATAGCCCCTCGCCTTTATGAAGAATTAGACACAGCGGTCAAAAATCTTTCTGAGAGAGCCTCCCAATTAAAGAAGCTTTTGAACTGGGATTATGATAAGGAGAGAAGAGTGCGTTGGATAGAGGTTAACCTATTGAGGGAGGAGGTAGAAGTTGAGGGCTTAAATCCGGAAGAACTGGTTACCCTATCTCCCTCCGAACTTCAGGGCAAGTTCTTAAACTGGTCAGTGAGGGATGCTCCCGTGAGGGTGGGCGAGGACTTGGAGGAAAGGCTTTACCAAGTGTTCCGCTCCGTAGTGCTGACTTCTGCGACCTTAACAGTAGCGGAGAAAGGCTTCCGCTTCTTCTTGGATAGATTGGGATTAGAGGGACACATCACTGATGAGTATCTCATATCTTTGCCACCCGTGTTCAACTACAAGGAAAATGTCCTCTTGGCTCTTCCCTATTATCTACCCAGTGATGCTTCCCAACGAAACATAGAACAATTCAAGAGAGATGTCTTGGAGGAACTGGCGGAATTCATAAGTTATGTTGAAGGTAGGACGCTGGTCCTTTTCGCGGCAAGGGATAGGTTGGAATGGGTAGGTGAGGCACTGGAGCCAATTTTGACCGATAGGAAGTTGCCCCTTTACTGGCAAAGGACGGGCTTCTCTAAAAGACAGATGCTCAAGGAATTCAAGGAGGTGGAGGAAGCCACCCTTATGGGGCTGCGCTCACTCTGGGAAGGGGTAGATGTGCCGGGAGCCTCTCTTTGTTATCTAATTGTGGAAAAGTTGCCCTTCCCCTCTCTTGGGGACCCCCTCATTCAAGCGAGGCGAGAGGATGTTAGGAGAAGGGGGGAAGACGAATTCGCCCATTACCTACTTCCCTTGAGCCTCATTCTCTTCAAGCAGGGGTTCGGGCGGTTAATAAGGTCCCGTAGTGACAGGGGAGTTGTCCTCTTCTTGGACAGACGCTTGCGTGCGGATGTAGCCACAAGGGAAATGGCGCTTGGGACACTGCCGGGTTTCACAAGGTTAGAGGAGATAGAAATGAGCAGAAAAGCGCTCTATGAGAAAGTGAGAGACCATATGGCAGAGTATTACAAGCAAAGGGTAGCCCCCAATTTCCCCTGGGAGGAAAAACTGGAAAGAGTAAAGGAAGTGGAGCATAAGCCCGTGTTTATCCCTCCCGAAAAATTTCCCCTTCTCCAGAGATTGGAGGGGGAAGGCTCCTTCCTCTTGGAAACTACGGATTTATCGCTTCTCGTGCATTTCTTCCTTCAGCAAGATAGAAAAGTCGCCATAATCTCGCGCACCGATCCCTTCCTCAACTTCGATACCCCTTTTAAAGAAGAACTCGTCTATTTATCCACACCCCCCATAGGGGGTGTGAAGAAATTACTGCAGGGTTGGCATAGGGGGAAGATAAAGGCGGTTGCCCTCCACCCCTATTGGCTGGAATTTGAAGATATGAAGGAGAGCCTAAAAGATGCGGATGCAATTATAGTGCCCAATGTCCTTTCCCTCCAATATTCCAGCACCTTCTTCGACCCCCTTTTGAGGAAGAATATTCCCCAGATAAAGAGAAAGATATTCTTGCTACCCCCATTATTGAGAGAACATCTTGATGGTGAACCGCCATTCCTTAAAGAAATGGAGTTCATTTCCTTAGGGGAGAGCGTCCCTTCCCTTACTTTCGGACGAACGAAGGATATTTTCCCCTTGTTAATTTGGGCCCAGGAGGTGGGGAAAAATGCGCTCATTTATAAGCCATGGGATGGACAAAAATTAGAAGAAGAACTCAACAAGATGGGTTTCCTCGCTAGGTGGGGTGAGGATTTGCTCCCCCTTTTCCAAAAAGACGAGTTCCCCATCCTCATACTTCCTCCCGGGCAGAAGGCGGATAAAGAGGGGATAGGGCTCGTCATTCATTATCCACCGATAGGTGATAAACTCTCCTATCTTATGGAGGCTTCCCAAGCGGGAGGGGAGGATGGAGGAGGTTATGCCCTTTCCTGCTGGGATAGGGAAACCTACACCAGCGAGATGATAAATTCAATGTTTCCTGATGAAAAAAACATAGAGGAAATGATGGAGCGGTTAGAAAGCAGGGAGGAGTTTCTCTTAGAAGGGGATTCCAGCACTCTCCGCGCGCTGAGGATTCTCCATCTGCTATTTGAGGAGGGCAAGGCAGATTGGGCAATGGTTGAGCGAGAGGTGGAAATGATAAGATTGGGCTATATCGGGGATAAGAAATTGAGGGGAATTCTTGAAGAAGCAGGGATAAGCGATAAAAGGACGAAAGGGGTCGATTTGGAGGAGATTTCGGAAAAGAGCGATATCCCTCTATCCCGGCTTTCCTCCCTCATAAGGGGAAGTTGGCGAGAGGGTGAATTATCCTACAGGGTGAAAAAATGGGGGATATTGGTGCGACGGAAATCCTTAAGAGGCTCGCTTCCTCAACTTCCTATCTCAAGGGAGGAGATTTTAGGGGAATGGCAAGAACTACAAAGATGGGTTTCCTCCCTACCCCTTCTCCTCCCCCCATCCCCCACTATGCGTTGATTTAGCCTCCCATATAGGATATAATTGAAAAGGAGCGTGGTTAAAAACGAAGAGGCAATTTAAATTTAGCCCATTTTTGGGATTTCTTCTTTTATTCTGTCCCTTCCAAACTGCTATTGGAGAAGGAGGAGATATGGCGAAGGAATATCTGAGAGCGGTTCCCCTTAAAGATGTGGAAGTTAGCGACCGCTTCTGGGCACCTCGCTTGGAGAGGCTGAGGGATATAACCATCCCCCACCTCTTCAATATGCTGGAGAAGCATGGTTATTTCAACAATTTCAAATTGGCAAGGGATAAAGCTCGGGAGGGCTACAGCGGAACCTTTTGGATGGATTCGGACCTATATAAAGTGATTGAGGCATCAGCCTATGTCCTCGCTAAGCATCCCGACCCTGCTTTGGAGAAGCAGGTGGACGAGGTGATATCCCTCATTGCATCCGCCCAGATGCCGGACGGCTATCTAAATACCTATTTTCAGGTAGTTGAGCCCGAGAGACGCTGGACAAACCTCAGGGATTGCCATGAACTCTACTGCGCTGGGCATCTAATTGAGGCGGCGGTGGCTTACTACGAAGCCACGGGAAAGAGGAACCTCTTAGATGTAGCGATCCGTTTCGCCGACCATATAGATTCCATCTTCGGGGAAGGCAAGAGACTCGGCTATCCCGGGCATCCCGAGATAGAACTCGCTTTAGTTAAACTCTGGAAGGTAACGGGTGAAAAACGCTACCTTGACCTTGCTCGCTTCTTCATCCTTAAAAGAGGCACAAAATTTTTCGCCCAGGAGCATAACATCCCTCCGGAAGAGTATGATGGGACAACCTTGCAGGACAATGTGCCGATAAAGGAGCAAAAGGAGATAGTGGGGCACGCTGTTAGGGCGCTCTATCTAATGGCGGGAGCTACCGATATAGGGAGGGAGAGTGGAGATGAGGAACTCCTCCAGATGGTTCAAAGGGTGTGGCGCAACGCCACCGAGAGGAGGATGTTCATCACGGGAGGAATGGGTAGTTCCTCCCATAACGAGGGCTTCACCAGGGACTATGACCTCCCTAACCTTACCGCTTACCAAGAGACTTGCGCCTCCTGTGCCGTTGTCTTCTGGGCTCATCGACTCGCCCTGCTTTATGGCGACGCTAAATATGTTGATGTCCTGGAAAGGGCGCTTTACAACGGGGCTCTGGCTGGTATATCCCTCAAGGGAGACCGCTTCTTCTATGTCAATCCTCTGGAAAGCAAGGGCGGATACAAAAGGGAGGAATGGTTCGGCTGCGCCTGCTGTCCCCCAAACATAGCACGCTTGCTCGCCTCCCTCGGCAATTATATCTACGCTCAATCCGAAGATAGCATCTGGGTCAATCTCTATGTCCAGGGTAAGGCAAATGTAGAACTTAAAGGGGGGAAAGTGAACTTGGAACTCATAGGGGATTATCCCTGGGATGGACATATACTGCTCTCCCTTCATCCTTCTCAACCATTTGAGTTCTCCCTCTATCTTAGGGTGCCGGGCTGGTGCAAGAAGGCGGAGGTGAGGATTAATGGAAAGGTCCAGGAAAAACCGAGCGTTGAAAAGGGTTATATACTCATCAAAAGAACCTGGAAGGAAGGGGACAAAGTGGAGCTTGATTTATTGATGCCTGTGGAGAAGATCGTGGCTCATCCCGAGGTTAAGGAGGATGTGGGGAAAATAGCTCTGCAGAGGGGCCCGCTTGTATATTGCTTTGAGGAAGAGGACCAGCATGCTCCCCTCCAATTAATATATCTCGCTTTGGATGGCGAGTTCAAGCCCAAATGGGAGAGCGATTTACTGGGAGGGGTAGTGGTTTTGGAAGGGGAGGGATTGGCGAGCGATGGGGTTGATTGGAAGGATGAACTCTATAAGCCGGCTTCCATTCGGGTGAAGAAGGTGAAAGTGAGGGCCATCCCCTATTATGCCTGGGATAATAGAGAGCCACGAGGGATGAAGGTTTGGATGCCCCTTTATCCCCAAGCAATGTGGGAGTAACTCTCTCTTCCGTTAATCAATCTAATTTTAAATAAGGAGGGAAAAATGAAGAAATTAGCACTTCTATTAATTCTGCCAATATTGGCGTTCGCCGAGGTCGGCTTGGTGAAGACGAAGCTCACCTCCCTCATCATTTACAATGTGGGCTTCGGTTATTTCACGAGGGAAGGAGAAGGACAACTGGAAAATGGCTATGTTTCCCTCGATTACCTTCCCCAAGCGAGCGGTGGTTCCTTCTGGATATATCTAAAGCAGAAGGAAGCCTATCCCGATGCCCTTATTAATCCCCAGGAGAACATCATAGAGTTCAAGGATAAAGCCCAACTCATGGCTTCTCTACAGGGTAAGATAGGAGAGAGGTTCAAGATAGCGACGGAGGAAGGTGTCTCGGAGGGGAAACTAACTCATATACTTGCTGACCTCATCCTTTTGGAAGGGGATAAGGGACAGGTTTTCGCCATAAATCCGGATAAGGTGAAGAAGGTAGTCCTCCTTGGTTATCCCCTGAAGCTCAAGGTGGGTGGTATTGGGGGAAATGAAAAGGTCGGAATAAAGATGAGTTACCTGCAAGGCGGTTTAGGTTGGGAGCCGAATTATCTTCTTTATATTAGGGGGGAGAAGGAGGCTATGCTTTCCCTACGGGCGACGGTGTTCAACAACCTTGAGGATTGGGAGAATATAACCTGCTATTTCGCTGTGGGGATGCCCCAATTCCCCTTTAAGGGTGTGATAGACCCCTTTATAACGAGGAGTTTGGTGGTGTTTACGGATGGAGCGTTAAGGGCAATGGAGGCTGTCCCCCTTGGGAAGGGGGAAGCGGCGGCTGGCTACGCACCGCCGCCATTTCTCGCCCCCGGGGAGGAACTCGCCACCGTTTACCTTTACAAAAAGGAGGGATTTTCCCTTAAGAAGGGCGATGCGGGAGCGGTTACCCTCTTCAATGTTTCCCTACCCTATAAGCACATCTATGTATGGGATGCGGACGGAGGGAGGATAAACCACCTCATATCCTTCACAAACAAGACGGATAGCCCTCTGGTTGGGGGGAGCATTTTAGCAGTTGAGGAGGGCAATCCTCTGGGACAGGACAGGCTATCTTCTCTCGTCCCTGTGGGAGGAGAGGCGAGGGTGACTTTGGGGCTCGCCAGCGAATTAAAAGGGCAGGTTGAAGAGACGGAGATCTCACGGGAGATAATGGAGATAAAGGATAAGGAGCCGAGAGCCTATACAAAAACGAGGATAACGGGGAGATTAGAGTTGACGAATTATGGGAACAAGGAAGTGGAGGTGGAGGTTAATAGGACGGTGGTTGGGGAGGTAGTTTCCTCCTCGCCCCAGGCGAAGGTCACCCTTATATCAGCGGATGAATTTAATCCCAGGAATAGGCTCTTTTGGAGCATCAAGGTGCCGGCTGGTGGGAAAGCGGAGTTAAAATACGAATACATAACCCTTCGCCCCGCTCCTTCACTCCCTCCCATTCGCCCCCTTCCACCAGAACAAAAGGGCGAGATCCAAATACAACAGTAAGGGGAAATTGAGTTAGGGTTTTGTGACCAACAATACTTTCGCTATAGCCTTATATGTCCTTTGGCGGAAGGAAAAAGTCACCTCGTCCTTTGGGGAAACGCTTTCCCTATGGAGAAACTCGTCTATCCTCCTGAAAACCAGATCGAAATCCCTTTTCACTTCCCAACTCCTCTCGGGATGCTCTTTATCTAAAAGGATAACGAACACCCTGTTATCTGCTCCAAACCTTTGTGTTCCTTGATGTTCATACATCCAGATGGCTAAATCCTTCGGATTTTCTACCGCTTTCTTTGGGTCATACCCTCGCGGCACATAAGAAACCTTCAAATCAAAAGGTTGACCCTCAAAGAAGATATCTATTCCCTTGATGTTTTTAAGCGCGGGAATTACCTTGGGGTGAAGACCTATGTGTTCTTCAATCAAGCAAGTGGTCCAATAGTTATACCAAGTGCAAACAACATAGTTTGTTATCTCCTCGTGAAGCCTTGCTCTCACCCTCGCCAATAGTTCATCATATTTGGCTATTTGCCTCACATATTGGGTCTGGATTTTAGGGTCTAATTGTCCTTGAATAACACCCCAGGAAAAAGTTTGGACCTTTAGGAGTTCTTGCTTAAGTTCTTCATCGGGGATGACTTCTTGTCTTCTCTTTACTTTTACCATTAGGTATTTCTGCCTCATAAATTTGTCTATTATTCCGGTATCCACTTCCTTTTCCGAAATCCTCCTTATAATTTCCGCCGCGCGCCCTTCCTTTGGGCAACCAAGAAGAGTAGCAAGTTCCTTTAGTTGGGGTAAGGGAATGCATTTCAGTTTTAGATTTTGGACTTCTTCTGGACTTAGGAGGGGCATCTTACTTTTTCTTAAACAAAAAGATATACTCGTGCTTAAATACATAGAACCCCCCTACCAATGCCCTATAGCGCCACAACTCCTTCTGGTTCCTTTTGGCTCGCGTCTCCTCAAAATTTTTAACTATTATGCTTTTTAATTTAAAATTCCTCCTCAACACCTCCTGCATACAATGAAACCCCAAAGGTATCCACTCGCCCTTTGAATACTTATCCCCAATTACTAAAACAAGATATCTTCCTCTTTCTAAGCAGGGGCTTAGATTATCAACGACCTCACCAAACATCCTTAGGAAATCCTCAACGCTTTGCGCATTGGAGAGGTCCCTCGGGTCCTGGGAAAATTTAATTATATCGTGGTAGGGGGGATGCATTATAAGAAGTTGAACGCTGTTGAGCCCATATTTACTAAGAATAGCCTTTATGTCTATCTTCCTGCTATCACCTATAACTACTTCCGAGGCCACGCCCTGCTTGTTGGGCTCCTCAGCGATTAATTCCCTTGCTCGCTCTGCCACAGCGGGATTTAGTTCTATTCCTATCCCATTTCTCCCTAATCTCCTACACTCTATTAAGGTCGTTCCACTACCCACAAATGCATCTAAAACCCATTCCCCCTTCTTAGTGTATCTCAAAATCATCTGATGGGGTATCTGAGGAATGAAATTTCCCCAATACCAACCTAAATGAGCGCCCGATGTGTCCCTTTTCCCCAGTAGCCAGAGGCTATCGGTTATGATTTCGTCATATTCCTTCCAACGGGAGAGGTCTATGTCGTTGATCTTTGAAGTCTTTGCCTCCTCCACACTTCGTAACAATCTCTTGAGGTAATACTTTGCCCTCTCTGTGGTTTGGGATTCCAATATTTGGGCGAGTTCAGAGAAAAGGACATCCCTTCGGCGAGTGAGCGTGTCCCCTTCCGCCTCTATATTTAGGATGCCTATCTTGTCCTCCTGATAGCCTTCTACTATACCTTTTAGAAACAGCACCCTCTCCTTTATAGATGATAAATCGTGCAAGTTAACGATGGTGGAGAGGGTTTCTCTAAATTTCTCCTTATTCAAAATAACCTGCCTCTTAGGCAAAGGAGCTCCGCTCCCCAAGTAATCAAACGCTAACTGTTGGGGATTGTATGTGGATATTTTCCTATCTCTTATTTTCTTACCCATAGAATTCGCTGTTTAAATCGTAGAGCCTTCCTTTCCAGTCGCTCGCCCCAGCCAGGCGATAATCATCGTCGCAAAAATAGATTATCCCTCCTACAATATATCCCCCTATCCCAATTACCGCCTTCTTCCTCTTTTGTAAAAGACATTCCTCCTCCGCTATCTTAAGAAAATTGATATCGGGGAAATCATAGAATATCTCCACCTTATCTATGATTAGGAAATCCCCTTCAGGAAGCTCCTGAAAAAGTTTCCTCCATCCCTCCTCTATCAAATCCCTCCACATATACTTCTCTGCCTTCCTCTCCTTAACATAATTAGCCAAATAAAGATTGGCATTAACTATTTTCTTCCCCATCTCCCTGGCAAGTTTTTTGAGGGCGCTGGTCTTACCCGTTCCCCATTTACCAAGGAGGATGAACACCGCCCTCCTATGGAAGGGGGATTGAAGAAAAGCCCTCATCGCCTCAACAGCCCAATCCCGCTTTTTTAAGAAACCCTTACTCATTCCCTCTCCTAATAACCCCTTCCGCTATCGTCATAAGTTCGCGAGCCTTATATGGCGTATCCCTCCATAGCCCCCTCCTCTCCAACATCTCCTTTACCTCAACCATAGCCCAGTGCCTTCCCGCCCGCCACCATTCCCTTAACCCACTTACCATTATCTCCTCAGGGGGCAACCGCTTCTCCTCCCCTTTCTTGAACCTCCTCCACCAACTCTCAAACTTCTTCACCTGCTTCAGCCTCTTTATCTTCCCCCACTCTTCCAACTCCTTCTCCGTAGGCGCCCGCCACTTCCCCTCCTCTTCAATAAAAACGAAGTTCTCATCCAGTAAATCCTCTAAACTCCTCTCCAATTTCCTCCCTCCCAAAGCCTGGAGGAAGGCGGGTTGTATATCGCTGTAACTCTTCGGCTCCTTTAAGAGTTCACTTAGAAAATTGAGAGCGCTGGCGACATCCTTTATCGTGGCGAAGAGAGAGCCCTGGGGCGGTTGGGGAATTTGCCCGGGGAGAAAATAGTAGCCATCTATGTCGTGGAAGTTGTCCCTCAAAAGCCCTTGAAAAGCATCAAAATCCTTTATCCCCACCTTCTCTACACTACCGAGGGAAATTTCTTGGGATAGGCACCAACGGATAAAATCGCTGTGTAATTTCCCCGCAGTTCGTTCCTCGTTCTTCCCAATGGGAAGAATCCTCAACCTCTCCTCAAGCCAGTCCAATATTTCCTCCAAATCAACCTTTCTCTCCCTTCTTATATGATTGGTCAGTTTGGGCTTATAGGCGTGGACGAGGACATCGTAGCCCACCGCCCTCCTCGTAGTCGTCACCTGGTTGAATGTCCTCTGCACTTTGTCAAAGGCGCCGATGAAGGCTATCTGGAAGCCGGCATTTTGGAGGGCGGATTGGATGGCGTTCCAGACGGATGTCTGGGAATTGTGGAAGATGAGCGATATGAACCTCCCCGGCTTTAATACCCGAAAGATTTCCCTGAAAGACCTCTCCATCAATTCCCTGTATTCCTCCGATCCCTTTTTCTGGACAGGATTTACCACTGCCTCTTCCTCTATTTTTGTAAAGTGGCCGAGCCACGCTTCCCAGACGAAGTTGAGTTCGGAGTAGTTTATATTGGCGCCGTAGGGCGGGTCGGTGAAGCAGTAGTCAATTGAACTATCGGGAATTTGCCCTAAATTAGTAGCAGATTGAGTTGAGATAAGGACCTGGGAGAGAAAAGATAATCCAGAAAAAGCTTGACAAATCCCAGAAGATTTACGGAGAAAGAAATTTAAGCAGTTTGTTTCTGGAAATGTGCTCGGTAAATAAAGGTTATGAGAGATACATCCTCTGGCTACTGCCTGGTATTTTGGACGGTAGATCTCCTTTTTAGAAGAACCAAACAAAATGCTCGTAATAACGAATTTTAGTTTATCTTCTATTTCTGAAGGGTATGCCTCCGCCTCTTTCCAGAGGCGGGCGAGAGCCCAGAGATTGCGCCTCGTGAAGAATTGGTCAACCCGTCGAATGCCCCTCCTTATAAGCCTCTGCGTTTCCTGGCCTTGGGGGAACTCGTTTCTCGGATACCAGTAGGGAATTTCCCGCCCCTCTATCTCCTCCAATTTCCTCAAGTCAAACCTGCTTATCTCATCCTCCCTCCTCCCACAGCGAGGGCAGTTGTAATTCACCCTCACCGGCTCCGTCCCCACTAACTTAGCCCTTAATTTGTTCAGTTCGTAGCCACAACCTGGGCATTCCCATTCTCTCAACACCTTCCCATCCTTCACCGCAACTTCCCAGAAGCCCATCCTCGTCTCACAAATTGGGCACTGGTAAACATCGCTCCAAATGGTGTAATTTATTATCGCCTTACCTCCACACCGCCTGCAAATCGTCTCATATAGCCACTCCATCTCCTCCCTTACATTCTCCTCTATCTCCCTCACCGCTCTCTTTAGGTCATAGGGATCGATAGGGGTGGTGTAGTTCTTGGCTATGAAAGTGGCGGCGGGGCAGAGGTCTATCAGGATGGTATGCCTTCCCGTCATAAGACCAGCTACGCCCGTCATTCCCGAACCGCAAAAGGGATCTATGACAATATCCCCCGGCGAGGTGAAGTTCTGAATTAACTTGGCTATTCCCTGGGGAGGGACCTTCGTCCAATATGTATGGACATTATAGATCGGGTCATTCTTGCCCGATTTTATGTCCTCGGTATAGAGTGAGGGGTTATAGTCATCGTTATTTGGGTCGTATGGCTTGGCGAACTCCCTGACGAAATCGCCGAGATAAGGATTCTCCTCCCAGGAAAAAAGTTTCTCCTTATCCATCTTTCTCTACAGTATTATATGATTTTTGGGAAACCTCGTCTATAAAGTTGTAAATCTTGACTTAAAGCGGAATTCATCCTACACTTGAAAAGAACGCTTTCCAATGGAGTGGTGAAGAATGAAGGTTAAAGAACTCGTCCAAATAGAGGAAGTTGAGGAAGTTGTCAAGATAACCCACCACGATCCGGGGAAGATAGTTGAAACATTCGTTGCTGATGAGAGATTGGAGGGGCAAATTTGCTTTCTTCTGGAGCGCTTCCTCCAGAGGAGGGAGAAGAACTCCTTCTTCATCATCGGCGGTTATGGCACTGGCAAAAGCCACCTACTCGCTTTCCTCGGCGATCTCTTCCAGCACCCTCACCTCTGGGAAAAGGTTAGGAACGAGCGGATACGCTCATTTGCCCCCGAATTTCAAGGGAAGCGATTCCATCCCATCTGGATTCACCTTTCCCCGGGGAGGGTGGATCTTCAGGATTACATCTGGTTGGAATTGGAGAGGCAGTTAAGCGATATTTTAGGGGAGCCAGTTTATCTCGCCCCCGCTCAATACATCAGAAAAGCTGAGGAGGACCCCCGCTTTGAGAGCTTCTTAAGGGAGAAGGAACGGACAAGGGAAAGTTGGGAGTATCTCAAATCATCTCATCCTGAGGAGGCATTAGATTTAGGGAGGCAGTTCTTTTCTAAGATAGGCACTCGCCCGGAGATAGAAGAGGAAGTGGAGGGGGTTATGGAAAGGGCGCTGAGCCTCCTCAATGATAAATTTGGTGGGTATAATGCCCTTGTCCTCATAGTTGACGAACTTTACGATTTCCTAAGGGGTAAAGGAGGGGGGACAGCTGAGTTCGCCAGGGACATTGCCTTCCTTAGGGATTTAGGCGAGGCTTCCGCCCACTATAATTTCTTCGTCCTCGCCTCCCTTCAAGAGGATATACTTGACCCCGAGAAAATGGGGGCGGAGAGGGAAAACCTCAACCGCATCCGTCAAAGATATGAGAACTTCCAAATTCCCTATTTCAACCTACAGAAGGTAGCCAGGGAGAGGGTGCTGAAGAAGAGCGAGGCGCAGGTGGAGGAATTGCGAAAACTCTATTCCCTTCTTCGGAAGAATTATTTCCCCTCCCTCGCCTTTGATGAACGCTCCTTCGTGGACCTTTATCCTGTCCATCCCGCAATCCTCCACTTCTACGAGCGGGTGGTTAGGGAAGTTGGTCCGAGGAGCATCATCTCCTTCCTCTCCCAAAGCGCCAAGGAGATCGAAGAGCAAGATTATGATACACTCGTTACCCTTTCCGAACTCTATGATCATCTGGAAGGTGAACTCGCCTCCCATACGAATTATGGGGTTTTGGTAAGGGATATAGTCCCCTACTTCCGGGAGGGCATTCCCCTTTGGATGGAGGAAGAGGAAAGGGAATGGGCTTTGAAGGCGATAAAGGCGCTCGCTATACTCCACATAGTTGGGGAGAAGAGAAAATGCCGGGAACTGGCGGAGTTCATCCTCTATCGGGTAATTGAGGATGTGAACTACCAATTCTTTGCCCATCTTATGGAGAAACTATTCCAGCAGGGAACTTACATCTACCTTGCCGAGGGGATGGACATTGATGCGGTATATGTAATTCAGACGGAAGGAATTCCAGTTGAAATCCTTGTGGAAAGCGAGGCTGGGAAGATAAGGGATGATGACCCAGGGTTATGGAACGAGGTTTTGAGGGGTTTGAGAGAAATGGGGGTGCCGAGGGAGATGGAGATAAAAGGATGGTGTGGTTTGAGGGTGGAGTGGCGGGGGACGGAGAGAAAAGGAGAGGGTAGATTTATTAGTGAAGCGGACCCATATCTTCCCGAGGAAGCAAATGATAGACTCAAAGAGGGGGATGTAGATTTCCTCCTTCTAATACTTCGTCCCAATCTGCCAGCCGATTACCTCTCCCAGAAGGAACTCAGGGATGAGAGAATCCTCGTCTGGCGTCCGGAGGAATTGGGTGGGGAGGAGTTGCATAGGCTTAAAAGGAGGCTTGCCATAAGGCGCCTTTTGGAGGGGGGGCAACCGAAGGAGGTGATGGAGAGGCTCCAGGCAATGGCCATCCGTGCCTCCGAGGAAGTGGAGCAATTGGTGGAAGAGGTATATTGGAGAAGAGGAAGCCTTCCCTTTCTCCTAACGCCTTTGCCCAAACCTTTTGCCGAGACCTTGCACAAATGCCTGGAGGAGTTACTCGCCCGCCTCTATCCCCGCCATCCTCAGTTCCCCCGCAAGATAGGCAGGAAAACGGCGAGAGATTTAATCCGTTATCTAAGCAAACTCTCTCCCCCTACTCCAACTCTGGAGGATTACGCTGAGGATCTCTCCTCCACTGGACTTCTCCTCAAAGAAGGGGAGGGGGAGTATTACATAAGGGAGGATTTGGAATATTACCAACTCATAATGGATGCCCTAAAAGTTAGGGATTTCGCGAGTGTAGAAGAGGTTTACAAAAAGTTAAGGGAGAAGCCCTATGGTCTCACAGAGGATATAGTGGAGTTCCTCATCCTCGCCCTTGTGAGCAAGGGATTGCTGAGTGTTAAGGGAATGGGAAGGGAATTCTTCCGCCACAACCTTGAGGAACTGGTAGGTTTTAATTTCTTCTTACCCCATTATTATCTTCATAAGTTGGAGATAGAAGTAACGCCCGAGGTTATTGAACTGTTGCGAGAGATATTTGGTAGCAAGGTCAAGACGGAAACTCAGGAGGAGAGATCCTCTCTTTGGGAGGAACTGAGGAAGCTCCTGGAGCAGTATAACCTCCAGCAACTGGGGGAGAGATTAAGGGGTTTCCATTCCCCTTTCAATAAGGACTTGCTTTTGAATAATTTGGGAAAGGTGAAGGGGTTGGTGGAGGATCTTTTCCAAGTTATCAGGGAGAATGTCTCTCCTGAGGAGGGCTTCAGAAAACTTGGGGAATTGGTGGAGGAAAAGTATAGAGATTACATAGAAGCTTGGAAGGGGCTCAAATCACTTGAAGGGATAGGAGAACTCCAAGGGGCGCTCAATAGGGAAATAGATTATCTCCAAGGGATTTCTCTACCTCCTGGGGAAAGGCTTTCGGGGGAAGGGAATGAATTGCTTGCCGAGTTGGTGGGCAGTAGGGTGGAGGATGAGAATTTTCTTAGGAATTGGCTGGAACGGGTTAATTTCCTCAAGCAACAGTATATAGAGAGATATACCGCTCTTCACGAAGAGGTGGTGGGCAATAATGCTCCCTGGTGGGAAGAACTGGAGGGAATAAAGAAGGATGCGCTACTTCGAACTCTTAAAGAGGTTTGGGGAATAATAGGAGGGGTAGGGGTATCCAATCCAGGGGATGTGATAGGGAGGAAGGTTGAGGATTTGCTGGGGAGAAAGTGCGATAGGCTTTACAAGGATAGCCTTAAAAACTACCCTTTATGTCCCCATTGCGAATTTAAGCCCGCTCATCCGCCGGATTTAAAGGGGGAGATAGAAAGGGTTAGGAGGATGGTAAATGAGGAATGGGGTAGGACGGTTGAGGAACTCAGGAGGAAGGAGGAAGATATAAGGCGGGCGTTTGAGGGGGCGACATCAGCCGCAAGTGAGGGGATGGAGAAACTTCTCAAGGGCGAACCTGTCCCCCTTTCCGAAGAGATGAAGGAGAGATTAAGGCGGGCTTTGGGGAAACTGAAGATAATTGAGGTAAACTTAACCCCCTATATAAGGGATGGAGGAATCTACAGGGTTGAGGAGTTTATGGAGAGGATAAGGGAAGCTTTAAGGGGTGCGGAAAGAGGGGAGAATGTAAGGATAAAGATAAGGTTGATATAGGAGGAAAGAGGTTGCTAGCGGAGCGCATCAAGCAGGTGATAGAGAGGAAGTTTTTCGACCGTCATCGCTTTCTTTGGGTAGTGGACCCCTTTGGCATCGCTTCCCCTTATCTTCGAAACCTATTCCCCAACCTGGCAATCCACCGATATTCCAATCCCATAGATTTCCGTATCTTCTATGAACCTTTGAGGGAGAGAATGGAAGAGGACAAGCCGGCTAATGCCATCATCGTTTCGGAGAGCGAAAAGCAAATCCCTCCCGATGTCAAAAGATACTCCCTCCCTCTCATCATCAAACCTTCCCAAATTTTCCCCTCACTTCACCCCATCGTTGACGAAATTCTGGTTAGCAGGAAGTTGGTGGAGCAATTTGCTCCTTCCTATGACGATCTTCCAAGGGGGCGTGAGGAAACCCTCGGCTTCGTTCTCAGGGCGGTTCTCGAAGTCCCCATTCCTACCTCACCCTCCCCGGGAGAAGCCTTCGCCATCCTTATGAATTATCACCTAAGGGGCGAAGGGTTACCCAGGAATTTCCTCCGCCCTTATTTGGGCTCCCTTGAGGGAGTGGGCTTTTCCCCCGATGAGTTGTTTGATAGAGAAAATTTACTGGAGGTCCTTCGTCAACTCCTCCTCTTGTGGGTGGAAGAGAGGGCAAATATAAGGCTCGAGGAATGGGGGATAGAAGAAAGGGCGAGAAAGATTTACCCTTATATAAAACTTGAACCGAATAGGTTAACGAGCGAAGTTTGGGAACGGTTGGATTGGCGAAGGATAGGGGAGAAAATCCCCCTCCCATCCATTCCCTCCCTGCTCTCCCCCCTTCTCCCTCAGGATTTCCATTCTTTTATAAGCGGAAAAATAATTGAACAGTTGAGCAAAAACAGGAGGGATTCATCCGCATTAGAATCGGCTCGGGCATTGAAGAGGGAGGATAAAGCTTCGGAGGAACTGGGGAGAATCCTTGCTATCGTCGATTTCCTTGCTAAAGAGTTCTCCCTTCCTCAGGAGAGCGAGGACATCCCTAAAGTATCTCAAAAATGGTTGGAATTGGGCAGGAAGATAGCCCTCCAGTGGAGGAATGTAATGAAGAGTATGCCCGCTAACTCCCCCCTTCGTGATTCTCCCCTCCGTGAGGAGTGGGAGACCCTTTTAGACCGCGCGAATAGGGAGTTCGTTAACTTCGTGCTCCGAAATTATCCCCAGTGGATTAAGGGGAAACCCCGTCCCACCCTTTCCTGCGATGTTCTTTCTCAGGCGGTTCTGCCTTATCTCGGGGAGGGATTGCCCGTATATCTCCTTGTAATTGACGGTATGACCTACGCCCAGTGGGCGGTTATGGAGGATTGGATAAGAGGGGAGATGAGTGGTTACAATTGCCAAGATGGAGGCTGTTTTTCCATTCTTCCCTCCGCCACAATCTTCTCCCGCAATGCCCTATTCGCTGGTGCTTTACCCCGTGAAATCGCTGAGAAATATGGGAGGGGATATCTACGGGATAACGAGGGAGAGGAAGAGATGTTAAAGGACTGGATAGAGAGGAATGCTGGTAGAGGTAAGAAAGTCATATACTGCAAGGGCAGGGATTGGGATAAGGCTATAAAGGAGGAAGGGGATTTAAAAGTTTTCATTTTGAATTTCGCAGATGAGATAACCCATTTGACGGGGAAGGTAGCGGAGTCGGAGGAAGAACTATTGGCTTTGGTGGAAACAGCCTATCGTTTTCGTCCCTTCTCCCAACTTCTCTCCGCTGTGAGGGGTGAGGGAGCGGTGCTGGTGATAACCTCGGACCACGGTAGCATATGGGTGCAGAGGGCGGAGCGCATAGGGAGGGAAGAACATGAGGAAGCGAAGGGCAGGAGCAATCGCTTCTATGAACTTGCAAATAGACCAAAAGAGAAAATTAAAGATGCCCTTTATCTATCGGAAAGCGAAGCTCCTAATTGGGGTTTGCCAGGGAATCACTATCTTATAGCTTACGGCTATTTTATGTTCAGCGGGAGGACATCTGGGTCTAAGATAGCTGTTCATGGGGGAATCTCCCTTTGGGAGATGTGCATTCCCCTCCTCATTTTCACCCCCCAATCTATCAAATAAAGGGAGAAAAGTAGGGAACATCTCCGCGCCTTAGTTCGTCTAAACTATGGCAAGCGTCTCCTCGCTTGCTTGCTACAATTCACCTCCTTTCTGGTTTAGGGTTTTGCCCCTCTGAGGCGTGCCCATATGGGCACGCCTCAGAAGTTAATAAGACCTGCCCCTCTTTAACTCCTTCAAATAACTCCAACCTTCCTCCGATAGTTCCCAAATCCCAGTTGGAGAATCATCCCGCAAATACCCCTTATGGACAAGGCGCAAACGCGCCCACTGTGTCCGATTAATCCAAAAACGTTGCCCACTTTTAAGGAAGCTCTTATCTTCTTCTTTAAGCTTGTCCTTTATCTTCTCGTAAACTCTATCTATCACCTCCCTTGCTACCCCCCTCCCTCCCTTCTCTGCAAGTGATTCCAGTATGGGAAGGTAATATTCTTCTATCAGCAAGTGCTCCCCCCTTCCTCGCCCACCCTTTGAACGAGTAGTAGCAACCTCCTCCTCCATTTCTAACATATTTTCCACTCTTTCCCTATATCGCTCGGGGATAACCACATTGTCCAAGGCTATATCCCCACGATATTGGCGGGTTATCAACAAGGGAGATTTGCGAAACCCTATGGGTTTGAGGACTGCCGTGTATTTTCCTTGAAAAAGCCTTATCTCCTCTATCCGAAAATTAAGGAAGAGCTCGTTTTTTGCCAGAGCCTTGACATATATAGCCTTTGGAGTTATGCTGACCTCTATCTTCCCCCGTTCTTTCCCCTTCCCCGTTATCTTCACAACGGGCGCTTTACCCAGTTCTTCGTCTGGGACGAATATATCCTCCATATCCTAACCTCCTTTTGCCGTATTCCTCCTATTTTATACAGCATTCATAACATTTGTCAACTCTTGTCCATCCTCCAAATTGTCTTCTTCCCATTTTATGAGTAAAATTATACAAAATGAGAAAGAAGGCACTTGTTCTTCTTTCTGGTGGATTGGATAGCGCTCTTGCCCTGCGCCTGTTGATGGAGCAGGGAGTGGAGGTTATGGGCGTCCACTTTGTGAGTCCCTTCTTCCGCTCGCCCTGGGCAGTGAAAATCGCCAGGGAATGGGAAGTTCCGCTTCTTGAAGTGGACATAACGGAGGAAATCCTCCAACTTCTCAAATCCCCCCCTCATGGCTTTGGCTCCCAGATGAATCCCTGCGTTGACTGCCACATCCTTATGTTAAGGAAGGCGAAGGAAGTTATGGCGGATGTGGGTGCGAGCTTCATCGCCACAGGGGAGGTCCTTGAGGAGCGTCCTATGTCCCAGAACAAAGGGGCTCTCCGAATAGTGGAGAGGGAGAGCGGATTAGAAGGTCTCCTCCTTCGCCCCCTTTCTGCTAAACTTCTCCCTCCTACCATCCCCGAAAAGGAGGGATGGGTTGATAGGGAAAAGATGTTGGATATAAGGGGAAGGAGCAGGAAGAGGCAGATGGAGTTGGCAGAGAAGTGGGGGATAAGGGATTATCCCACCCCTGCGGGAGGATGTCTCCTCACCGACCCCCAGTTTGCCAGGCGCCTCCGCGATTTGATAAATAACGAGGAACTGAAAAGGGAGAATGTGGAATTATTGAAACTGGGTAGGCACTTTCGTCTGCGGGAGGGCGTGAGGCTTGTTGTTGGTAGAAATAAAAGCGAAAACGAAAAGTTAAGCGCGTTGCTTAAAGAAGGGGATGTTTTTCTCATTGCCTATAGCCATAAGGGACCCAATGCCCTCTTGAGAGGAGAAACAAAGGGGGAGGATATAGAACTTGGGGGAAGGATTGTGGCGAGATATTCCGATTTAGGGGAAGGTGAGAGATTGAGGGTGAAGGTAAGGAACGGTGGGGAGAGGTTCATAGAGGTGAACAAGGCAAGTGAAGAAATGGTGAGGAGATTGATGATTTAAGGGGGGGCGAGCCCCAAAGGGGCTCGCCCCATATCCTTAACCCTTTATCATCGCCTCAAATTCCTTCGGCTCCTTAACCCTGCTCAGTGCCTCCTCCTTCGTTATTATTCCCCTCTTCACAAGTTGAGCTAAATGCTGGTCAAGGGTCATCATCCCCTGCTTCATCCCCGTTTGGAGGAGCGAGTTTATTTGGTAGTTCTTCTGGTCCCTTATAAGTCCCCTCACACCAGGGGTGCCCACCAGCACTTCAAAGGCAGCGACCCTTCCTCTACCATCCGCCCGCTTCACAAGCGTCTGGCAGATGACCCCGATAAGGTTGGAAGCAAGCTGGGTTCTTATCTGGGGTTGCTGGGAAGGTGGGAATATATCTATCACCCTGTCCACTGTCTGCACTGCGTCGGGAGTATGGAGGGTGGAGAATACGAGGTGTCCCGTCTCCGCCGCTATTAAGGAGAGGGCTATTGTCTCGAGGTCTCTCATCTCACCCACCATTATCACATCGGGGTCCTGACGGAGGACATACTTGAGGGCGTTAGGGAAGGAGAGGGTGTCGGTGCCCACTTCCCTCTGGGTGATTAATCCCTTCTTGTCCTCGTGGAGAAATTCTATGGGGTCCTCAACTGTAACGATGTGGAGAGGGAAATTGCTGTTTATATAGTCTATCATAGCGGCGAGGGTAGTGGATTTGCCTGAGCCGGCGGGTCCCGTGACAATTACTATTCCTCTGGGACGCTCGCAAAAGCTCCTCACCACCTCGGGGATGCCTATCTCCTCCATAGACATAATGCGGTAAGGGATGAGGCGGAAGGCAATACCAACATTTCCCCTCTGGATGAAGAGGTTGACGCGGAAGCGCGCGATGCCCGGTGCCTCATAGGCGAGGTCAAGTTCCCATTCGTCCTCAAACCTTCGCCTCTGTTCCTCAGTGAGGATGGAGAAGGCGAGCTCCCTCACCTCTTCAGGTGATAGAGGGGCTTCCTCGTTGGTCACAAGGTCACCATAGATGCGGAAGATGGGAGGGGTATCCGCTTTCAATATGAGGTCGGAAGCATCTCGCTCCTTTACCTGCTGGAGAAGGTTGTGCATTCTATCCAATGCTCTCATAGCTCCATTACCTCCCTCTGTTTATATTCTATGCTCTTGCGGGGCGAAGCGCCCTCGCCCTTTGCTCAAACTCAGCCGGGTTCTGCGCCCTCGCATAGGCCGCCTCATAGGTCACAAGTCCAGCCTTGTAAAGTTCCAAAAGATGCATATCCATTGAGAACATACCATATTCCGTTCCCGTTTGAAGCAAAGAGTATATTTGATGGGTTTTCCCCTCCCTTATCAGAGCCCGGATGGAAGGAATAGCGATGAGCACCTCAACCGCCGCTATCCTTCCCGGCCTATCAGCACGGGGGAGAAGGGATTGGGAGATGCAGGCTACGAGGGTCATAGAGAGCTGGGTCCTTATTTGCTCCTGCTGTTCAGGGGGAAATACATCTATTATCCTGTCCACCGTTTGGGGAGTATCAATTGTGTGGAGTGTGGAAAGGACGAGATGTCCCGTCTCAGCTGCTCTTATGGCGAGGCTTATAGTCTCAAGGTCTCTCATCTCGCCCACGAGGATGATGTCAGGGTTCTGACGGAGGATATGACGGAGAGCGTGGGCATAGGATTTAGTATCCTGCCCCACTTCCCTCTGCTCAAAGAAACTGAACCTGTCCTGGAAAAGGAATTCTATTGGTTCTTCTATGGTTATTATATGGGCGCGCTTATTCAAATTAATATGCTGGAGCATAGCGGCGAGGGTTGTGGATTTACCACAACCTGTGGGTCCTGTAACGAGGACAAGACCACGAGGTCGCATCGCTATCTGCTTGAGAACCTGGGGGAGAAGGAGCTCGTCTATTGTCTTGATGTGGAAGGGAATTAACCGTAGAGCGGCGGCGATGTAGCCCCTTTGCCGATATACATTAATCCTAAACCTTGCCAATCCCGGGACATGATAGGAGAGGTCGAGTTCCCATTGGCTCTCAAATCGCTTTCTTTGCTCGGGGGAGAGAATGGAATAGATGAGGTCCTCTGCATCCTCGGGACCCAAAGGGGGGAGATTCGTTTCAAGCAAGTCGCCGTAGACCCGGATGATGGGTGGGCGTCCCACCTTCAAGTGAAGGTCGGAAGCGTCCCTCTCCGCCGTCATCTTCAATAAATCGTCCAAGGAATAGGGATAAGCCAAAACTATGGCACCTCCTTTTTAGCCTCTTCTGATGATTTGTCGCATCTCGGAAAGGACCCCCGCATTTGCGAGAGCTTCTTCCTCACTAATATATCCCTCTTTGTAGAGCTTGTAAAGAGCTTGATTCATCGTCTGCATTCCCCAAAAGCCCCCCTCGCTCATAAGTTCGTAGATGTGTCCGAATCTGCTCTCCTCTATGTATTTTGATACGGTGGGTGTGCAGATCAACACCTCCACGGCGGGAACGAGGCGGGATTTATCAACTGTGGGAATGAGCTTTTGGGATAAAATTGCCCTCAAGGAGCCAGCCAGGCGCATTGATATCTGAGGTTTATCCGGTGGAGGAAACATATTAACTACCCTATCAAGTGTCTCCACAGCGGAGGCGGTGTGAACGGTTGAGAAGACGAGGTGTCCGGTCTCGGAGGCGGTGAGGGCAACATTGAACGATTCTATGTCTCTCATCTCACCGATGAGTATCACATCGGGGTTCTGGCGAACGACACGACGCAAGGCTTCCTGAAAGGAAGCAGTATCTATCCCCACCTCCCTCTGGCTTATCACCGCCTTCTTATCCTCATACACATACTCTATCGGTTCCTCAATTGTCACGATGGCACAGGGTCTCGTCTGATTGATATAATCTATCATCGCAGCAAGTGTTGTGGATTTACCACATCCTGTAGGTCCCGTTACCAAAACAAGCCCCTGACGAGTGAGGGCGATGTCCTTTAGAACGGGGGGCAACATAAGCTCCTCAATAGAGGGCACCTTCAAAGGGATGACACGAATAACCAATCCAATGCTTCCCCTTTGGAAGTAGCCGTTCACCCTGAACCTTGCCTTCCCCTCCCAGGTGAAAGCCATGTCTATCTCGTGGGCCCGATTCAACTCCTCCCATTGCTCATCGCTCATAATCTCTCGGGCGAAGCGAGCTGTGTCCTCCGAGGTTAAAACGGGGGCGTTCTCCAGGAATTGAACCGTGCCCGTGACGCGAAGGGCGGGAGGAGTTCCTTCTTTTATATAGATATCCGATGCCTTCCTTTCCACCCCAAGCCCTAAAATGTCAAACGCTCTAATAGTTGTCATTTTCTGCCTTTCCTCCTTTCCCGTAAGAAGATGACAAATATTAGGGATAGGACAAACGCAAGGGGGATAAGGGAGAAACGCCACTTCTCCCAACTGGAGTAAAGGGAGGTGGGTGATGCCATCTTCCTTTTATGTCTTATCTCATAATTGAAACTTTTCACTCCTAAATTCTTTATGATAATATCTTCGTTCTCAAAATGCAAGGGGAGGGTGCTCCCTATTTGCCGAGAGGGGAAAAGCACCAGGAAAAGAGAGTCTATATCCGAGAAAGCGTTGATGAATAGTTGAACATAGGGCTTATCATCTCCCCATCGCTTCCCCCCTATAAGGAGAAAATGGGCGCTTGTCTTGCCCTCCTCTTCCCTTATGGTGAGGTTTTTAACTTCCCTGTTACCCAGCTTGGCGAGGTTTCGGATATAGCTTTCCACCTTTTCCCTGGGAATGGTATGGGAGAAGGCGATGCCCACATCCTCCCCCTCGGGGAGAAGAGATGCTACTATGACGAGGTCGGGAGGAGGTTTTTGGGGAAGAGAGGGTAGGGAGAGAAGAAAAAGGAGCAAGGGGAGTGGAATTATCATCTCTCGGTGAGCAGGGAGAGGATTTCCTCGAGGATTTCTTCTCTATTATGGGGAGTTAGCCAAAAGACTATTGTGTCTGCCCTTTGCCTTATGGAGTTGAGGAAGGGCTCATCCGCACGATGGAGGGTGGCTAAAAGGGGTTTTGGACTATCCAATGCCCTCAAAGTTGCCTGACGAAAGAGAGGGGAAACAAGCTCCATTTTGCCTATCTCGTCTATCACTATGATTTCCTTGCTCTCTATAGCTTCTTCTATTGACTTCACGGCAATTTTTTCAAGGTCATCTATATTAATATAGTATTTGCCGAAGCGGTGGGGTGTGGGCCTACCTTTATGGGCGAGGATACCTTTTTCCCCATCCAGAGTTTTAAGAGAGAAGCCAACTCTTTCCCCCTTTTCTCGCAGTTCCTCACTTATAAACCCTCCCGCCGATAAGGATAACTGGGAAAGAACCGCTTTAAGGAGAGAAGTTTTACCCACACCGGGCATACCGGATATCATTATGTTTTTCTTCTTCATTTTGATAAAAATGGTGGAGCTGGTGGGACTTGAACCCACGACCTTTTCCATGCCAAGGAAACGCTCTCCCCCTGAGCTACAGCCCCACCAGTTAAATAATTATAGAACAAAAGAAAATAAAGTCAAGGGAGAAATTTCTATTCTTTCCAAATTCTCACTCTTCTATAAGGTTCAACTCCGCTGCTCTCGGAGTGGAGACCGTAGGCTTGGGCGAGTTGATGTTGGAGATGGCGGATATAGGCGTTCTGAGGGGAGAGTTCCACTGCCTCACCTGTGGCGAGCACATGGGCTATAGCTTGCTCTGTTTCCCGGATTGCTTTTTCTTCTGCTGCTAACTCGTCTGCTTGGAAGATTTCCTTGAGTTTGCTGGCTATTTGGGAATAGGTGTTCGATTTCAATGTATAAACGGGCAGGCCCAGTTTATCCGCCTCGCCGAGCCTTCCCTTCCTCTGATGAGCGCTCAAGGAGAGCACCACATCTGCTTCCCTTATGTTCTTAGTAATATGGGCGGGAAGATGGAGGTCCCTCAAAGCCTTTTCCAGTTTGTTCCTGCTTACCCCATAAGGGAATATTCTCTTTGGGCGGGTGGGACCGGCAGGTGAAGGGGCAATCTCTTCCTCCTTTAAGCGGGGAGCTTGTAGGACTTCTATCTTCCCCTCGGGGTTCCTCATTCTGATCTCGGGCTGAGGGGGAACGCCTTTCAGCATCATATCCACAGTCTTTGCTACATCGTGATGAATGGCGAGCCTGTCCATATCCATTATCTCAATAACTATGTCAAATGTGGGGGGAGCCTTGCGCTCCATTATCGTCTTCTGGGTGCCTCTCCGCTTTGCCTCCTCATCGCTTAGGGTTACCACCTGCACCCCCCCAACGAGGTCGGAGAGAGTGGGGTTAAGAAGGAGGTTCTCGAGAGTATTGCCATGGGCGGTGGCAATCAATTGGACGCCCCTCTCCGCTATGGTGCGAGCAGCATAGGCTTCCTGCTCCGTCCCTATTTCATCTATAACTATCACCTCCGGCATATGGTTCTCCACAGCCTCTATCATAACTGCGTGCTGAAGTTCTGGGGAGGGGACCTGCATTCGGCGTGCACTACCAATAGCAGGGTGGGGAATGTCGCCGTCTCCCGCTATCTCGTTTGAAGTATCAACCACGATGACCCTCTTATGAAGTTCGTCTGAGAGGACCCTCGCCACCTCCCTCAACTTCGTCGTTTTGCCCACCCCAGGACGCCCTAAAAGAAGGATATTCTTCCCCGTCTCTATCACATCCCTTATTATGTCTAATGTGCCATATACCGCTCTCCCCACCCTCACTGTAAGCCCTGTTATCTCCCCGTCCCTATTTCTAATGGCGGAAATCCTGTGAAGGGTGCCGTTTATCCCCGCTCGGTTATCCTTACCGAAAGCTCCTATCCTTGAGACCACCCACTCTATGTCCTCCCTTGATACCTTCCTCCGCTCCTTCCAGATAATGCTCATATCGGGAAAGCGAGCCTCCACTTCCCTCCCATAGTCCAATATAACTTCGAGGAGGTCCTCCAAATTGGAGAAACCCTGAAGCCACTCCCTTATGTCGGGAGGAAGGACGGCGAGTAGTTCCTCCATATTGTCGGTTATCGTTTCTTCCCTCAATGTGGATAACTTCTTAGGGAGCATTGCCACCTCCTAAAATCGTCCTTTGAGAAAGGGAGATACGCTCTATCCTCTCCTCTGCCTCCTTCGCTTCTTTGGAAAGCCCATAAGAGGAGAACTTTTCTTTAAGAGAACTGTAAAGAAGTATATCCTGCCCCCCGTATTGCGCCGCTTTCTTATAAGCGTCTATCGCTTCCCTTTTCTTCCCTTTCTTCTCCAAGAGGAGCCCCCATCTATAGTAAGCCTGTCCCATATATGTCTCTAAAGCTACTCTTTGATAAGCCTTCATCGCCTCTTCTTCCTTTCCCAACTTCTCATATATTAACCCCGCGAGATAAAGAAGAACGGGGTCGTTTTGGTTGACCTTCAATCCTTCGGTGATATATTCCTGCGCCTTCTTCCAATCCTCCCTTTGGAAAGCCTCGGCGGTTTTTATCAAGGGGTCATATATTTTAATTTCCACCTTGTTTCTAAGATCATCTAAGTAATCTCTCAGTGCTCTTTGCTTTTCTCGCTCCTCGTAGGATTTGAGGAGCTCCGCCTTTTTCTTCTCGTAGTCCTTTGGCAGGTTAAGTCGCTCTTCCTCGAGTTTGATGAGGAAATAGGAGCCGCCCAACTGGGCGATTGCTACATCCCCCTTCTTCATCCCCTCCAACTTTTGCCGAAGATTGAGGGGAAGTATCTCCAGGGGAAGCCACCCCATATCGCCTCCTTTTTGCTTCTCGCTGGGGGAGGTAGCGAACTGCTCCACTAAGGTGGCGAAATCTTGCGTCTTAGCCTTCTCCAAAAGTTCCTGAGCCTCCTTTTCATTGGCTACCTTTATCCCCCTTAGATGAACCTCCTTGTAGGAGGACCTGAGGTCCTCCTCCGTTACCATTACCCTTGCCTCCAATTTCTCCCTTAGTTTCTTCACCATCAATTCCCGCTTTACTGCTTCCTTCTGCTCCTCGAGTTCCCTTTTGAGGTTTTCCCTCAATGTCTTCTCATCCACGGTCTTCCCCTTGGCTTCCTCTTTAGCTCGTTCAACTTCCTTTTCTATAATCTCTTGAATATATTTATCCACATCTTTATCAGAAACTTTTATCTTCTCTTGTTTCAAGGCTTGGGAAAGGATTACATCCTCAATGATTTCATTTAAAACTTGCAAACGGAGAAATATCCGGGAATCGGGACTGGTAGCGAAGGGATACCTTCTCTCGGCGTCGGAAATCATCAGCTCAAATGTCGCCCTACTTATCCTTACCCCGTCTATTTTGGCTATATCCCCTTCCTCACCTCTCCCCCCGAAGAGTCCGCCGCCTCCCCAGGAGAAATAGGCTGGGATGGAAAGGAAGAAGAGCCCCGCCATTATCCAGCCTATTACCTTTATCCTCTTTTGCACAGTTTTCCTCAATTTACTTATAGACATAGATACCTCCTTTTCAAATCATAGAAGATAACCTTTGGAGGGATAAGCGAGACGCTTCCTTGGGGGGAGAGACATGGGTCTCAAGCGAGATGACGCCTTCAAATCCCTCCTCCTCGAGTGACCTAAGTTGGGCTGGGAAGTCTATCTCTCCCTCACCTATCAGCGTCCACTCCGGTTCCATTGTTTTTTCGTTTAAGCGGGCGTCCTTGATGTGGATATGAACTATGTGGTTTTTTATTTTCTCATAGCCGTGGGGATAGGGGACTTCGCCAGCGAAGAAGGCGTTCCCCGGGTCCCAGATGACCTTGAGGTAAGGGGAACCCACGAGGGATAGGAGAAGGGCGGTTTCTTCCCCTGAACCGGCAAAGCAGGAATGTTCGTTTTCAAGCGCAAGGATAACGCCCTCCTTATGTGCTTCCTCCGCCGCCTGGGAAAGATATGGAGCTATCCTCCGAAATATCTCCTCATTCGGTTCACATACCCTCCAGAAAGAGAAGGTCCTCACTATGGGGGCGTGGAAGAAATGGGCGAGCTGTAGGGAACGGCGGAGGGTTGCCCACTGCTCTTCCAAGGAGCGCTCCCTGGCGAGATGGAGATCCCCCCTCGGCTTCTCCTCCTGGAAAAGATGGCATTTGAAAAGGGGCGAGGCTATACAAGCGACCTTTATACCTGCCCTCTGGAGTATCCCTTGCGCCTTCTCCAGTTCATCCCTCTCCATATCCAGGATGTTACGCCCCCATATAGAGCGCAGTTCGGCATATTGAACGCCGAACTCCCGCATTACCTCTATCGCTTCATCCAGGTCCTGAGATATTTCATCGGTGAAACAACCCAGCTTCAGCCTCATAAGATTACAATAATTATGAACTCATATAGGGAATTTGTCAACTTTCTCCCCTCTTTACATAATTTTAGGTCTGGGTTATAATACTAACTGGTGAGAGCTAAAAGACAATGGACGCAAGAGGGAGATTTAAAGAGGTAAGCCGTGATGAGAAGAATTAAAGTTTTAAGTTTTTTAGTTTTTCCTTTGATGGTTCTTACCCTTTTAGTTTTATGGACTCTGACAAGGGGGAGAGAAGGAAGAGTTGTTCGCATCATAGTGGAGCAGAAGTATGAAAAGGCAGATAAGGTAAGCCTGCCCTTCTTTGAATATACCAAAAAGATATTGGAAAGGCATGCTGGCTACAGGGTGGTTGAAGAGGGTGCGAGAGATTATAATGCCACCCTTAAGATTGAGGCAAAGGGTATCCCGAGGCGTATATATTATGGATATAGGATGGGCTGGTTCTGGACATCTGCCACCCTCAAAGGAAAAATATCGCTTTCCACAGAGGATAAAATATTCTCCCGAGAATTTTCATATGAGGAGGAACCCTGCTTTTCACATGCCGAACTATATCTAACTCCTAACGAGGCACCTTTCCAAGAGACATTCTATGAGGGTTTTCTACCGGCCCTATTTTCGCTTATTGCAGATTTAAGGGGGATATCTCCCCTGAAATCCGCATTGAGGGATAATGACCAATATGTCCGCAAAGCAGCAGTAAGAACGGTTGGGGAGCTCAAAGACCCCCGTGTAATTAAACTACTTGCCTTTGCACTGAGGGATGAGAGCAATGCTGTCCAGTGGGCAGCAGCTCAGGCGCTCCAGAAAATCGATCCAAAATTATACGAGACGAGGGAGGCAAAGAGGGCAGTTCCTAATTTTATTTCTGCACTGAAGAATGATTACCTACATTTCCCCGAGGCAGCGGTGAGGGCACTTGGAGAGCTTAAAGATCCCCGTGCAATTAAACCGCTCATTTCTCTACTAAAGGATGATTACTCCGATGTCCGCGAGGCAGCAGAAGAAGCACTTGAAAAGATTAACCCAAAATGGTATGAGACGAGGGAGGCGAAGAGGGCAGTTCCTAAGTTTATCTCTGCGTTGGGGAGTGATTACCACGATATCCGCGAGGCAGCAGAAGAAGCACTCAAAAAGATTAATCCCAAGTGGTATGAGACAAGGGAGGCAAAGTGGGCAATTTGTAAGTTTATCTTTCTATTCTATTTAGTCTCTCAATTCCGGGACGACCCATATATCCGCGAGGAAATAGCAGAAAAACTCAAGATGATCAATCCAAGGTGGTATGAGACGAGGGAGGCAAAGTGGGCAGTTACTTACTTTATCCTTGCGCTGAAGAGCGGTTTCGGGGAAGTCCGCAGGGCAGCGGCGTTGGCACTTGGAAAGCTTAAAGATCCCCGTGCAGTTGAACCACTTATCTCTGCGCTGAAGGATAAGGACCCAGAGGTCCGCGGGGCAGCGGTAGAGGCACTTGGAGAGCTCCAAGCCTCCCCCGCGGTTGAATTACTCATCTCTCTACTAAAAGATGAGGACCGAAATATCCGCATTGAAGCAATAATAGCTCTTAAGAATATCAAAGACCCCCGTGCATTTGAGCCACTTACCTCCCTCTTAAAGAGGGAAAAAAATTCATTTGTCCGCTATATGGTATTGAGGGCACTTGGAGAGCTCAAGGATCCCCGTGCAGTTGAACCAATTATCTCTGCGCTGAAGGATAAGGAGCCAAGTGTCCGCAGGGCAGTGGCGAGGCTACTTGGAGAGCTCAAGGATCCCCGTGCAGTTGAACCACTTATCTCTGCGCTGAAGGATCCATATGTCCGCGAGGCAGCGGTAGAGGCACTTGGAAAGCTCAAGGACCGCCGTGCAGTTGAACCAATTATCTCTCTACTGAAGAAGCAAGAGGAACATATCCACGAGGTAGCGAAAGCAATTGAAAGGATCAACATAAAACTATGGAGGATAGAGGAGGGAAAGGAGGCACTTCCTAATTCTATCCCTGAGTCGGAGAGTGAGCTTGTGATTAGAGAGTTTGTGTGGGTCTGCAAGGCAGCAGCCGAGGCACTTGGAGAGCTTAAGGACCGCCGTGCGGTTGAACCACTTATCTCTCTACTGGAGCTACTCCAGAAGGAAAAGGAGTATATCCACTACGAGGTAGTAAAAACACTTGCAAAGATAGACCCAAAATTATATAGGATAAGTGAGGTAAAGAGGGCACTTCGTAAGCCTATCTCTACCTTCAAGAACGAGTTTATTAAGTGTGCGGATACTGAGTTTATGGAGGTCTGGTATGCAGTAGTGTGGGCGCTTGGAGAGCTTAAAGACCCCCGTGCAATTAAACCACTCATCTCTCTACTGATGGATAGGTGTGTCCACTGGCAGGCAGCACAAGCACTTGAAAGGATCAACCCAAAATGGTATGAGACGAGGGAAGCAAAGAGGGCGGTTCGTAAGTTTATCTCTGCGCTGAAGGATAAGGATCCATATGTCCGCGAGGCAGCGGTGAGGGCACTTGGGGGGTTTAAAGACCCCCGTGCAGTTGAACTACTTATCCCTGCGCTGGAGGATGAGGCACGGTTTGTCCGCCAGGCAGCGGCAGAGATCCTTGCACGGCTCAAATCTCCCCCTATGGTTGAACCACTTACCCCCTCTTTACTCTCGGGATGAGGTAAGAAGTTTAATTTTGAATGGACATCGGGATAGACACTTTAAATTAAAGGTAGATTACCTCCCCTCCCCTTTGGGCTGAGCGGCGGGCGAGGACGAGCGTTTTTATTATCTCCAGCGTTTCCTCAACTGGGAAGGGAGGCTCCCTTGTCTCTACCATCCTAACGAATGCCCGGAGCATATTGGAGTAGAAATAGTCGCTATCCTCAACTCTAACCTCCCTCCAGCCCTTACTTCCATAGAGGTTCATCTGAAATAAATAAGAGATTTCTTTGTAAACCGTTAGAATGAATTTCCTTCCGTCTCCCTTGGTTATAACTACGATATCCTTTCCCTCCTCGCCAACATTCTGCACACATTTTATACCCGGACCTATACATACATATAATTGTTCCAAGGCGTGGATGCCGTAGAAGATAAGGTCTCCACTGCAGATGCTGTTTCCTGTAAGAATTTCCCCGATTTCCTCCTTTTGGGAAAGGAACTCCTCTACCTCCTTGGCATAGCGTAGGGCGGAGCAGGACATAAAGGGAGTGTTGTTTTCTTTCGCGAAACTTATCAATTCCTCCGCTTCCTCTATTGAAGGGGATAAGGGTTTATCAACGAATGTGGGCAGTCCCGCTCGAAGGAAGGGGATGGCTCTGCGCTGATGCTTCATAGTTGTGTCATCTGCTATTATTACACCATCCACTTTACCGATCATCTCTTCCATATAGGGGACGACATTCTCTATTCCGCAGATTTTAGCGATTAGTTCCCCAGCTTCTCTATCGGGGTCCCAAATGTGAGTCACTCGCGCTCCCTCAACTCTTGCCTTGTAGAGGGGGAAGTTATGCTGGCGGGCTAAAGCTTCATCGTAGCCATTGAACATCTCGGAGAAACTCTTGGCATGCCACGATTTAGCTCCTCCCACCATTCCTATTCTAATCACCTGGGAACACCTCCTCAGGGATTTATCTTGACCGGCTTATTTAAACTGGCGCTCTCCCATACCGCCTCTGATATTTGGAGGTCTTTGGCACCATCCCAAAGGGTGCTTCTCGGTTTATCTTCTCCTAGGCAGGCGCGGGCGAAGGATTCTATTTCGCCCCTATATCCGAAAGATCCTTCCGCCTTCGTCGCCATCAACTCCGTCCACTCGGGATTCCATTCTATCGTTTGTGTCCTTCCCCCTATGTTGAACTCTTGGTAAGGGAGAGTCCTTGGGCGATAGCGGAGGTGGAGCATATCTGTCACCTCAAGCAGACATCCATTGCCCGAGAGGGCGAGCCTTTCGCTTATCTTCCAATCGCTTGCCTCCAAAGCGTTGAGGTTCATAACGAATGGAACGCCGCTTTGGAACTCACCTGCGATGGCATAGGCGAACATATTTGGAGTGAGGAGATAAAGTTTGGCATAGATCTCTTTCATCTCTCCGCAGAAGAATCGGGCGAGGTTAAAGATGTGGACGACCTGCCCAATTAAAAACGCCTTAGCAGGTTCTTCAATCCCCCAGATAGCGGGGTAGGGACCATTGGAGAACCTCGCCTCCAGAGAGTGTATACCTCCGAATTCCTCGCTATCAGCAATTCTCTTAGCCAGTTGGTAGCAAACCGCGTAACGCTTCATATAGGCAACTGCCCCCCATAAGCCACGCGCCTCAGCGTATTGGGCGAGTTCTACAGCTTCTTTGTATGATACAGCGGAAGGCTTCTCCACGAGGATGGGTATGCCCGCATCAAGACACCGTTTTCCCACCTCACAATGCATCTGGGGGGTGCCAACGATGATTGCTCCGTCAAGCTCTTCCTTAGAGAGCAGTTCCTCAACATCAGTATACCAGCGAAGAGCTCCAAAGTAGCGTGCGTTTCTCCTTGCTAATTCTTCTTTTAAATCGCAAACCGCTACCAGCTCCATAATTGGTATGGTATGGATGGTAGGATATAGAGCAGATGTGGAATGAGCGCCACATCCTACGAAGGCGATTCTTGCTTTTCTCTCCCGCATATAAGGGCCTCCTTCCGGGAAAATCAAGGATACTTGGGGAGGATGCGAACTCTTCTTCCTTCAATTGTCAATCTTCCTTCAGCGAATAATTTTATCGCCAAGGGATATGCTCTATGCTCCCTCTTCAGAACCCTCTGGGAAAGCGTCTCGGGCGTGTCATTCTCCCTCACCATAACGGGAATTTGGATGATTATCGGCCCCAAATCGACTTCCTCCGTGACGAAATGCACGGTACAGCCCGTTACCTTCGCTCCGAAGTCTAAAACAGCCTGATGCACCTTAAGTCCGTACATTCCTTTCCCACAGAAAGATGGGATAAGTGCGGGATGGATGTTCATTATCCTGTTGCGAAAGGCATCTATAAAAGTAGGGGTGAGGATGCGCATAAAGCCTGCCAGACAGACAAGGTCCACATCGTGCTTCTTGAGGATTTCAACGAGCTTGGCATCGTATTCTTCCCTACTCGGATACTGAGCGGGGTCGAGGAAGATGGCGGGTATCTCTTCACTTCTCGCCCTTTCCAGTGCGAATGCGTCCTTTCTATCCGATATTACGCAGACTACATCACCCGGTATATATCCTCTCTTACAAGCGTCAATTATTGCTTGGAGATTGGAACCCCTTCCTGAGGCGAGAACGCCGATCCTTATCTTTGTTCTCTCCAATGTGGCGAACCCCCTTTCCTTTCCACAGCTTACAAGGGTCTCAGGAATAGCTGAAGGCATATAAGAAGCCGTTATCGGCGCCAATAAAGATACCATAGGGGGAGGCGGCGAAAGAAGAGTGCACCTCACTACCCGTCTTCATCTCCCATTTCACCCCTCCCGTGTATATGTCCACCCCATAGAAAATGCCATTGAGGGTGGCGAAGAGGACATTCCTCCCTATGAGCAAGGGGGTGGATTTGATGGGACTGCCCACCTTCAATCTTAAGAGGGTGCGTCCGGAGTGAACATCAACGCAGTAGAAATAACCATCATCTGCGCCGAAGAAGACCCTGTCTTCCCCCACTGCCGGCGAGCTCTCTATGGCGTCGTAGGCACGGGCTGACCAGATTATCTCCCCACTTGAAGCATCTAAGCAGAACAAACGCCCATTATTAGAGCCCACAAAGATTCTCCCTTTGTCAATCGCTGGGGTTGACCTTATCAATCCCCCTATTCTCGTCTGCCAGATGAGCTTTCCCTCCTCACTTAAAGCATAGAAGAAGCCGTTTTGCGAACCGAAGAAAATCTTGCCTTCCGCTGCGGCGGGAGAGGAGAAAATCCACATCCCGGCAAAGAAGCGCCAGAGGACATCTCCCTTATCCGCAGAGATACAGTAAAGATACTTATCATCGCTGCCAAAATAGACCTTGCCCCTTATATATAGAGGTGATGAGTCCACAGCCCCTCCGAAGGCGAGGCTCCAGAGGACTTTCCCGCTAAGCTCGTCAAGGGCGTAAAATGTGCGGAGAGCTGTGCCGAGGAAAACCTTTCCCCCTCCTACGCAGGGGGTGGAAAAAATGGGACCCGGAAGGTCGGTTCGCCATATAGGGGTTCCCTTCTCTATATCTAAAGCGATTACCTCCCCGTTCCATAGACAGGTGAAGACCTTATCACCTGCCACAACGGGCGAGGAGCGAATGCGGTATCCTCCATTGAAACGCCATAGGGGAGTGAGGGGAAGGTAACATTCCCCCTCCCAACGGCTCTGCCTCATTGGATTGCCCTTGAAAAGTGGCCAATCCCTTTTCACCATAAATTCCTTCCCTTCTATCTTTGTTCCAGCAAAAGCTTGTGAAAATCGGAGGGTATTTCCTCAGGATAGGCACCAGTGAGACAAGCGGTGCAGAAGTTCTCTCTCGGCAACCCGATAGCTCTTATCAATCCTCCCAAACTGAGATATTTAAGGGAGGTAGCGCCGATATATTCCCTTATCTCCTCCACGGAGAGGCGGGAGGCAATTAACTCGGAGCGGACAGCGGTGTCTATGCCGAAGAAGCAAGGGTAGGATATTGGTGGTGAGGAAATACGCACATGGACTTCCTTAGCTCCTGCCTCGAAAAGCATCCTCACTATCTTGCCCGTTGTCGTTCCTCTCACAATGGAGTCGTCTACGAGGACGACTCGCTTACTCTTTACCGTCTCCAGGAGGGGAGTGAGCTTCAATTTTATGCCCATATCCCTTATCCTCTGGTCGGGAAGGATGAAGGTTCTGCCGATATATTTGTTCTTCAAAAGCCCTTCGCCATAGGGGATGCCTGACGCTTCGCTGAACCCGATAGCTGCGGTTGTGCCTGTGTCGGGAACACCTATGACGACATCCGCTTCCACTGCCCCTTCCTGGGAGAGGATAGCACCCATCCTCCTCCTTGCCCGATGGATGTTCACCCCTTCTATATCGGAATCGGGTCGGGCGAAATAAATGAATTCAAAAATGCATACCGCCTTACGAGGGGAAGAAATCGCCTTATAACTTCTCAACCCTTCTTCGCTCGCAACAACGATTTCCCCTGGATCAACCTCCCTTACGAACTCAGCATCCACCAAAGACAAAGCACAGCTCTCCGAGGCGAAGACCCATCTCTCACCGTTTAGTTTACCGATACAGAGGGGACGGATGCCGTAGGGGTCCCGCACGGCGAGAACCTTGTTAGGGGTGAGCACGGTGAGGGAATAGGCGCCTTTGAGGGACCTCATAGCCTTGGCAATCTTCTCCTCTATGTTAGCTCCATCCTGTAGGGTGATAAGGAACCCGATGAGCTCGCTATCGGAAGTGGAATGGAGGGTCAATCCCTGGTCGCTGAGATAAGAGGCGAGGAAAAGGGAGTTAGTTATGTTGCCATTATGGGCGAGTGCCAACTTTTCGCCCCTATGGGAAATGAAGATGGGCTGGGCATTGAGGATTATGTTTGAGCCGGTAGTGGAGTAGCGAGTATGTCCAATGGCACAATGTCCCTCTAATGATTGAAGCATCTCCTCGGTGAAGATGTTATTAAGTAGTCCCAAACCTTTATGAAGGAAGATGCGTTCTCCATTGGCAACAGCTATGCCCGCAGCTTCCTGCCCTCTATGTTGGAGGGCGAAAAGACCGAAATAGGCGAGGCGTGCTACATCCTCACCAGGTGCGTATATTCCAAAAACTCCACAGCTTTCTCTCATCACCACATTAAAAATTATAAACTACAAAAAGGAAAAGTAAAGGAAACTGTGTTTACCATTTATTTAACAAATATCGCAAGAGTATGAAGGTCAAATGGCTTGAGTTTTATCTTAACTTTTATTTGCTTGAAGGTGTCTTCGCCATTATTCCTGACCAGAACACGATTGGTGGCCAAATCCACAATGGCTTCTCCCTTTTTCAGGCTTTTTGGGATTAAGAGTTCTATCTCCCTTGTTTGAGGTGAATCGTTCACTATTCCTAAACGGTCGCCAAACCATTTTACCCACAAAGTCTCATCCGGGGTAGGGGAAATCTCGCCCTCAAAATCCTTGGGCTCTACTGCCGGTAACGCTCTAAAAGCACGGCAAAATGCTCGCAAACTATGCTCCTGCGCAAAGCTTCCCCTTTCCCAAGAGAATAAAATGAGTGTATGGGGGTTTGTCTTTCGGATGGAGTAGGTCAAAGGCTGGAAATAATAGCGTCCTAAGGGGAACATAGTAGCAGCGCCCCAAAAGTCTGCCCAAGCAATGCCTAATTCGCTTGCCCCACTCCCAACAAATCCCCACTCTTCCCAGTAGTTATGATAAACCTCGCAGGCGCTGCCCTCGGTTGTGGTGTAAAAATCGGCAACTTCGGGAAGGTAGTCCCAGGCTTTCCACGCCCAACGGTTCCTCCCATAAAGCCCTCCTCTATCCATTCCTCCGAAATATTCACCACCAGCTACGAACATTCCCCGTTGGATTACTATGCCTTTTTCCTTCCCATACATTCTCGGGTCGAACCCGTGGCACCGCAAAATATCCAGAGGTTTCCTATTTCCCTCCACCCACTCTATGTTCCTACCCGGGCTTTCGCTGGGCAAATCCGTGCTCAACCAAAGTTTCCAGTCCTTTCTGAAAGATAGGATTAAATCCCTACACCTGAGCCAAAAATCCTTTGTCCTTTCACACCTCCAGTTAATCCACTGTTCCCAGGCATTTTTCTTCAACCAGTCAAAGGCAACTTCGGGCTCTTTGGATGGAATGAGGATACCTGTATCTCTTTGGAATTCTCTCAAATCCCATTCGCTGTATCCCGATTCCTCCGCCGAAAGAGCCTCAGGTGAACCCGCATAACATAGCCCTATCTTACCATTGACCCTGAACCCTACACCCCTAACACATTTGAATCCCTTGGTTTGTTCCCCTATCTCCCTCAGCAAATTGAGCATCAGTTCTTGAACCTCGGGTCTTAAGGGGTCTGGTAATGGGTAACCGAAGAAAGTGGTAAGTTCTCCATCTCTTCTCAGTTGATAGGAATCCCGAGACCAGCCGGGATGGTCAAGGGAGGGGTCATACTGCCTGGACTTCCTATAAAGTTCTTTAGAGCGATTAGTCCCAGTTAAGGAAGTTACTATGGGTATCACTTCTATACCTTCTTTCTCCATTAGGGGTAAAAGGACTCTGAAAAGGTTCACCTCTGCTTTCGGGAAATATTTGGAATCGTAAAATGCGGTGCTTGTGTTATCTCCTCCGTCTATAGCGTTGAAGATAAGGCAGTTCATACCCACAAATTTCATATAGTCAAGGAAGCTCTTTATTCCCTCGGGTTCTCTTAACCCGTAAAGTTGCCACATATAGGGGGGATGGGAGTAATACAATCCTATGGAACGTTGGGGAAGTCTTCTCTCTGTAGGGACGACCACCGGTTTCTCATAAAGGTTGTCCAAGATATCCAATATCCAGATTTGGGAGACTGCTCCTCCCGAGTTCTCTTCTATATTCGCTTCGCAAGGCAAGCGGGAAACAGTAAGGGTTATTTCTTTATCCCGAGGGTAGAAAATGAACATAAAATTAAAAGGTTTCCCATCGCAGGGATACTCACCTCCCGTAAAAACGCCGCCTCCTACATTATCCCAAGGAGGTTGGATTCTAATGGTGGTGTAACGCTCTATATCATTGATGCTTTCTGCTACTAATAGGTGGGGATACCCCGGCCTTTCTACTCTCGCCCTGTATATAAAGTAGGAAAGTTTGTTTCTTTTTGATGTCACACGGAACCTCTTACCGTTGACCTCTATAACCCGTGATTTACCCCCTAATCCTCCGTCTTCGCTAAAGCCATGGTCCTCCTTACTACAATCTATGTAGTCAACAAGCTCACAAACGACGATGTCATCTGTTATACCGTATTCTGCGATCTCCCTTAGCTTTTCTTCGTCTTTTAACTCCAAGATGGCCTTCTTCCATTCTTCTTTAACATCTGTTTTGCAAAAATATACCCCCTCGCTGCCCCTTATAGGGACGAGCCCTTCCCCATCGTAGAGGAACTCATAGTCAGAGGTTAAGCCCCAGTGATGTTCGTTGCCCCATAAGTCTGTGAAAATCCCTTCCCTCAAAAAACCCTTTTTAGGGGTTGAAAATTTAGAGGATGGCATAGGCAATTTGGGAACCTCGGCTTTTCTTTCTTCCAAGGTAACCTCTTTAGAAACGAAGTCTGTATAATATCCGGGCAGACTGAGAACTAATTTATAATTTCCGGGGGCAAGTAAATAGTGGGAGGGAAAGGAGGGAGAAATTTTTAGGGATACCTTTAAGGTTTTGCCAACTGTCCATTTACTTGTTGGGGGCGAGGGGAAAGCCTCCCCATATACTATCTCTTTGGCACCCCTTCTCAACTTGACAGCGAGGGGGATATCTTCCTTTATCTCCTCGGTAATTCTCAAGTTCGCTTCCAAAACCAATGGTTTCCCTATTACAATGCTTTGGGGCAAAGCTACTTTTTCCCAATCCCAGCGAAGCTTTTTCTTGGGCCCGAAATCTGGCGGAGACCATTTAACTTGCTCTGCCCAAGGGGGGCAGGGGAACTTCCCAATGATGTGAGCCTTCCTCCAAGAAGAGTCGTCGAACTCGCCCTTTTCCCACCCCTTCTCTTCCCTGAGGGAATAGCGGAAACCCTCATCAGATATTATGGGGATGTATTCCTTTTCAGTGTAAATTGCTCCCTCTACTAACAGACCCGCGGCACCTTCACCAGGTGGTTCAAAATTTATTGCTTTTATCGCGAGGACATTTTTTCCCTTATGAAGAAAATCGCTAATGGAATAAGTTTGAGGCGTATACCAATCGTTGTGTCTTCCTGCTTCTCTACCGTTGATATAGAGGACAAATTCGTTGTCTGCGGTTATGAAGAGGCTTGCTTGAAGGATTTCTTCGGGGATTTCTATCGTTTTGCGAAAGTATACTTCCTTAGCGGGTTCCTCCGCCCATATCATATAGCCTCTCCAAAAAGCTTCCCCTTCTCTTTCGCTTGGAGGAATGGGAGGTCGGATATATCTCACACCCTTAGGGAAAATTATCTTGAGGTTGTCAACCCTTGCTGGGCAAATCTCGTTCCTAAAGGCAAAGTAGCCCTCTTTTAATTCCTCGTCTTCGTAGGAAGCAGTTTCCTCCCCATTGATGTAACCTATGAACCTGCTCCCTGATATCACCACTTTTATACGATACCAAGTGTTGGGCTTCTGCTTTGGACCATACTGTTCCCCTACCATTCTCCACGCGATTTCTGGGTCCCATTTTAGGAATCCGCTCTTGTAATTGGGTTCTGGTCTCGTATCCACCCTGAACATATAGAATTTACCGCTTTCCTCATCCACTCTGAATTTGACATTAATTATACCCTCGCCCTCCACAAGCACATCCGCCTCTATTATCGCATCTTGAAAGATGAATATGGGGAGAGGAATCTCGCCCCTGACAGGGAGGTAGCCATTCTCTGTTCTAATGCCAGGTAGTCCCAGTTTAACTAAAGATGTCTCGGAGAAATCTTCTACAATAATTGGGGCAGTGTAATCTTGGGCAAAGGAGAAACTCAAGAGAGAAAAGAGCAAGAATACGCACTTGCGGAGTTCCTTCATTTCAAATACACCCTCCCAATATATCTCGCCCTCTTCGGGACAATTATTCCTCTATCGCCCTTTGAATGGCGAAGCGGAAAATTTTTTCTATATCTTTCAGAGAGAGGTTTATCAGTTCTCTCTCCCCCTCGATGTAGAGCCTTTTACCTCCCACTTCTCCTATAACAGTTATGGGCACACCCAATTCTTCCGCCAACCCTTCCAAGCGGTGAAGATTCTCAGGCGATAGAGAAACGAGGAAACGAGCCTGGCTTTCACTGAAAAGATAGTAAGAAGGAGGCATAGAGGTTGGCAGTCTCAGGCTCGCCCCGATCTTGCCCAATATAGAGGATTCCGCTAATGCCACAGCCAGTCCGCCTTCCGATATGTCATGAGCGGAGGAGAATAACTTCATCCTCGCCCCCTCTATACAGAGTTTATTTGCTCGCCATTCCCTCTCCAGGTCAACCAAGGGAGGTTCCCCCGCCACTTTGCCGAAGATTTCCTTCAAATATTCTGAAGCCCCAATCTCGGGAAAAGTCTCCCCCACCAGAGCAATTAAATCTCCCTCCTTCTTGAAACCTGTAGTCAACCTATTATCTATGTCCTCGATCAAACCGAGCATTCCCACAACAGGGGTAGGGAAAACCCTTCTTTGGGGGCTCTCGTTATAGAAGGAAACATTACCAGATATGATGGGGATGTTGAGATAAGAGGCAGCCTTTGCCATTCCCCTTACCGCCTCACTGAACTGCCAGATAACCTCTCCTTTCTCAGGTGAACCGAAATTCAAGCAGTCAGTTATTGCGAGCGGTTGTGCACCAGTGGCGGAGATGTTGCGAGCCGCCTCAGCGACCGCTATCATCCCGCCCCTATAGGGGTTTAGATAAACATATCTTCCGTTGCCATCCGTCTTCACCGCTATCCCTTTTCTCGTTCCCTTTATCCTCAAAAGCGAAGCGTCCCCACCTGGGTAGATCACCGTGTTCAGGAGCACCATATGGTCGTATTGCTCATAAACCCATTCCTTGCTTGCTATGTTTGGGGAGGCGAGGAGTTGGAGGAAAACACCCTGGTAGTCCTCTGGTTCGGGCAGATTGTCCGTGGGGAACGAGGTGAGCTCATCTACATAAGCAGGTTTCACAGGTTTTGGGCGATAGCGAGGCGCCTCGGCTAAGAGTTTGGCGGGAACCTCCGCAACAACCTCTCCCCTATGTTTTACTCTCAGAACCCCATCGGGAGTAACAACACCTATGGGAGCGTAATTAAGCCCCCATTTTTCCATCACCTTCTTCACTTTCCCCTCCTCGCCCTTCCTGACTATGAGGAGCATTCGCTCCTGGGATTCTGAGAGCATTATCTCAAAGGGCGTCATCCCCTTTTCCCTGAGGGGAACCTTGTCCAAATCCAATTCCATTCCCCTCCCCGCTCTTGCGGCGGTCTCACTTGTTGAGGAAGTTATCCCCGCCGCTCCCATATCCTGCACGCCCACAATGGCACCTGTCTTGATTGCCTCCAGCACAGCCTCTATCAGCAGCTTCTCGCTGAAGGGGTCGCCTATCTGCACCTGGGGTCTTTTGGTCTCTGATTCCGGTCCCAACTCAACTGAGGCGAAAGCGGCACCGGCTATTCCATCTCTTCCTGTGCTTGAACCCACCAAGACAGCTAAGTTGCCCACTCCCTCTGCTCTCCCCCTTTGAAGTTCTTCTATTCTGCCCAAGCCTACGCACATAACATTCACTAAGGGATTGTCCTCGTAGGATTCCTCAAAGTATATCTCCCCCGCTACAGTGGGAACCCCTATGCAGTTGTGAACGGCGAATCCCGCTTGAGTGAGGAACAGGTGGGTATCCTCCACTTCCACATCAAATACCCATCTTTCCTCCTTTATATCTCTCACCCTCAGCACCCTTGTAGGGCGGGGGTAGGAAAGGTCCTGGAAGAGGAAAACTGTATCCCCTTGCTCCAACTCACCGACATTGACGAAGCGCAAGCCTTCCCGAAAGGCGAGTAGGGGATGCTCGGGAGTAGCGAGAATCTTCCTCCCCGAGGTAGTAGTGACCTCCATAAAGGAGGGAGCTTTCCTGCGGAAGACCTTTAATGCCCTCCTCCAGCATATGGAACGGGTCTTCATATCAAAGGAGAGGATTTGCACATCCTCCATCTCGGCTGCTTGGGGAAAATCCTCCTTTATAGGTATGAAGCGATTCGCCAGTTCCTCTATGGATATGCATTCCATATTTCCCTTTATTTTGAGGACGACCTTCTCCTCCGCTGGTAGGCAATTACCATAGAAGGATATCCCCGAGACTACCCCTTGGAATAGATACTTGACACGAGGGGAGGAAAGGGAGCCAAAGCGGAGGGAATCTAACAGGGCGATGGGGCGGGTGCCCATCGCCAAAATATCCCTAACTATACCACCTATTCCCGTTGCTGCCCCCTGGAAGGGTTCAACCGCTGAGGGATGGTTGTGGGATTCCATCTTCATAGCGATGCACAGTCCATCCCCTATGTCAACTACACCCGCGTTCTCCCCCGGTCCCTGGATTACCCAGGGTGCTTGAGTAGGGAAGAGCTTGAGGAACCTCCGGGAATGCTTATACCCGCAGTGCTCAGACCAAAGGACGGAAAACATGCCCAACTCCACGAGATTGGGCTCTCGTCCCAAGGCTCTCTTTATTCTCTCATATTCATATCTCGTTAAGCCTAATTCCTTATAAGTTGGTCTCTTCATTCTCGCTCATCCTCACAACTGAGCTTTCATCCAATCAGCCATTGATTTGAATATGCGAAAGCCGTCTTCGGAGGAAAGGACCTCCTCTGAGCATCTCTCGGGGTGAGGCATTAAGCCGAATACATTCCCTTTCTCATTGACTATACCCGCTATGAAATTGAGGGAACCATTTGGATTTGCTTCCTCCTTGAGTTTTCCTTCGGGGTCGCTGTAGCGGAGAAGGACCTGTTTATTTTTCTCCAGAGATTGGAGCAGGGGGGGAGGAGCGAAGTATCTGCCCTCGTAGTGGGCTATGGGCATTCGCAGGACCTCACCCTCTTTATAGAGATGGGTGAAAGGTGTCTGGTTGTTCTCCACGCGGAGGTGGACGAACTTGCATAGAAAGCGAAGGTTAGTGTTCTTCAAAAGCGCCCCCGGAAGGAGCCCCGCCTCAACAAGGATTTGGAAACCATTGCAAATGCCTATCACGAGTTTCCCCTTCTCCGCTTCCCTTCTAACCCCCTCCATAACCGGAGAGAGCTTGGCAATGGCGCCCGTGCGAAGATAATCGCCGTAGGAGAAACCGCCCGGCAATATAATGCAGTGATAAGGGGATAGGTCCTCCTCCCTATGCCATACATAATCCGCTTCTTCCCCCAGCACCTCCTTCACAACATAATAACAATCCATATCGCAGTTGGTGCCGGGGAAAACGACGACGGCGAACTTAACCTTCCCCATCTTCAATAACTATCTCGTAATCCTCAACCACGGGATTGGCGAGCATTCGCTCGCACATATCCCTTATCCGTCCTTCCTCCCCATTGGAAAGTTCCATCTCTATTAACTTCCCTATGCGGACATTCTCCACTTCCTCAAAGCCGAGGTTGCGCAGAGCCCTTTGAACAACTTGTCCCTGCACATCCAAAACTCCTTCCTTAAGACGAATGAATATCCTGGCTCTCATCCTCTATACCTGCCCTTCTGAATATATGATCTATCCATCTGAGATGCTCATCGAGGTCAAAACATTTCTCAATTTCCCCTGGGGAAAGAAGTTCTCTCGTTCTCTTGTCCTCCAGAACTATATCCCTCAAATGTCTTCCCCCCTCCATCGCCCTGAAAGAAAGCCTCTGCACTAAATCATAAGCTTCATCCCTCGTCAATCCCTTATCAATTAACCTGAGCATAAGATTCTCCGATGCCCAGGTGCCCAAAGTTTTCTCTATGTTCTCCTTCATCCTCTCCTCAAAGACAACCAATCCCTTGAGCAAATCCTGGAACTTGACGAGGATATAATGGGTGAGGATGGTAGCATCGGGCAGTATCACCCTCTCACCTGCGGAATTGGTCAAATCCCTTTCCCCCCACAGGGGGATATTCTCCAAAGCGGGCAGGAGGTATCCCCTTATAACCCTTGCCAGGCTACATATCCGCTCACAGACGATGGGATTTCTCTTGTGTGGCATAGCGGATGAACCCCTCTGTCCCTCTCCAAAAGGCTCCTCCAGTTCCTCTATATTGCTCCTTTGAAGGTTTCTTATTTCCGTGGCGAACTTCTCTAGGGAAGAGGCGAGGACAGCAAGTGCGAACATATACTGAGCGTGCCTATCCCTCTGGAGGACCTGGGTTGAGACCGGGGCGGGTTTGAGCCCCAGCTCCTTTAAGGCGATTTCCTCCACCTCTGGAGAAGAATTGCCGAAGACCCCCACTGCTCCCGATACCTTGCCGAAGGATACAACTCCCTTCGCCTCTTCCATTCTCTCCAGGTTCCTTTTCATCTCGGTGAACCAAAGGGCGAACTTGAAGCCCAAAGTTATCGGTTCGGCGAACATACCGTGCGTCCTTCCCATCATAGGCGTGTATTTGAACTGCAAAGCCTTTTGCCAGAGGAGAGCCAATGTGGAGCGGATTTCCCCAATTATGACTTCAGATGATTCCCTCAATAGGAGGGAGAGGGCGGTGTCAACTACATCGTAGGAGGTAGCGCCATAGTGGAAGAAGCGCCTCGCATTCTTGGAGAGGTTCTCCGTAGCAGTTTTCACGAATGCTATAACATCGTGCCCCACTTGGTCCTCTATCTCTCTCATCCTTTTCAAATCCACGCTCGCCTTCTCCCTCACCTCTTGAACCACTTCCTGGGGGATCTTCCCAATTTGAGCCCAAGCATTGAGGATAGCGATCTCCACCTGGAGCCATTTTTGGATTTTATATTCCTCGCTCCAGATTCTATCCATTGGGGGCAAGGTATAACGCTTCAACATAACAAGATAAATAATAACCTCCAAAATCTCCCAAAGTCAAGGAGATGCGGGAGGATACTCGAGGAAATAAACCTTATATAAAATTTGACTTTGACAAAGGAGATAAGTTGGCTATAATTTTTAAACAGGGATGTTTATTCAACAAAATCGCTTATTTAGGAGTGAAAGCCTGTACAGGAGAGTGTCTGTTCTGTTTGTGGGCAAGTGAATCCGCCGGGGAGCGCAAACTGTAAGTTCTGCGGGGCTCCCTTGGTAGGTGTTCCTCTCCACCTTCCCCTGGGAACAAAGCTCAGAGATGGGAGATACAGCGTGGGGAGGGTTCTCGGTGAGGGGGGCTTCGGCATAACCTATAAGGGAGGGGACGCCATTTTGAAGAGGGCTGTGGCGATAAAGGAGTTATTTCCAACAGGGTGCACTAGGCGGGGGAAAACCGTCCAGCCAACAAACCCCATACTGCAGGTTAATTTCTCCCGGATGAGATATAGGTTCCTTGAGGAAGCGAGGCTACTGGCTAGGCTCAATCATCCCTCAATAGTAGATGTTTACGACTTCTTTGAGGAGAACAACACAGCCTATATGGTTATGGAGTTTTTGGAGGGGAGGAGTTTGGGGGAGTTGCTATCTGAGAGGGGGAAGTTGGAGGAAAAGG
>CALITO010000006.1 GCA_938041455.1 uncultured bacterium | reverse complement strand
TCCCAACAAGATAACAATACCTTTGATGAGCGTTTACAACAAGGGTTTGTGCCTTGCCCTCCTTTGGGACCCCTATCAAAAATGGGATGGAGAAAATGATAGACCCTCAGCGGTTTTCGCCTCCCCCGACTGGTTTGAGGGACGTAATTCCCACTTGATGGGCTTATTCTTGCCTTCCGTTCCCCGCTGGGTGAAGGAGAACGAGAGGATAGCCTCCACGCCCTATCAGTTAACCAAGGGGAAAAATTTGAAGCTTCAGGCTTATATATATGCCAGTGGTTCAGCTCGGGATGCCCTTTTCGCTATGGATAAGTGGTTCGCCCTATTTGGGGTCCCCGCTCCGATGCCTATTCCAAGGGGTAGTTATCTGAAAGAGGTTGAATTCAATATGAAAGCATACCTTCGTTCACTCTGGATTCCACAAGAGGAGCAGTGGTGGGAAATCAAGGGTGGAGGAACACTTGCTCGTAAAGGACGTCCCTCTTTTTACCTATACGATCTCTATCAAGGCTCCATTCTGTCCCCTTCCCCCGAGATACGTTCACAATGCAAAGAGTTAGTGGAATGGATACAAGATAAGTATCATATAGAGATTTCAGGTGAAGACTTGGGTTTTACCTTTTCCAATCCTCTAAAAAAGTTGAAGGAGAAAGTGGCGTTCGTGTTGACCCTGATCAATACCCAGCAAAAGGATGGCTCTTGGAGATTTTATGCTAAACGAATAGAAAGAGGTATTTGGGGAGGTTTTGATTACCGCCTCATAGGTCCCCATATGGGTGTCGAAGTTGGCACTTGCGCTCGTAACGCCTGGCAAGTTCTATCCTATGCCCGGATGACCGGTGACAAAAAATTAATGGAAAGAGGCGTAAAGACGCTGGAGTTTATGAAGAGGTTCACTACGCCTAAGGGTGCTCAAGTTTGGGAAATACCTCTTCACGCTCCCGATATCTTGGCAGCCTCTGATGCGGTTGAAGCCTATATAGAGGGTTACAGAGCGACGGGAAGAAAAACTTATATTGAAGAGGCGAGGAAGTGGGCGAGGCGAAGCTTACCATTTATATATATGTGGAATGATGAACGCTTCCCCTTTATGAGATATGCCTCTGTGATTGTTTATGGAGCGAGCTTCCATATAACCTCCTGGTTTGGACGCCCAGTGCAATGGTGTGGATTGCGATTATCTTATGCTTTGCTCCAACTATGGGATTATGACAAATCTTTTCCCTGGAAAACAATCGCGGAAGGCTTATTACGCAGTGCTATGTATCAACAAGACGAAGAGGGAGAAAATGTAGCACTTTGGCCAGATAGTATCGGAACTATAGAAGGGGACAAAGCGAGTTGGACAGCCTATCCGCTCTTCTCCCCAGTTATGATTCTCAAGTGTGTTTACAAACTGCTCGACAGGGATACTCAACCTCAGACGCTTCGGATTGGTGGGATACACTTAAACTATAGAGGCAAAGTAAGAAATCCAGTATTTTCCCATAATAAATTTTCTTTCCAGATAAAACTTCCTTCCGGCGAACCAGGCTCTATTTTGCTCTGCGGAGTGAGTAAACCCTACAGAATAAGGGTGAACGGCATTGAGACCGATTTCGAGTATGAAGGGATGGCCTATTGGTTATATTTCAGGATACCCAAAAACAAGGGATGGCAAAAGATAGAGATAGAAGGTCTCAAAAAAGAGGAAAAAAGTACATTAGGTAAAATAATTCTCAAGAACGAAATAGATTTCAATTTCGAGGGCTCAGACGAGGGTTGGATAGCTATTCACGACATAGGTCTAATCAAAGTGCGAGAGGGTTGCTTAGAGGGTATCTCGACGGATAGTGACCCTTATATGATAAGAATAGGGATGGATTTAAGGGGTAGTCCTGGGCAGATTATAAGAATTAGGATGAAGGTCACAGGGGGCACAATAGCAGAGTTCTATTGGACTACGGATGATTCCCCAACTTTCACTGAGGACAAAGTGTTGAGATTTCCCTTATTAGTTGATGGAGACTTCACCGAGTATAAGTTAGCGATTGGTAAACACCCTATGTGGGCAGGCAAACGAATAAATAGCGTTCGTTTAGACCCTGCTAACCTGCCCAATGTGTTCTTCTCCATTGACTATATCAAAAGTGATTTTGTTGAATAATTAAGCCAAGCAGCTTACTGTAAGTATTGAGGAGATATGAAAATAGGAGATCAGTAGAAGGGGAAGACCTTTTTGCTATTCCCGATAATTTATAAAAGTCTTTGCCCTAGTAGGGGTTGTGTTCAGGATGTCTTAGGGTCAGTTGGAGGGAATAGCTAAATCTCTCGGGAAACTCGTTGGGAAATCCCCCAGATGGTTTTTGATAATACGGGACCCCAAAGTGAAACGGCGAGAGCACACTTTTATAAAATTTGACGGTTTTGTTGAATAATTAAGCCAAAGAGCTTACGATAAGTATTGATGGAATATGAAAATAGGAGACAAGTATAATTGGCCAAGATATAACGAGGCATTAGTTAAAAGAGGGGAGGTTCTCTTCTCTCAAGAAGTTATAGAA